>JANQQW010000397.1 GCA_028284885.1 Planctomycetaceae bacterium
CGCGACCACGGTTCCTGTTATGTTGTGGCGTCGCCTCTCGGGGCGACGCCGTTTTCGTTTGGTCGCTCCCCTCGCCGCGCTCGCCACCCATGCCCGACACCGCTCTCGACATCCTCCAGCCGGTCGAGCTGGTCGTCTTCTTCACCGTGCTGTTCGGCGTGATGATCGTCGGCCTGATCGCCGGGCGGAAGGAGGAGACGTCCGAGGACTACTTCCTCGCCGGCCGCGGCATCCCGTGGTGGGGCGTCGCCGGGTCGATCTTCGGCAGCAACGTCTCGGTGAACCACCTCGTCGGCATGCTGGGCATCGGCTTCAGCATCGGCTACTTCCAGGCCCACTTCGAGTACGGGGCCGTCTTCGGCCTGATGGTCCTCTGCTACCTGTTCCTGCCGGTCTACCGGAAGCTGGGCGTCTTCACGCTCTCGGAGTACCTCGGCCGCCGGTACGACGACCGCAGCCGCGTCGCCTACGCGATCATCATGGTGGTCATCATGGCCTACGTGCAGATGGTGCCGGGGCTCTACATCGGGTCGCGGACGATCTGCGAGTTGATCGGCGGGGAGGCGGCGCAGGTCCAGGCGGGCAACCCGCTCGACGTGCCGATCGGGACCGCCGAGGAGGAGGCCGCCGGGAAGACGTTCGACCCGCCGCCGAAGCGGGTCGTGAACACGACCTACTACGCGATCTTCGTCTGCGCCCTCGCGTTCGTCTCGGCGACCTACACGATCTTCGGTGGACTCAAAGCGGTCGTCTGGACGGACGTGTTCCAGTCGATCCTGCTGCTGTTCGCCGGCATTTTCATCTGCGTGCGGACGTTCTCTCTGCTCGGCGGCTGGAGCGTGATGATGTCGCTCGACGGTGCGGAGATTCTCGCCGACCAGAAGATGCACCTGTACCTGCCCGCCAGCGACGCCGACCTGCCGTGGACGGGGGTCTTCACCGGCCTGATGGCGATGCACTGCTTCTACTGGGGTACCAACCAGTTCATCGTGCAACGGGCCCTCGGGGCACGCTCGGACAACGAGGCCAAGGTCGGCATCATCGCGGCCGGATTCCTCAAGCTGTTGATCCCGATCGTCTCGATCTCGACCGGCGTCGCGGCCTTCTACCTCTTCAACCGGGACAACGTGCAGGGCGTGCAGCCCGACGCCGCCTTCGCCCGCCTGGTGGGCTACGTCGTCCCCATCGGCTACGGCCTCGTCGGCCTCGTCGGCGCCGGCGTCATCGGGGCGCTGCTCTCGTCGATCGACTCGATGATGAACTCCGCCGCCACCATCTTCACGATCGACATCTACAAGAAGTACGTGCGACCCGAGGCCCCCGACCGGGAACTGATCCGGTTCGGCCGCGTGACGATCGTCGGACTCTGCATTCTGGCGGCGCTCTTGGCGATCTTCGGGCTCAACCCCAACAGCGATCGGAACTTCTTCCTCGTGATCGCGAACTACCAGAACTACCTCACGCCCGGCCTGCTCGTGGCGTTCTTCATGGGCATGTTCTGGAAGCGGGGGACCGGGGCGGGGGCGATCGCCGCCATCGTCGCCGGCGTCGCCCTGTCGTGGGTCGCCGAGGTCGCCTACCACCGGGCCGCCGACATGAACCGCGCCGTCTACGACGTCCTGATGGACAGCGACGAGGGCAAAGTCGTCGAGTCGCCGAAACTCGCGACGACGAAACGCGTCAAGCTGCCGGACGTCACGGTGACGAACGTGGCCGGAGACGACGTGAAGCTCCGCGAGGCGGACCGGGCAACGATCGCGGCCTACGTCGAAACGCAGCGTGCACGACTCAACTGGCTGAACCGCCGATTCGGCCCGCAGCTCAACTTCTTCCACCGCGTGGTGTTCGTCATCGGCCTCTCGGCCGTGGCGTACGTGCTCATCAGCCTCGGGACGTCGACCAACCCCGAGCAGTCGAGCATGACGTGGGCCGCGCTCGGTGGCCACAGCGGCAGCGACGTCCTGTGGTTGTTCGGGAAGGCGGCCGTCTCCATCGCCGTCTTCGCCGGCCTCGGCTGGCTGCACATCACCGTCGACGCGGTCACGCCCCGGACGTCCGGCATTCTGGCCGCCCTCTGGACGTTCGCGATGTTCGTCCCGGGCATGATCGGCCGGTTCAGGTCGTCCGAGGGCGTGTGGGCGGTCGTCGCCAACGACCTGTTCTGGGCGGGACTCCTCTGCAGCACGGCCGTCTACCTGCACTACGCCTTCTACTGACTCAGTTGGTCGCCACGACGGCGTGGACTTGCGGGACGCGTCCGGCCGCCTAGACTCTCGACACCGACGCGGTTTCAACGTCGGAACCGAACGGACGGATGCAGCACATGTTGCAACACGGCTTCCTGGGCTACGACGCCTCGCTCATGCTGGACGTCGTCGTCTGCGCGCTCGTGCTCGTCGTCCCCGTGCTGCTGTTCAGCGTCTACAGCGTGAAGTTCGGCCGGCGGTTCCAACTGCACAAGACGCTTCAGCTGACGCTGGCGGTCGTGCTGCTGCTCGCCGTGGCGGCCTTCGAGGTCGATCTGCAACTCGTCCACGGCGGCTGGGAGAACGTCGTCAACAAGGATCCGGCGAACCCGCGGCTCTCCGGCGAACAGCTCGACGCCGTTCGCGGCGTTCTCCGCATCCACCTCGTGTTCGCCATCTCCACCCCCGTTCTGTGGGCGGTGACCATCGTCTTGGCGTTGCGCCGGTTCCCGAGCCCGCCGACTCCCGGAGAACACAGTTCGCTCCACCGGGTGCTGGCCTGGGCCTCGACGATCGACATCACGCTGACGTCCGTGACCGGGCTGTGGTTCTACTACGTGGCGTTCGTCGCCACCTCTTGAGTCCGTCCTCCGCGAGCGGTTGTGAGCGCGGTTCGAGACCCTACAATGCAGCGAGCGGGCGGCGGTCCACAGAGGGTCGTTCGTGCCGCTCGAATGCGACACGCCTACGTTCTCCGCGAACAGACGAAGGAGCCTTCAGGATGGCCTACTCTCTCCCCGATCTTCCCTACGCCCACGACGCGCTCGAGCCCCACGTCGATGCGCAGACGATGGAGATCCACCACGGCAAGCACCACGCCGGCTACGTCGCGAAGCTGAACGCCGCCGTCGAGGGGCACGACGTGCCGGACTGCGTCGACGAGTTGATCAGCGGCCTCTCGAGCCTGCCGGCCGACAAGCAGGGCGCCGTTCGCAACAATGGCGGCGGCCACTCCAACCACTCGCTCTTCTGGAGCGTGATGGGCCCGGAGAAGGGTGGGGAGCCGACCGGGGAACTCGCCGAGGCGATCAACGCCGCCTTCGGCAGCTACGACCACTTCAAGACCGAGTTCGCCAACGCCGCCGCCACCCGCTTCGGCAGCGGCTGGGCGTGGCTGTACGTCGACGGCGGGGCCCTCAAGGTCGGTTCGACCGCCAACCAGGACAGCCCGCTGATGGGGGCCGACGTCGCCGGCATCTCCGGCAAGCCGATCCTCGGCCTCGACGTCTGGGAGCACGCCTACTACCTCAACTACCAGAACCGCCGCCCCGACTACATCTCGGCGTTCTGGAACGTCGTCGACTGGGACGCCGTGGCCGCGAAGTTCGCCGCCGCCAAGTAGGCCGCGTCCTACCCAGCCTGCCCAAACGACACAGGCCGGTCTCCCGCGTACGGGGACCGGCCTGATCTCGTCGAGAGCGGCGACTTTCGTCCTCGAACCACGGGTGGCTTCCGATTCCCAGAGGGAAGGGAGTCCATTGTGCCGATTCGTTCGCAGACCGTGTTGTTGGTGTTCGTCGCGATGACGGGGTGCGCTCGCGTACCGGTCTACTTGGAACCGGCCGGTCACAGCACGACCTACCGGCTGCACGCCGAGCACCACGATCGCGTCTTCGCACCGGACTCCGCGGCGGTCTTCGTCGAACCGGTCGCATCCGGTCGGCCCCCGCCCGAACAGTCTCCTCCACCGCCCCATCCGGTCGACGACGGGGTGGACGTCTGGTCGGCTGACGACGGGTCGGGCCCCTGAATCGAGTCGACGGTGTCGCTCGCGGGCGTGCGAACTGCTTTTGACACGCCGCCCGTTCCTCGGGTAGATTCCGCCGCGCCCCGCGGGACGGACCGTCCGGCCTTGGCCGAGGCCGCCCCCCAATTCCCTCCCCACGCGGACTCTGCCCGTGCCCACCGACCCTCGCGTCGTTCTCGTCGACGGCTTGGCCGACACGCGCGACGTCCTCTCGGCGATCTTCGAGCCGCAGAACGTCGTCGTCGACCGGCTCTCGCCGGCCACCTGCTCACCGTCCGCCGGACCCGACGTCCTCGTCCTTCAGAACGAGAAGGTGCCGAACGGTTGGGAGTGCGTCCCCCGGGTCGTCATTGGTCGCATTCCGGCCCCTGCGCGCTTTCCGACGGACGAGTCCACCAGCTCGACCAGTGAGGCCACCCTGCCGAGCCCGTTCGACTACGCCGACCTGGTCGAGGCGGTCGAGTCGATGCTGGAGACCTCTGGGCGACCGGCCTGACACGGTTGCTGCCCCAGTGAGCCGCGGACTGTTCGACTGCCGCCTGTTCTCCGCGCTTGAGGTCCGCGTACGCTTCGGTTCGTGAGTAGGCCTGCCTTGCGCAGCGTGACGGCCCCGTGGTGCGGGTTGCACCACGGGGCCGTGAGCGTGTCTCCCCGGTCGGGGAGGTATGTCAACAGGTTGGTGA
>JANQQW010000011.1 GCA_028284885.1 Planctomycetaceae bacterium
CAGCGCTCCGTCCACTCCGACTCGAGGTAGACCTCCTCGGCGATCTCGCGACGCATCCCCTCGTCGTACGCCGAGCCGGTGGCCGCGTCCTCCGTGGAGACGTGTCCGCCGATGCCGATCGACCGTTTGGCGTGCAGCCGATCCTCCCCGCCGCTCTTGCCGCGGGTGTAGTGGAACACCTCCCCGCCGTGCGTGAAGACGCAGTACGGGATCAACTGCTTGTAGCTGGGGTCGTCCTCGACCTCGTCGCGCGGACGGTAGCTCGTGTAGGCCGGGTCGAGCAGCGTGCCGAGGTACGGCCGCGTGTTCGGCTGGAATCCCTGGAAGTAGCCGATCTCGTGGAACAGCAGCGTGGGCACGCACAGCACGTGCTCGGTCGTCTGGCGGGTGTCGGTCACGTGGGACTCCGTTCTCACTCGTTGGTCGTGCGGCTCACTCGCCGTCGGACTTCTTGGGCAGTTTCAGGCACAGCAGGGTGTTCTCGTCCCGCAGGTACAGAAGACCTCGCGAGAGAACCGGCGCCGCCCACGCGGGGTAGGTGATGTCCTTCGCGTCGCAGCGGGCCAGCTCGTCGAGTTTCTCCGGGTCGATCCTCACCAGGGACAACGTCCCCCGCTCGGCGAGCACGACGAACTTGTCCTCCACCTGCAGGGCCGACCCTCGTCCGTAGAACGGCCACGGGTACTCCTTGCCGGCTTCGTCGAAGATCTTTCCGGTCGCGGGCTCCTGCTTCAGCTTGACGTCGCCGAGCGGTTCCAGGCCGTTCGCCGACCAAGCGAGTTCGCCGTCCTTCGCCGCGATGCAGCGGAACTCGCCCTCGGGCTGATGCCGACCACTGAAACCGTAGAAGTGGCCGTCGACGTGGACCGCGGTCGACCAGTGCGTCATCAGCCCACGGCTCCGCCACAGTTCCTCGTAGCTCTTGCCGTCCGGCTTCACCTGCAGCAGTGCCGCTCCCAGCTTGTAGGCGGCCGAGAGGAAGACCTTGTCGCCGACGACGACCGGCCGCGCGGCGTTCACCGACTCGTGCACGCGAGCACGGAACCAGTAGGCGAAGTTCACCGCCCCGGTCTTCGGGTCGAGCGAGACGAGCCCCTGCCGAACGAGACACAGCACGTGCCGCTTGCCGTGGATGGTGGCCGCGACCGGCGACGAGTAGCTGATGGTGTGCTCGTCCCCGGTCCACTCGTAGGTGTCGCCGGTGTCGGTCTCCACGCCGTTCCAGGTACTCTTGCCGACCGCCGTCCAGACGGTCTTGCCCGTGTTCTTGTCGAACGCGGCGACCGCGTTGTCGCTCGGCCCGCCGACGAGCGTGATCAGCAGGTCCCCCTCCAGGATCGGCGTGCAGCCGATGCCGAAGAACCAGTGCTCGTCGATGCGGTAGTCCTCCGTGCTGAACTCCTCGACGCAGTCCCGCGACCAGATCTTCTCACCGCTCACGAGGTTCAGGCAGACGAGCTTCCCCTCCGCCCCGTAGGTGTAGCAGCGGTCCTCCGTCAGCAGCGGCGTGCACCGCGGGCCGTCGTTGTAGCCGTACGGGTCGCGGTAGGAGGTCGGGTAGGCGTACCGCCAGACCGGTCGGCCGTCGTCGGCGCGAAGACAGTCGACGATCTCCTCGCCCCCCGGCGGACGGTGGTGGACGACGAGCCGGTTGCCACGAACGGAGGGGGCGCTGTACCCGGTGCCGATCCGTCGTTCCCACACGACCGGCGGGCCACCGTCCGGCCACTCGTCCGCGTAGCCGGTCTCGCCCGACACGCCGGTCTCTCGCAACCCGAGAAACCTCGGCCAGTCCTCGCCCTCTCCCTGCGGCTCACCCGCCTCGACGGACTCCTCGGCAGGCTCGGTCTCGGCGACCGGACCGGACACGTCCTCCTGGGCAAGAACCGGCACACTCGTCGTCTCGCCGCAGCCCACGAACGCCCCGCAACAGACAACGACCGCCCACGGGGCCAGCGGAAGAAGGGAACGGAGTCTCGGCATGACGAACTCTCGAAGGGATCGACTGCTCGAAGTGTAGCAGTGCGAACTCGTCCGTTCGACGGACGCGGGTCACGCCTCGAAGCCGAGTTCGCGAAGCTCCTCACGAACGGACGCGTCGGCGAGGACCTCGAGCAACGCGCGAACGGCCGGTCGGTCTCGACGCGACGCCGGGATCGCCAGGTCGTAGTGCTCCGGTCGAACGGGGATCGTCGCGAGCCCCCGAGACGCGGCGACCGTGTCGATGGCGAGTCCCCAGTCGGCCCGGCCTTGTGCGATCGCGGCCGCCACGGCGTTGTGGCTCTTCGGCTGCACGAGATACCCCGGCGGCCGCCGGTCACCGAGCAACTCGTCCAGCACGATGCGCGTTCCGCTCCCCGCGTTGCGACCGATCATCCGGCAGTTCGGGTCCGTCACGGCCGCCTCGAGCGCGGACTCGAGCGACTTCCCGGCGAACCGGTCGTCGTCCGGCCGGTGAAGCAGGCACTGCATCCGGCGGTAGCCGGGCACGTGCTCGACGCCGTCCGGCAGCAGCGTCCGGTTGTACTCGCCGGTCGCCGGGTCGAGCAGGTGCATGCCGGCCACGTCGCACTCGCCTCGGCTCGCCGCCCGCAGTCCACCGCGACTCCCCACGTGCATCACCTTGACTGTGAACCCCCGCGCGACGACGTGCGACAACAACCGGTCCATGCCGACGCAGTGGCTGCCGACGACGACGAGGTCGGCCGGCCGCACGTCCGGGCCCAGCAACGTCACCGCGTGCACACTGTCGCCGTCGACGTACTCCGTCTGCTGGTCGATCACCAAGAAGCCGTCCGCAGCGCTGAACGTCGTGACCGACCCGGAGCCCTTTCCCATCGGGTAGGCGACGACGCCCTCGCCGTCGGCCTCGTGCACCAGACCGACGAGGACGTACTCCGTTCGGCCGCGAGCCGAGTTGACTCGCATCGGCACCCGAGCCGACACCGTCGTCCGGCGTTCCGGTCCTCGCCCGGCGAGAGCTCGCAGGACCGGTGCGACGAACTCGTGAAACGTGAAGATGGCCGACGTCGGGAACCCCGGCAGCACGACCACCGGCTTGCCGTTCGTCACCGCGAGGCAGACCGGCTTCCCCGGCTTGAGCGCGACCCCGTGCGCGACGACGCCCGGGTCGTTCAGTTCGCTGACCACCCGGTACGACAGGTCGCCCGTCCCCTTCGACGTCCCCCCCGACAACACCGCCGCGTCGCAGGCGAGCGCCTTTTCCAGCACGGTTCTCAACCGGGCCTCGTCGTCCGCGACCACACCGAGCGGAACCGCCTCGCAACCTAGTTCCTCGACCGCTGCCGAGAGGATCGAGAGGTTCGAGTCGTACACCGATCCGACTGGTAGCGTCCCGCTGGGCGGGACGACCTCGTTCCCCGTCGAGACCACGGCCACCCGCGGCCGCCCCACCACCTCGACCGTCGTCCGTCCCACGGCCGCGAGCACACCCACCTCGCGGGAGGTGAGCACGACCCCGGCACGGACGACCGTCTCGCCGGTCGCCACGTCGGTCCCGGCGAACGTGACGTTCTCGCCCGCCGCCACCGACCGCTGCACGACCAGTCGGACGTCGTCCCCCTCGCCCGTGACCTCGGTGTCCTCGATCATCACGACGGCGTCCGCCCCGCGCGGTACGACGCCACCCGTGGCGATCGGCGTCGCCGTCCCGAACTCGACGCCGACCTCGGGGACCGTGCCCGGCGCGAGGACCTCGTCGTTCAGCCCCAGAAGCGTCGGACGCTCCTCCATGGCCCCCGCCGTGTCCGCCGCACGCACGGCGAACCCGTCCATGTTCGAACGGTCGAACCCCGGCACGTCGATCGTCGAGACGACGTCGGCCGCCAGCACACGTCCGACGGCGTCGGCCAATTCGACCGTCTCGGCCTCGACCGGCCGCAACGTCAGGACTTCCTGGAAGCGTCGGGTCGCCTCGTCCCGGCCGACGACGTCGAGGAACTGCGACTGCCGCGATGCGTCGTCCCGTTCCGCCACCGTCAACTCCGTGGTTCGTAGCAGTGAACCTCGACGGTCGCGTCCGCGGCGTACCCCTCGCACTCGGCCGGCACGACGACGAAGCCGTCCGCCCGCACCGTCGAGGAGAGGATCGACGCGCCGCTGAGCGCGAGCGGTTCCACTCGGCCTTCGTCGTCGAACCGGACACGACAGTAGTCCGTTCGCCCGACGGCCGACGCGATCTTCCGCGACAGCGTGCCGACGCGCGGTTCGTACGGCCACGCGCCCGACCGCCCTGCCATGCGACGGATCGCCCGACCGCCGAAGAAGTCGTACGCGCAGAGACACGACACCGGGTTGCCCGGAAGCAGGAATACGAGTAACTCGCCGACCCGCCCGAGTCCGGCCGGGCTCGACGGCCGCATCGCCACGCCGTGGATCGCCAACTCGCCGGCCTCCGCGACGACGTTCGGGGCGTGGTCCTCGCAACCGACGCTCGATCCCCCTGAGACCAACACGACGTCGGCACCTCCGTCCGTGACCGCTTCGCGCACGGCTTCGCGGTCGTCGACGACGTCCCGCTGCGACTCCAGCACGCCTCCGTCTCGTTCGACGAGCGACCGGACGACGAACGAGTTCGACTCGAAGATCGCGTACGGTCCACGTTCCTCGCCCGGTCGAACCAGTTCGTCTCCCGTCACGACGAGCCGCACCCGCGGACGACGGACGACCTCGACCTCCGCCACGCCGGTGCTTGCGAGCAGCCCGACGTCCTGTGGCCGCAGCCAACTTCCTCGCGGGAGAAGCACGTCGCCCGTCCGAACGTCTTCGCCGACACGTCCGACGTTCTTGCCCGGGGCGATCGCGGTCGTCAGTTCGACCAGACCTTCGCTCTCCGAGGCGTACTCCGCCGGGACCACGGCCGTTGCCCCGACCGGGACCGGGGCCCCCGTCATGATTCGCACGGCCGTCCCGGACTCGACACCGACGTCGGACGGACGGCCCGGAAGCGACTCGCCGACGACCCGGAACGAGAGCGGGTTGTACTCCCCCGCCCCGACCGTCTCCTCGGCGACCACCGCGTAGCCGTCCATCGCCGAGCGGTCGAACGCGGGAACGTCGATCGCCGCGGGCACGTCCACCGACGAGACACGGCGGTACGCCGACTCGAGCGACACCGACTCCGACGGCAGCGGCCGCGCGTGCTCGTCGACCCACGCCACGGCCTCGTCCACCGTGCTACGTCGCTCGAAGCCTCGCATGCGAACGTCGGACGGCATCGTCGTTCAGGACTCCAAGGGGTTCGGCAGTCCCGCCGCCGCGAGCGCGGCAGCGTGGTCCTCAGGGGTGTTCAGATTACGGAGAGAGCGAAGCTCGGGATCGACCTCTCGCAACTCCTCGACGTCGACCACCTGCGCGTCGGACTCCTCGACCAGGAAGTACGGCCGCCTCCGATCCGCGTCGAGCAGCGACGTCACCCGGTCGACGAGCGACGTCCGGTACACCGCCGCGAGAGGATGATGGTACGTCCCGTCCCGCGGAACGACCAGTTCGGCGTCGCCGAGCGACTCGGTCAACCGCTCGACGAATCGAGTCTGCAGCAGCGGCACGTCGCAGGAGGAAACGTAAGCAGCGTCCACGTGGTCCGACAGCACCTGCAGTCCCGCTCGAATCCCGGCGAGCGGTCCGAGTCCCGCCTCGTGGTCTCGAGCCACGAGCGCGGTCTCGGGAAGCCGTGGCAACGACTGGCCGGGAGCAGCAACGACACAGACCGGACCGACGACCCCGCCGACGATCCGTACCACTCGCTGCAGCATGGTCTCGTCGCCGAACGGGAGGTCCGCCTTCGGCCGCCCCATCCGTCGGCTCTCGCCACCGCAGAGGACGACGCCGCCGAAACTCGTGGCGGGCGAACTCAGCGGTCGATCTCGCCCATCACGATGTCCAGCGAGCCGACGTTCGCCGGGATGTCGGCGAGCAGCGTCGCGCGGGAGATGTCGTGCGTGACGGCGAGATTGCAGAAGCAGCTGCTCTTCGCCCGGGCCCGGAACGGCTCGGCGTTGCCCGTGCCGACGAGGTAGAAGCCCATCGCCCCTCGGGGGCACTCGGTCTCGAGGTAGCACTCGTCGTTCGGGAGCTTGTTGCTCAGCTTGTACGGGATGCGGGCCTCGCCCTCGGCAGTCGGGTACTTCTCCATCGCCTGCCGGACGAGGCGAATCGCCTGCACGACCTCCATCATGCGGACGTAGAAGCGGCACCAGTTGTCGCCGAGGACCGCGACGCGGGGGGCGTCGTCGAACGGGGCAACCGGCACCTCGAACTCGTACCCGTCGTACATGCGGGTGTAGATCGGCTCGCCGTCGCGGCGGAGGTCCCAGTCGACGCCGCTGCCCCGCAGGACCGGCCCGGTACAACCGAAGCCGACCGCCTGGTCGCGGGACAGGATGCCGAGGTTCGCCGTTCGCCGGACGAAGATCGCGTTCCGCGTGAGCAGCGTGTGGTACTCCTTGATCCGCGGCTCCAGCCACGACAGGAACATCTCGACCACCTCGAGGAACGGCCGTCGCTCCGTGGGTTTGCGGCCGGTCAGCGCGGCGAGACCCGGCGGGATGTCGATCTCCGCCGGCAAGTCGTGCGTGACGCCGCCCGGCGTGATGTAGCTGTACGTCAGCCGGGCTCCGCAGACCTCCTCGAACAGGTCGAGGATGATCTCGCGTTCGCGGAAGGCGTACAGGAACGGGCTGAACGACCCGAGATCGAGCCCGTAGGCCCCCATGCCGACGAGGTGGCTGGCGATCCGGCCGAGTTCCGCGATCAGCACGCGGACGACCATCGCCTTCTCCGGAACCTCCATCCCCACGAGTTTCTCGACGGCGAGCGAGAAGCCGAGGTTCATGTTCATCCCGGCCAGATAGTCCATCCGGTCGGTGTAGGGAATCCACTGCGGCGGGGAGAGGTTCTCGCCGATCTTCTCGGCGCACCGGTGCAGGTAGCCGATGTGCGGAGTGACCTCGTGGACGACCTCGCCGTCGGTCCGCAGCAGCAACCGGAGCACGCCGTGCGTACTGGGGTGCTGCGGCCCCATGTTGACGAGCATCTCGTCGGTGCGCACGTCGAACTCGATGACGCGCTGGTCGGTTTCCTGCACGACGGTCGACATTGGGGACGGCTTTCGAGCTTGGTCAGTTGCCAGTGGTTCGTTGTCAGTTGGCGCAGGCGTCAGGCTTCGTCGGTCGTGTTGGCGCGACTCGTCTTGCCGATCGAGCGGAGGTAGGCATTCAGTCGTGGGGCCAATTCATCGGTCATCGGCTTCAGCGTGTCGACTTGTTCGTCGGTCAGCAGATTGCGTCGCCACGCCCGCCTCAACCAGTGCTTCGTCTCGTTGAGAGATCCACGAGCGATTCGGACGAACCTCTTGTTCTCCTTGTAGGTCCCTCGACCGGTGCCTTCCGCGATGTTGGCTCCGATGCTGTCCGCCGAACGCACGAGTTGAGAGCCGACCGTTCGTCGTGGGAACTCACTCCACCCGGAAACGATCTCCCATACCGCATCGGCAATTCTCTCGGCCAACTGGTAGACCTCAAGTTCCTCGAACTGCGTTCTCGCCACAATCGACTCCCGATTGCAGAGCCGACTCCACCGACCAACGACAACGGACCACTGACAACGGACAACTGGCCACAACCAACCGACTCACTTTCCTCGAATCCCGTGGTATTCCAACGGCATCTCGTAGTCCTTCCGCAACGGGTGGCCGACCCAGTCCTCGGGGCAGAGGATGCGGCGGAGGTTGGGGTGGCCGGTGAAGCGGATGCCGACGAGGTCGTAGCACTCGCGTTCGTGCCAGTCCGCGATCTCCCAGACCGACGAGACGGACGGGCACTCCGGCAGCTCGCCTTCGACGTCGTCCTTCCACCTTGGCAGCTTCACCTTGACCACGCACCGAAGCTTGTGGACGTAGCTCTGCAGGTGGTAGACGACCTGCAGGTGCGGCTCGTGCTCGAACGTCTTCGCCTTCTTCGCGTCCGGCTCGAGGTAGTCGACGCCGCAGAGGTTGTTGAGGTGCTCGAAGCGAAGCCGGTCGTCGTCGTGCAGGAACACCGAGACGTCGACTATGGACGACGGAGCGACCTCGATCCACGGGTCGATCCTGTCGGTGACGAGAGCAAGGATCGCGTCGCTGCCGAACTCGTCGACGAGCAGCTGGTGGATCTCTTCGATGGTCATCGCGACGTCCGAGGCGAGGTTCAGGCGACCGTCTGCGGCTCGCGCTGACGTTGTTCGAGGGTCGGTGGCGTGCTCGGCCGGGCGGGGGCCTGTTTGGCCCGGTCGACGAGGGCACGAACCCAGTCGAGGTCGCCACGCTTCCAGACGTAGGCGAAGCCGACGAGCAGCACGCCGAAGAAGACCAGCAGGTCGCAGAAGCCGAGCAACGCGAGGTCGAACGCGGCCGGCGCGGCGAGTGGTTCCACCGGGCCGGGCGAGTTGAGCAGCTTCGCCGTAACCTCTTCACGGGCGGCCATGTCCAGCCGGCTGTCCGCCAGGTGCGTGGCCCCCCCGTAGATCGCGGCCCACGGGAAGAAGAAGGCCACCTCCACGTCGAAGATGATGAACAGCAGTGCGACCGTGTAGAACCGCAGGTCGAACTGCACGTAGCTCGAGCCGATCGTCGGCTCGCCACACTCGTAGATCGCCTCTTTCTCCGGCGTCGGCAGCGAGGGGCGGACGAGTCGGCCGATGAGCAGCGGCACGATCAGCGCGGCGATCGCCACGATCACGAAGGCCACGAGGTGTCCGAGGATTTCGATCACGCGTCCACCCCTTCGTCTTCGTCGTCCCCGAGTTCGTAACCGTCGTCGAGCGTGCGGCGGTCGTGGATGCCGGCGTCCAGCGACTGCCAGTGCCCGACCTCGTCCTCACCGAGACGCCAGCAGAGCCGGACTTCCTCACCGTCCGTGAGAGACGGAAAGCCGACGACACCCGTGACCGGGTCGCGAAGTTCGAGCCCCAGCACGAGGAGCTCGTCGACGTACTCGTCCAGCTTGGCGACGTCGGCGTCGAGGTCCGCCTCCGACTGCCGGAGTTCGGCCTCGTACGGGTTGTCGTCCTCGGAACGCTGCCGCTGCTGTCGGATCAGCGCCAGCCGTCCGCGTCGCTCGTGGACGTCGGCGTACAACTCGACGACGTCGGAGACGATCGCCCCCACGAGGGGGAGCATGCGGCTCGCCTCCTCCGGCGTGTAGAACCGCGTTCGCGGGGAGATCGTCGAGTTCACCGCCGTCTCCTCGCTCTCAGGACTCGACCGGCTCGAACGGACTCGGCTCGCCCTTCACCCAGACCGGCTCGTACAACACCTTGGACTCCGCGACGGCCGTCGGGTTCAGGGTCGCCTGACCCCACGCCACCTCCAGCGGCAACTTCGCGTAGTCCACGATGCACCCGTCGCGGCTGTAGCAACTCAGGTCGAAGTTCGACCCCATGAAGATGCAGTCGACCGGGCAGGGATCCACGCACAGGGCGCAGAACATGCACTTCGTGTAGTCGATGGTGAAGTTGTCCACCCGGAAGCCCTTGCCGACCGGGGACTTCTCCTTCTCGATGTAGATGCAGTCGACCGGACAGGCGACGGCGCACTTCTCGCAGCCGATGCAGGTCGTGAGGTCGAAGCGGTGGAACCCCCGGTACCGAGCCTTCACCGGAACGGCTACCTCCGGGTACTCGTACACCTCGGTGAACGCCCGGCGGCCGTAGGTCCTGCCCATCGTGCGAATCGTCACCCACATTCCGTGGAGCACGGTGAAGACCGCTGAGAACAGGTTCTGGAACCACTCGCCCATGGGTCGCTCCGCAGGCGTCCGGGGTGAAAGGACCATCAGGCAGCGCCGATTATAGGAGGGGGCGAGGGGGAAACAAGGCAGCCGCAGTCGGGACACCCTCCGTCGCTCCGACTCACCCGTTCGACGCCGCCGCGAGAGCTTCGAGCGTCTTCCTGCCGGCTCCGGACTCGATCGCCCGAGCCGCCTGCGCGACCCCCTCCGGCAGCGACGTCGCCCGACCGACCGTCCACAGCGCGGCCGCGGCGTTCGCCAGCACGACGTGCCGTGCCGGGGTCGCCTCGTCCGCCAGGATGCCGCGAATCACGGCCGCGCTCTCCTCGCTCGACTCGACGCGGAGGTCGTCCGCCGAACAGCCGGGCAGTCCGAACGTCTCCGGCCTCCAGACGTGTTCGACGATCCCCTCGGGCGTCACCTCGAAAGCAGTCGTCCTCCCCCACAGCGCGACCTCGTCCAACTCGTCGTTCCCGCAGACGACGACCGCTCGCTTCCGACCGAGTTGTGCGAGCGCTCCGGCGATCAACCGGGCGTTCGCCACCGACGACGCCCCGAGCAGCTGGAACGCCGCCCCCGCGGGGTTCACGAGCGGCCCCAGCAGGTTGAAGATCGTTCGCACGCCGAGCCCCTTGCGAACGCCGGCGACGTGCTTCATGGCGGAGTGGTGCAGCGGGGCGAAGCAGAAGCCGATGCCGACCTCGTCGATGCAACGGGCCACCTGCTCGGCCGAGAGCTGCAGGTTCACGCCCAGCGTCTGCAGTACCTCCGACGAACCGCTGGAACTCGTCACGCTTCTGTTGCCGTGCTTCGCGATCGGGACGCCGGCCGCCGCGACGACGATCGCCGTCGCCGTGCTGATGTTGAACGTGTGCAACCCGTCGCCGCCCGTGCCGCAGGTGTCGAGCAGGTCCTCGGTCCGGCACTCGACCCGGGTGCACCGCTCCTGCATGGCCCGGGCCGCCCCGACGAGTTCCTCGCTCGTCTCCCCCTTCACCCGCAGCCCGACGAGCAACCCGGCGATGCGAACCTCGTCGACGTCCCCCTCCATGATCTCCGAGAAGACGGCGTGCGACTCGTCAGCGGTGAGGTCGCGACGCTCGCAGACGGCGGCAAGGGCATCGTCGGTGGCGGACACGGCGGACTCCGGTAGGGGTGGGCGTCGATGGAGTATGGACGATTCGAGGGAAGGAGTCAGGAGTCACGGGTCAGGAGTCAGCGATGGCGAACGGACTTCTGACCCCTGATCCGTCCCCCCTGCCTCTCGCGTCGTTGAGCGAGACGCGATATACCACGGGCGCCCCTCTCCCTCGAACGACCAACGCCCGTGGCCACGAAACTCGTCATCGACGCGGATCCCGGAATCGGCGACGCCCTCGCGATCGCCCTCGCCCTCGTCGATCCGGCGATCGACCTCGTCGGCGTGACGGGGACGCCCGGCCGGGTCTCCGGGCAGCACGCCAGCCGGAACGTGCAGGCGGTCGTCGAGTGGTTGGACCCGCCGAAGTGGCCGCGGTTCGGGGCGAGCACCGGACCCGCCTGCGGCGGCGAGGCCGTCGACCCGGTCCGCACGACCGGCCGGCACGGCCTCGGCGACTTCGAGCCGGCCGTTGCCGAACTCCACAGCCCGCGGGAGTCGGCCAAGCTGCTCGTCGACCTCACTCGCGAGATGCCCAACGAGGTCACGCTGCTCACGCTCGGCCCGCTGACCAACGTGCAACTCGCCAGCGAGCTCGACCCGGCCTTCCTCGACCGGCTGAACCTGCTCGTCTGCTCGGCCGGCTGCCTTCAGGGGGGCGACGTGACGGCCGCCGCCGAGTTCAACGTCTACGCCGACCCGGAGGCCGCCCGCAACGTCCTGCTCTCCCCCGCCACCAAGACGCTCGTCCCGATCGACGTCACGTCGCAGGCCGTGCTGACCTACGACCAGTACGACCGCCTGGTCGACGAGGAGTCGACGAACCCGCTGGACCGGCTGCTCGCCAACCTGCTCCCCTTCGCCTTCCGGTCGAACCACGAGCACTTCGGCATCGAAGGGGTGCTGCTGCACGAGGTGGCCGCACTCGCGACGATCGCCCACCCCCGCTTCGCGACGCACGAGGCGATGGCGGTCGACGTGGAGACGTCCGGCGAACTGACCCGCGGCATGACCGTCTTCGACCACCGCGGCGTCGCCCGCTGGCAGACGAACATCGAAGTCGTCACCGACGTCGACACCCAGGGCGTGCTCGACTTCACGACCGCCGCCGTCCGGGCCTCGCGACGGTAGCACCGAACGAGCGTGGCCGTCGCTGTGCGACAGCCAACCCGTCGGTGAAAGCGGTTCTTCCAGCTCACTCACGGCATTCGTTGAGCTCAAAGTAGAGCGACCGTGCTATAGAGGTCGTCAACCACACTGGGAAACTCGGATTCGCAACCATCTTGAGTGCATACTCGTCGCTCGCCACAACCTTGCCCACCTCAACGCGACATTCAGGCACTCCATCGAGATCAAGGCCAACGGCATAGTCTCGGACACCGTCAACCTGCGTCGTTGCCAACGCCACCTCTTGCGAATCTACGAGTGCCCTCAGCGCCCGCAGGAAGAGGAACGCTTGGCGGCGATCTCCGGGATCGGAATAGAGAGCAAGATGCGCGTCCGGGACTCGAATCTGTGGTAGTGCGACGTGAACGTCATCGGAGCACGCTGCAGGTGGCACGCCACCTCCGAATTCCCGTCTGTATTCTTCCAACCCCAGAACACACACACCTGCGCCTTCCCACAGCGGATGGGAAAACAACGGATCCCCGTCTCGTTCGAACTCACGAATCCACAATACCGCGCCATCACCAAGTCGGGCTCGGTGGCTCCTTACCTCAATACACACTCCATATCCTCCCCGCTCGTATCCCCGTATGCTGCCTTCGGAGGCAGCAAATGGTCGAAGGCAGCGCACAATCGCATCCTCTCCAACACTGACATCGCACATCGGGTACGAGTACAGGAGTGGATCACTCTCTCCGACCGAGCAGAGGGTTTGATCAAAAACGTGGTGCAAGACGGAGATGTCATGGTTGATCACAGTCATCGTAAGCAACCCCTATCCTAGCCACGCATCCACTGGAACCGATTCACTCAGGCTTCGCCAACGTCGGCTCCCCCTCCAGCCAGCCGAGGGCGGCGAGGAAGCGGTCGCAGTCCGTCACCGTTTCGTAGTACGGGCGGTTGCCGCTGCGGCCGTGGTTGAAGAAGCCGTGGCCTTCGCCTTCGAAGATGCGGACGGTGCACTTCACGCCGGCGGCCTGCATCTTCTCGCCGAACGTCTCGGCCGTCTTCACCGGGATCAGCTTGTCCTGCGAGCCGAGGAAGACGATGGCGGACGGGTCGTCCTTCGTGACGTTGTGGTAGGGGGAGAACTCGTCGAAGCGGTCGCCGACCCGTTTCGCGCCCCAGCCGCCGGGGCCGTTGTCGAAGACCGGGTTGAACAGCAGCATCGCGTTCGACTTGGGCGAGACGTCCGTGTCGTCCGCCGGGTCGTCGGTCCCCTCGACCATGCCGACGAACGCCGCGAGATGCCCGCCCGCCGAGCCGCCGGCGGAGGCGATGCGGTCGGGGTCGAGGCCGAACTCCTTCGACCGGCTGCGGACCCAACGCATGGCGGACTTCGCGTCGTGGCAGCAGATCGTCGGCGGGTCGCTCTTCTTGCGGTCGAGCAACCGGTACTGCACCTGGAAGCAGACGAGGCCGCGGCCGGCGAAGTACTTCGCATGCTCGTCGAACTGCCCCGGCGCCCCGCCGACCCAGCCACCGCCGTGGAAGAAGACGATCGCCGGCCGCTCGTCCCCCGCGGCCCAGTCGGCCGGCTTGGTGACGTACAGCCTCAGCGCCCGGTCGCCGACGACCTTGTAGACGTACGCTTTCCCCGGCGGCGCGGCGAACGCGGTCGAGGTGGTCGCGAGGACGAGGGCGAGGAGGAGGTGGCGTTGCATGGTGGTTGCTCGTTGGTGTTCGTCGAAGTTCGTGGAGAGTCGCGAGACTGCGGGCCCCTCTCCCTAGCCCTCTCCCCCGAGGGGAGAGGGGACTTGATTGCTACTTCTTGCCGGAGCGGACGTCTCCGATGATTCGCTGCATCGTGGCGACGGTCTCGGGCTGGTCCTTGGCGACGTCGTTCGACTCGCCGACGTCCTTCGAGAGGTCGTAGAGTTCGAGCGGCTTCCCCTTGCCGGGGACGACGGCCTTCCAGTCGTCCTTCCGGACGGCCGTCTTCTGGTCGCTCACCTGCCAGTACAGGAAGTCGTGCGGCTTCTGCTTCTTGCCGAGGAGCGTGGGGACGTACGAGATGCCGTCGACGTCGTCGGGCGGTTCGATGCCGGCGAGTTCACAGCAGGTTGGGAGGAAGTCCTGGAATCCGCTGGGGTGGTCGCTCGACGTGCCGGGCTCGATGGTGCCGGGCCACCACGCGACGAACGGGACGCGAATGCCGCCGTCGTAGAGGTCCCGCTTGTAGCCCCGCAGCGGGCCGTTCGAGTTGAAGTACTCGTGTTTGTGTCCTCCCTCGCTGTGCGGCCCGTTGTCCGACGTGACGATGACGAGCGTCCGTTCATCGATGTCGAGTTCCTTCAGCAGGTCGGCGATTCGGCCGACGTCACGGTCGAGGTAGTGGAGCATGGCCGCGAATCCCTTCTCGGTGTTGGGCCAGTCCTCGTGGGCGTACGGGCCGTAGTCGGGAACCTCCATGCCGTCGCCGGTCGCCCGGCCCCCCTCGTTGTTGGCGTGCGGCACGGTGTAGTGGCACTGCAGCAGGAACGGCTCGTCGGCGTGGTGGCGGATGAACTCAAGGGCCTCGTCGGTCATCACGTCGTGCGACCACGTCTCCCGGCTGACGGAGACCCGCTTCTGCTTGCCGACCTTGTTGCCGGTGAGCGGGACGGGGAACTCCCCCTCCTTCGTGCTTCGCCAGAGTTGCTCCGGGTAGTGGTTGTGGGCCTCGGACTGGTCGAGGAAGCCGAACCAGAAGTCGAAGCCCTGCCGGCTGGGAACGCCGGTGGTCTTCGGCCGGCCGACGGCCCACTTGCCGATGCCACCCGTCGCGTAGCCCGCCTTCTGCATCAGCGAGGTGACCGTTCGCTCCCCCTCCTTCAGCATGTACTGGGCGTTCGAGCTGATGGGCGTGTGGCCGGTGTGCTTGCCGGTGAGCAGCACGATCCGCGACGGCCGGCAGACGGTGTGGCCGGCGTAGTGGTCGGTCAGCCGCATCCCCTCGGCGGCGAGTCGATCGATGTTGGGCGTCTTGATCCGCTTCTGCCCGAAGCAGCCGAGGTCACCGTAGCCGAGGTCGTCGGCCATGACGTAGACGATGTTCGGCCGCTCGGCCGAGACGGCGTCGGCCGTCCAGGCGAGCAGAACGAAGAGCAGAAGCGGCGTCGGACGGAGGTGTCGCAGGTCGATCACGGGAGTTCCTCGTTGGAGTGGTGCCTCTGAGTATCCCGCCGTTCACGGTTCGGATTCAACGACGAGCCGTGGCGGCGGGCTGGCCTTCCCTCGCGGCGGCGGCGACACTCGACTCGCTTTCCTTCGACCGTCCACTCGCCGTGAGCCGCCCCGTGAGATCGACTCGACTGCTGCTGAGCCTCCTCTTCGCGATCGTGTTCGCGGCCCCCGTCGCGGCGGCCGAGAAGCCGAGGAACGTGCTGTTGCTCGTCGCGGACGACATGAACAGCTGGTTGCTGGGGGACGCCGACCGCTACGCCGGCCAGGTGATTGCCCCGAACATCCGAAGGCTGGCCGCGAGCGGCGTGAACTTCCGGCGGGCCTACACGGCGGCCCCGGTCTGCTCGCCGTCGCGGACAGCCTTCTTCTCCGGCGTCAGCCCGTGGCGGTCCGGGCACTACCACAATGCCCTCCAGGTCCAGAAGAGCGAGCCGCTCGCGGAGGCGACGTCGCTCGCAGGGACGTTCAAGAAGGCGGGCTACACCACCATCGGCTTCGGCAAGATCACCCACGGCTGGGACCAGAAGCAACACTGGGACGTGAAGGTGGGACACAAACGCGACCCCGCCCCGCCCGGGGCACCGCTCACCGCCGTCGGCCGGGGTGAGCAGGACTGGGGCCCGATCCACCTCCCCGAGGAGGAGATGAACGGCACCACGCTCGCCGACCGCACGATCGAGGCACTCGGCCGCGAGCACGACCGGCCGTTCTTCCTCGCCTGCGGATTCTTCAACCCGCACATGCCGTGGTACGTGCCGCAGAAGTACTTCGACAAGTACCCGCTCGACGGGATCACCCCGCCGCCGTTGAAGGAGGACGACCTCGCCGACGTGCCGCCGCTCGGCGTCGCCGTGACGAGCGGGAAGAGCAAGTACGTCGACGCGATCCTGAAGGCCGGGCTGCACGAGGAGGGCGTGCGGGCGTACCTCGCGACGACGACCTACGTCGACGGGCAGGTCGGCCGGGTGCTCGCTGCGCTGGAGGAGAGCGAGTATGCGGACGACACGATCGTCGTCTTCCTCAGCGACCACGGGTTCCACCTCGGCGAGAAGAACCACTGGCAGAAGGCGACGCTGTGGGAGGAGGCGACCCACTGCCTCCTGACGATCCGCGCGCCGGGGACGACGAAGGCCGGCGGCAGCTGCGAGCGGTTCGTCTCGCTGCAGGACCTGTACCCCACGCTCGTCGAACTCTGCGGGCTCGACGCCCCAGAGACGCTCGACGGCCGCTCGCTCGTCCCGTTGCTCGAGAACCCCGCCGCCGAGTGGAAGAGCACGGCACTCACGGGGCTGTGCGACAAGGGCCAGCCGAACGTCGGATTCATCACGATCCGGAACGAGGTCGGTCGCTACATCCGGTACGGCACCGGGCAGGAGGAGTTCTACGACACGACGAAGGACCCGCACGAGTGGTCCAACGAGATCGAGAACCCGGCGTACGCGGACGCGGTCGCGCGCCTCCGCGAGGCGGTTCCCTCGCCCTCCGAGACGGCTCGGCCGCTGCCGGCCGTCGTCAGGCGGAAGAAGGGCTGAGGCGTCTCGCGTTCAGGGCCCGTCGACGCCGAGTTCGCGTTGCAGCAGACGGGCAATCTCGGCGTGGCCGGTCGCGCTCGGGTGGAGGCCGTCCGCGGCGAGCACGGAGGCTCCTCGTGCCTGCTTCCAGTGGGCCCAGTGGTCGACGAGCAGCACGCCGGTCTCGTCAGCGACCTCGCGGACGATCCGGACGTAGTCGGGCAGGTCCGCCTGCTGGCCGGCGGCCGCGGCGGACGGACGGTGCGGCGTGTTCAACACCACGACGACCCCCTCCTCGACGAGCTGCTCGACCATCTCGTGGAGGTGGCCGCGAAACGCCTCACGCCCCGACTTTCCGGCGGCAGAGTCGGTGAATCCGACCATCAGCGAGACGACGTCCGGCTTGAAGCGGTCGACCCGCCACTCGCGATTTCGTTGCAGCGTCGCGAGCCGTCCCCCTTCGAGTGCGGTGTTCACGACGACGTCGAGCAGCCGCCTCAGGCCGCCCCGGATGCGGGCGTCGAAGAGCTCGACGTAGCCGCGGCGACCGTCCGTGTGGCGGGCCGCCTGCGTGACGCCGTCGCCCGTGAAGACCCAGGTGAGCGGCTGCATGCCGTCGAGCAAACGCCGGAGTTCCGACCGCCACGGCTGGTTCACGTCGCTGACGCGCAACGGAATCGTCGCGGGCGGCTCGTCCGCGACGACGCCCGGATCCGAGCGTTGCGGGACGTACGCCGTCTCCTCGCCGAGTTCGGGCGAACCGGCCTCCTGGGTCTGCTCCGCGTTCCGGAGCAGCAGGCGACGGCGGCGGGAACTCGAAGCGGGCTTGCGCACGGCGGTCCATTCGATCGAGACGACAGCTCGATCGTACCGCGGTGGCAGACGCAGCGGGAGTTCGCCGTCTACTTCAGTTCCAACTGGACCGCGCGCGGCAACTCGTCGAGGTCCGAGAGGCCGAACACCTGCAAGAAGCGGTCGGTCGTGCGGTAGCGGACGACACCCGGCTCCTCGTCGTCCCGTTCGACCTCGACGAGCTCCCGCCGGACGAGCTGCCGCACGTTCGCGAGCCCCGACTTGCCTGCGTGCTCGGCGACCGTCGCGTGCTCGACCGGCTGCCGGTAGGCGACGAGCGCGAGGACCTCGAGCGCCGCCTGCGACAACTTGACCTCCTTCGGCCCCAGTCCGAACACACGGTGCAGCACGTCGCCAAACTCGCCGCGGAGCTGCATCCGGTACCCTCCTTCGCCGAACACGACCTCGTACGGCCGCAGTTGCTCGGCGTACCGCTCGTTCAACTGCTCGACGAACCGCGCGATCGCCTCGCTGCCGAACTCGTCGTTCAGCAACCGCCCGAGCTTCTTGGACGTGAGGGCCGTCCCGCCGACGAACAAGGCCGCTTCGAGGATGGCGAGCGGCGAAGGGCGGTCGCCCGAGGGAGGCGCGAACGGCACCACGTCGGCCGTCTGCCGAGTCGCCGGGGCCGACTCCACCTCGGGCGTCGTCGTCTCCTCGACCGGCTCGTCGCCCAACTGCTCGAACGCGAGCCCGACCTCGTTCTCGGCCGACTCGATCGCCTCCAGAGCCCGAAGGTAGGCGGTCTCGAGATCCTCCGCCTCCGGAACATCGGCTTCGACGGACTCGGCTGCGATCTCGTCTCCCGGTTGCGGATCGTCCTGAGGCTGCACGGCGCGCCGACCTCCGTGGCGTGGCGGGTTCGGCGAGAACTCTACCGCGAGCCGGCGATGCGACTCAACGGGGATCCTCGGGGGGTTCACGTCGCGATCAGCCGGGCGATCGGCGAGCCTTCGTGCGTGGCCTGCATCGGCCGTCCGATCGGCGTGTCGTACCACTTCTCGTGATCGGCACCGACCGTCCGCAGCAGCGTGGCGAAGAGGTCGCGAATCTCGATCGGGTCGGACGGGTCCTTCTTCTTGCCGGTCGGGTCGGTCTCGCCGATGACGAGACCGCTCGCCAGCCCGCCGCCGCCGAGCAGACAGGAGAAGCCGTGCGGCCAGTGATCGCGTCCCTCGAGCGGATTGACCTCCGGCGTCCGGCCGAACTCGCCGAGGACGAGGACGACGGTCGAGTCGAGCAGCTCACGCTCGACGAGGTCGTCGAGCAACGCGGAGAGAGCCGTGTCGAGCGTCTCGCCGTGGAGGGCGTGGGTCTCGCGGTTGTTGGCGTGGCTGTCGAAGCTCTTGAGCGTCACCTCGACCGCTCGGACGCCCTGTTCGACGAGTCGACGGGCGACGAGGCAACCGCGGCCGAAGTTGGTGTCGCCGTACCGTTCGACGGTCTTCTCCGACTCGTCCTTCAACTCGAACGCCGCGAGTTGCTCGGACTGCATCATGACGAGTGCCTGCTCGACGGTGTGCTGGTGCAGCGTCCCCTCGACGCGGGAGCGGCGGCCGCGCGAGAAGGCACGCGAGACGACGTCGAGCCCGGCGAGACGACGGTCCTGCCGGTCCTCGCCGACGCGGGCCTTCACGTTCGGGAGGTTGACCCCCGGATTGAAGACCTTGAAGGCGTCGTACCGGTCGCCGAGGAACCCGCCTCGGGCGGAGAAGTTGTCCGCCGCGAGCGAGACGTGGAGCGGAATCTCGACCTCGGGGTCGGGCAGTTCGTGTGCGAGAACCGCCCCGAGGGCCGGGTGCTTGAGCGTCGGGTCGGGTCGGTAGCCGGTCTTCAGATAGTAGGTGCCGCGGGCGTGGTCCCCTTCCTTGGAGGTGAGCGAACGGACGACGGAGAGCTGGTCCATACGCTCGGCGACGCGGGGGTAGGACTCGGCGACCCGGGGGCCGGGCACGGCCGTGTCGATCGCCTTGGTCCCACCGCCGATCAAACCGTCAGGGTGTGGATCCCACGTCTCCAACTGACTGGGCCCGCCGCCGAGCCAGAGTGTGATCAGCGACTTCGGCCGCTTCGGGCCACGCACGGAGGCCGCCCGGGCCGAGAGCCCCGGGACGAGGAACGCGAGGCCCATCGCAGAGATCGAACGGAGCAGGTCGCGACGTGTGACGTTCGTGGGCATCGTCAGTGACTCCACGCGAACTCGGGGGAGTTGAACAGCGTCCAGAACACGTCCTCGAGGACCGGCCCGCGGCGGTTCGGCGGAGCGGACTCGATCCACTCGGAGAAAAAGGCCGTCTCCTCGGGCGTCGGGCGGCGCGTCAGGCAGGCGAGGTAGGCGTTCTCGACGGCGGTCTCCGGACTGCCCGAGAAGGCGACGATGCGGCCCGCGGCCGTGAAGGCGTTGGCCTCGCCGATCTCGCGGGTCAGTTGCCCGTTCATCCGCAGCAGGGCCTGCGGGATGGTGCCGGAGTGTTCGTCGAGTTCGTTCTCGCCGAGATCGCCGTACTCCTGGACGAAGTCCCGCTCTCGGAAGAACCGGACCGTCCGCACCAGGAGTTGCGAGTTCTGGTCGATCGTCGCGACGGACGCGGCCTGCAGCATCGATCCGATGACCTGCTCGGGCCGCAGCCGGGACATCGGGAAGACGGCCCACTCCCCTTCGAGCTTCTCGAACGCGCTGCCGTCGGTGTCGGCCGTCGGGTGCTTCGACGCGGCCCGAAACGAGTCGGTGGCGGCGATCGCGTGGACGAGTCGCCGGAGGTCGTAGTCGTGCTCGCGGAAGTCCTCGCCGAGGACGCCGAGCACGTCGACCGGCTCGCCGTCACCGGAGGTCGGCGGGTCGGGAAGGTCGTCGACGGGACGGCCGGCCGTCGTGAAGACGTGCCCGGCCGAGTACGGCTTGCCGAACATCAGTCCCCACACGCGGTTCACGGCGGCCCGCTCGAACCGCTCGTTGTCCGGATGGGTGATCCACGCCGCCAGCCGCTCACGCGGCGAACCGGACTCCGGAAGCCACTCGGCTCCGAACGGCACGGCCGGATCGACCGCCCGCGTCTCGAGCGTCTCGCGGTCCTCGACCTCGTAAAACGTGTCCCGACCGTCCTCGACTCCGAGGATCGAGATCCGCGTCTTGCCGTAGAAGGCGGCGAGGCCCTCGAACTCCGCCTGCCTCCAGTCGTCGAACGGGTGGTCGTGGCACTGGGCACAGTCGATGCGTTGCCCGAGAAACGCCCGCACGCTGCGACCGGCCAGCTTCGAGTACTCGATCTCGTCGTTCGCGACGGTCGCCGTGACGAAGTTCGTCGCCGGCGTGTCCGTCCAGAGGCCGTCGGCGGACACCATCTCGCGGACGATCGCGTCGTACGGCGTGTTCTCGCGGAGATGCTCCGCCAACCACTGGTGGAAACGGTCGCGGCGAAAGACGACGAACTGCCCCTCGTCCGCCCCCACGAAGCTCCGGGAGAACCGCGCGGCGAAGTACTCGGCGAACCGCGGGTCGTCCAACAGGCGGTCGGCCCAGCGGGTCAACCGGTCGTCGGCGTCGTCGGCCTCGAACTCGCGAATCTCCTCGAGTGAGGGAATCGTCCCGTGCAGCGACAGCGAAAGTCGACGGAGCACGGTCAGTTCGTCGGCCCGCTCGACCGGGGGCACGTCGACGAGCCCGGCGGCAGCCCGCCGCTCGTCCTGAATCGACGCCAACGACGCGAGCACGTCTGCCGTTTCGGCCCGCGGCGGCAGCGTCTTCGGCGTCTCCGTCCGCTCTCCGGGCCCAGCGGCCCAGCCGACGACGAACAGCACGCCTGCGACGACGGCCAGCGGCAGGAGGCGAAGCGATTTCTGCATGGGAGTTCTCGGCAAGTCGGACTCTGGGGGGGGTTACCTCGCTCGGCCCGCCTCGGTTTCGCCGATCGCGATCGATCCGGTTCGGCGGGATTCCTGTGAAGGGACCTGAGCGGCCTTTTCGGCGCGGTGGGGTTCCACTACGCTTGCGGGAAGCGCGCGAGTTGGCCGACCGGGCCGCCTTCGAGCCGACCGCCGTCTTCCGGGCCGAACGGGCCCGGCCGCCCTATCCGACATGCTGCAGAGAGTTTACGCATGACGCTGAGCGCGTTGATGGAGGACAAGTTCCGGGCAGACGTGCGACACGTCGGAGAGGCCTATGTCACGGCCGGCCGCGTCTCGATCACCCGCGTCCTGCCGAACCAGGTCCTCTGTGTCGTCCGCGACGGCAGCGAGTACGAGACACGCCTCGTGCGGGACGACGGCAACCTGAAGATGTTCTGCCAGTGCGAGCGTTTTCAGAAAACGGGCGTCTGCAAGCACCTGTGGGCGACGATCGTCGCGGTCGACGGCGCGGGCTACCTGACCGCCTCCGCCAAACCGGGCTACGTCCCTCCGTTCGCCAGTGAGACGACGACGAGCTGGTCCATCGACGACTGGGAGGAGGAGGACGACTTCGAGCCGCCGACCAACCTCGCGAAGCGGACCGCCACGAAGTCCCCGGCGGCCAAGGCGGCTTCGAAGATCGCCGTCGAGCTGCGGCCCTGGGAGTCGAAGCTGCTCGAACTGCGAGGCCGGCTCGACGACGGGGGCACGGCCGCGCCGGCGAACAAACGCGACCAGCGAATCGTCTACGAGATCGACGCGAAGGCCAGTCGGTCCGTCGGGCAACTCGTCGTCCAGACCTCGCAGCGGCAGCGGCGAGCGAACGGACAGTGGGGCAAACTGAAGCCGCTGAAGCTGCGGGCCGACCGGCTCGACGAGGTCGAGCAGGAGGACGACCGCCGGATCCTCGCCTACCTCACCGGCGGGACGGCCGAGCGGTCGAACTGGACCGCCCAGCAGACCGAGACGCAGACGCTCGCGCACCGTTACCACGTCGCGTACGAGCTCTGCGAGTTGATCGTGCCGCTGATGTGCGAGACCGAGCGGGTCCGGTTGCTCGACGCCTCAGAGAAGGACGAGGAACCGTTGTCCTGGGACGACGGTCCGCCGTGGGAGCTGTGCGTGCACGTCGTCCGCAAGGAGGACGGCGAGCTCCGCGTCGGAGGTGAGCTCGCCCGCGACGGAGAGAAGCCACTCAAGATCGACGAGGCCGATCTCGTCGTCCCCGGTGGCGTCGTCGTCGCCCGCGGCCGCATCGCCCGGCTGGCCGACTTCGACGCGTTCGACTGGATCTCGCTGCTGCGGGACGAGGGGACGATCGAGGTGCCGGAGGGGGACGCCGTCGATCTCGTCGACCGGCTGTTCGACATGCCCCGGCTACCGCGGCTGGAACTGCCGTCCGACCTCGAACTGGAGAAGGTCACCGAGCGGCCGCTGAAGCGGGTCGTCGTCCGCACGCCGAAGAACGTCCGGTGGCAGATCGACCGTCTGCAGGCAGATGTGGAGTTCGAGTACTTCGGAGCGCCCGTCCGTGGGTCGAGCACGCAGTGGGCGATCGTGCAGCGCGAAGAACAGCGGTGCATTGTGCGGGACCGCGAGGCGGAGAGCGACGCGTGGGAGACGCTCCGGAGCCTCGGCTTTCGCCGCCGCATGGACCGCGACCGCGGCGGGCACGACGTCGAGATCCCGTCCCGCGAACTCGGCGGTGCCGTCCGCTCGCTGATGTCCGCCGGCTGGGACGTCCTCGCCGACGGTTCCCCGGTCCGGCAGGCGGGCGACCTCCAGTTCCGCGTGAAGTCCGACATCGACTGGTTCGAGCTGGAGGGGGACGTCGACTTCGGCGGCCTGAACGTCGCGTTCCCGGAACTGCTCGCAGCACTCGGCCGAGGCGACACCACCATCCGGCTCGACGACGGGTCGCTCGGCATCCTGCCGGAGGAGTGGCTCACGCGGTTCGGCCTGTTCGCCGGGCTGGGCACGCAGCAGGAGGAGAGCCTGCGGTTCGAGGCGAACCAGATCGCCCTGTTGGACGCACTCCTCGAGTCGCAACCGGCGGTCGACTACGACGAGCGGTTCCTCGAACTCCGCGAACGGCTGCACCAGTTCGAGGGGGTCGAGGAGGTCGACGAGCCGAAGGGCTTCAAGGGAGAACTGCGGCACTACCAGCGACAGGGGCTGGGGTGGTTGCAGTTCCTCGAGGAGTTCCGGCTGGGGGGCTGCCTCGCCGACGACATGGGCCTCGGCAAGACGATCCAGGTGCTCGCGCTGCTTCGCGGTCGGCTGAAGAAGGGGAAGAACCGGCTGCCGTCGCTCGTCGTCGTGCCGAAGTCGTTGATGTTCAACTGGAAGCAGGAGTGCGAGCGGTTCACGCCGGAGCTGAAGGTGCTCGAGTACGCCGGGCTCGACCGTTCGCGGTTGCGGGACGAGATTCCCTCCTGCGACCTCGTGCTGACCACGTACGGCACGCTCCGGCGCGACGCCGCCGTGCTGCGGGACGTGCAGTTCGACTACCTCGTGCTCGACGAGGCCCAGACGATCAAGAACGCAGGCTCACAGGTGGCGAAGGCCGCCCGGCTGCTGCGGTCGCACCACCGCGTCGCCCTCTCGGGAACGCCCATCGAGAACAACCTCGGCGACCTGTGGTCGATCTTCGAGTTCCTGAACCCCGGCATGCTGGGCCGCAGCACGGCCTTCAAGCTGACCGTGGCCGACCAGAGCGACGAGTCCTCGCGGAGGCTGCTCGCCCAGGGGCTGCGGCCGTTCATCCTGCGGCGGACGAAGCAGGAAGTCGCCAGCGAGCTGCCGGACAAGTCCGAGCAGACGATCTACTGCGAGATGGGGGAGGAGCAGGCGGCCAAGTACGAGGAGCTTCGCGACCACTACCGCGCTTCGCTGCTCGGCATGATCGACGACAAGGGGCTCGCCAAGTCGAAGATGCACGTGCTGGAGGCGTTGCTCCGGCTGCGGCAGGCGGCCTGCCACCCGGGCCTGCTCGACGACGGCAACGCCGACGCCCCGTCCGCCAAGCTCGACGTGATGATCCCCCAGATCGAGGAACTGCTCGCCGAGAACCACAAGGCGCTCGTCTTCTCCCAGTTCACCAGCATGCTGTCGCTGGTCCGCAACCGGCTGGACGAGAAGGGGATCGTCTACGAGTACCTCGACGGCCAGACCCGCGACCGGCAGGCCCGCGTGGAGCGGTTCCAGAACGACCCGGACTGCGGGCTGTTCCTCATCAGCCTGAAGGCGGGCGGCCTCGGCCTGAACCTGACCGCCGCCGACTACGTCTTCCTGCTGGACCCGTGGTGGAACCCGGCCGTCGAGGCCCAGGCGATCGACCGGGCCCACCGCGTCGGCCAGACCCGCCACGTCTTCGCCTACCGGCTGATCGTGAAGGGGACGGTCGAGGAGAAGATCACCGAGCTCCAGCAGCAGAAGCGGGACCTCGCCGAGGCGATCCTCGAGTCGAACGGCAGTCTGTTGAAGGAGATGACGACCGAGGACCTGCAACGGCTCCTGTCCTGACGGGAGAGTCGGACTTGGACACGAAGCTCGTCACGCCGGAACTGCTCGCCGCCATCCTCGAGGACTACACGCTCGAGGTCGGCGGGCTGCACGGCGTGGGGCACTGGGCCCGCGTGCTGGAGAACGGCGTTCGCGTGGCCGAGGCGTCGGGCGGGAACGTCGCGGTCGTGAAGTTGTTCGCCGTCTTCCACGACAGCCGACGCTTCAACGACGGGCACGACCCGGACCACGGAGCCCGCGGGGCGGAACTCGCGACCGCGATGCACGGCGACTTCTTCGAACTGCCGGACGACGACCTCGACCGGCTGGTCGTCGCCTGCGAGCAGCACACCGACGTGATCCACCATCACGACGTGACGGTGCAGTGCTGCTTCGACGCCGACCGGCTCGACCTCGGCCGAGTCTTCTCCCGACCGGACCCGCGTCTGCTGAACACGGACCACGCTCGGGAGACCGAGACGATCGAGTGGGCCCTCGACCGCGGCTGGAACGAACGTGTCCCCGACTTCGTCGAGTCCGAGTGGGGCGTGGAACTCGTCGGTTGAGCGCGACGAGACGCTCGGGTGGACGGCGTCAGGCGTCCGGGAGCGACCCGTCGTCGTCGTCGTAGACGACCGGCGACTCGGCGGAGTCGTCGAGCGTGCCGCCGACGTGGTCTCCCTTCGAGCCGCCGCTCTCCACCTTGAAGCTGACCCCCTCGTCGCGAATCGGGACGGGGAACTCGCGACTGAGCTCGTCGGCCGAGTGCTCGGTCCGCTCGACCATCGGCGGGGCGACGGGCTGCGGCGCCGCGACCGGTTCGGCCGGCTCCGGCATGGTCCATCGCTTCGGGCGTCGTCGCCCCTCGTCCGCCTGCAGCACAAAGGGGACGTCGCCGACGAGGATCTCGTCGCCGACGTTCACCGGCGCCTCGCGTTTCACGCGCTGCCCGTTCACGGCGACACCGTTCATGCTGCCGAGGTCGCGAAGGAAGAACTTGTCGTCGACCTGAGCGAGACAGCAGTGCTTGCGGGAGACCTTCCGGCTCTTCGTGAGGATCACGTCGCAGTCGGGATGTCGCCCGACGAACAGGACGGCCTTGTCGACGACGATCGGCCGTCCTTCCGCCTTCGGGACGAGATACAAGGCCATGGCCCGGTCTTCCTGCTGCGACGCGAATCAGGGAATCGTTGATGCGATCATAGCCGGGTTCGGGAACCGTGTGGAACCCCTTGCAGCGGCCGAGCAGACCGGTAGTCGGCCCACGACCGTCGCCCCTACTCGAGCAGATCGCTGATGGAGCCGCCCTCTTCGTGGGTGCGGCGGATCGCCTGGGCGAACATCATGGCGGTCGGGATGACGTGGAGACGGTCCCGCCACTGCTCGTTCCGGAGGCGGAACGGGCGAATCGTGTCGGTGATGACGAGACGGGGAACGTCGGCGAGGAAGTCGTTGGCTCCCTCGGTGAAGACGCCGTGCGTCGTGCAGACGGCCCAGACGTCGCCGCCATGCTTGCGGACGGCGTCCACGCAGAGCTGGATCGTCCGGCCGCTGGAGATCACGTCGTCGAGCACGAGGACCCGTTTCCCCTCCACGTCGCCGACGATCTTGCTGCCGCGGACCTCGTTCCCGTTGACCCGCTCCTTGTCGACGTGGACGACGTCGATCTGGTTGTGCAGTTTGAGCCGCTTCTCGAGGACGTTGCGGAACCGCTTCGCCCGCCCCATGCCGCCGCTGTCGGGAGCGAGCACGATCAGGTTGGAGGGGTCCTCGACGAGCGGGTCCGGAATGTGCGGGTGCACGCGCTGCGGGACGCCGTCGGTCATCGCCCCGGAGTCGACCCCGCAGAGGAAGTCGGCGTGGAGCGGCTTCGCCTCCAGGTTGTCGGTCGGGATGCGGAAGGCGTTCTGCATCGCCGCGAGGTTGTGCACGTCCATCGTGAGGACGCGACTGACGCCCACGGCCTCCAGGCACTGCGCGAAGTACTTGATCGTGATCGGGGCCCGGCTCTCGGTCTTGCGGTCCTGACGGGCGAAGGCGAGGTACGGGCAGACGATCGTGATCCGCTTCGCCGAGGCGTCCACCAGCGAGCCGACGAAGAACAGCAGCTTCGTGAACTTCTCGGTGACGGACTGGTGGTCGTCGGAGTAGAGCGAGGAGATGACGTAGACGTCGAACCCGCGGACGTTGACGCAGCTCTTCACGTAGGGCTCGCCGTCCGCGAATGAACGTTCCACGTGCTTGGAGACGGGGACGTCGAGGTAACGCGCGACCTGCTGGGCGAACGGACGGCTGCCGTCGAGGCCGAACAGTTGGAAGTTGTGCACCCGAGCGACTCCGGTCCCGAACTCGTCGGCGGGCGAGGAGGAGAGCGCCGCCTCCGACCACCCGCTCGTCGCACGGCGCCCACTGCACTTCGGCGAACGACGACGAGGTGGAAACTAACGCTCGCGGAACCGGATCTCAAGACTCCTGAGACCGGGCGAGGGACGCAGTCGTGAAGCCGCGTTACGATGAGTGGTACGAGCGGGCCGACGACCGGGTGGACGGGATGCGCGAGCTGACGAAACGACTGGCGAACCTGCTGCGACGGTACGCCGTCGTCTGGGTGTTGCTGGTCGGAGTGTCCGCCACCCTCGCCGCCACGTCGTTCGTGCACACCGCGGTGGATCGCACGGCGGACATCGAGTTCGAGCGTCGGACGGAACGCGTGGCTCGGGCGCTCGGCCGCGCGGTGGTGCGGCACGTCGAACTGCTGGAGGGGCTCGCCGGTCACCACTCGGCGAGCGCGGAGGTGACCCGGGCCGGCTTCGCCACGTACACCGACCGGCTCCTCGAACGGCACGACGCGATCCGGGCCTTCGAGTGGGTTCCACGGGTGCGACCCTCGGAGCGGGACGACGTCGTCGAGTCGGCGCGCCGCGACGGTGTCGAGGACTTCGAGATCCGGCGGTTCGCGGACGGCCGTTGGCGCGTTCCGGACGGGGCGTGGGAAGGGGACGCCTTCCCGGTCGTCTTCGCCGCGCCGCTCGACGGCAACGAACGGGCACTGGGGATCGACCTCGGGTCACAGCCGTCGCGACGGCAGGCCCTCGAACGTGCCCGCAACACCGGCCTGCCGACGGCGACCGCCCTGGTCCGGCTGGCCCAGGACGACGAAGGGAGTCCGGCGTTCCTGGTGTTCGTCCCGGTCTACCGGTCGGGTCCCACACCCCGCACGACGGCCGAACGGCAGGACGAGCTTCGCGGGTTCGCGGTCGGCGTGTTCCTGGTGCGGGAGATCGTCGGAGCCGCGTTGGCGGACGCTCCCCTCGACGGGTTCGCGATGAGCATCGCCGGCGAACCGGTCGGTCCCGCGGTCGAGTCGCGGACGCGGTTCCGCCGCACGGTCGACCTCGATGTCGCC
>JANQQW010000041.1 GCA_028284885.1 Planctomycetaceae bacterium
GAGGTACTCGGCGACACAGGCGACCACGGCCGTCGCGGTGAGGACGATCGCGCGAACGACGGTGAAATATGTTCCGAAGGGCACCCAGACCGGGTTTCGCCAGGCCAGCAACCACGCCAGCAGCGTCAACGACGCGAGCACCGCAAAGGTCCCGAGCGTGATCCACCCCGCCAGGCTGACCGCCTCGAGGCGACTCCGCAGCGTCTGGGGGGCTCCCGCCTTGTCGTCCGCCATCGGATCACCTCAGGTGGACGACACGAGACGGAACACCAGAACGTCCACCACCGTCAGCGCGAACAGCAGCAAGGCGGTCCCCACCACCCAGGGCCGCGCGCTTCTCGGCGGCGCTCCCAGCGGTGGGGTGCCGTCGTGCACGAGCGGGGTCGCACCGCTTCGTTGCAGTGCCATCGCCGTCCGCTTGCACCACGCCTGCAACGAGTCCGGAAGCCCGTCGGGGCGGCTGAGCGAACGGGCAACCTCGGGCGACCGGTACATGCCACGGAAGCCCAGCACCACGCAGTCGTAGAACACCTCGAGAGCGTCGGGGCTCGACAGCCGCCGAGCCTCCTCCGCCTTCACGAAGAACCGCTCGCTGCAGTCGCGGCTGCGGAACTGCTCCACCTCGAGGACGTTGTTGCTCCACCACTCGCGGCCCGCCCAGTCGACGTCCAGCAGCAGCTCGTCGGTCCAGGCGACGAGCGCGTACTTCGCGAGCGGCCACTCCGCGGTGGCACCCACCATCGCCTCCGCCCGTTCGAGCCGGTCGACGACTCGCCGCCGCACGTCCTGCGGATCGACGACCTCTCCCGCGGTCATCCGGTCGACGAGGTCGAGCAGGTGACGGACGACGGGATCGACCGCTGCGGCGAACTCCGGGGACATGCGGGGGCACCTCGACGACTGGGGTCAACCGGGGACGGCGAACATCGCCATTTCGAGCGGGACACGGTCTCCCTCGTACTCGACGAGCAGCCGCCGTTCCCCCTGCAACCGGTCGCGGTTGAGCACGAGGCTGTCGCGAAGCCGGATTGCGAGCGTCTGCGACGCCTGCACGTCCCGCCAAGCGGCCCCCTCGTCGCGGGGCACCTCGAAGTACAGCCAGTCCCGCTGCGACGGCAACGACGGGAGCTTGTGGGCGACCGGCCGCAGTTCCAGCCCGGGCAGCCGCTGCGTGAACAGCATCTCGACCTGCCGAGCACTTCCCAGCTTCCAGTCCAGTCGCCCCGGCGACAGCAGTTCACGGAGTTGCGTCTCCGAGAGGTCGCCCTTGCGAACACCGACCAGCCACTGCCAGTCCGCGTGGAACCACTCGGGATCCAGCGTCACCTGCAGCCCCAGCCCCACGCCACGGAAGTACCGTTGGTGGTAGGCGTAGTCACGCACGGCCCGAATCGCGTTGACGATGCGGTCCTTCAAGCTGCGGAAGACCGTCCCGAGGTCGTCGTGGTCGTAGGCGGGCAGTCCTTCGCTCGACGGGCCGCGCTCGAAGGTCGTCAGGCCCCCCGCGGCGCGGCAGAGTTCGAGGTACGCGGAGAACGGATGCAGCGCGCGGCAGCTCGCGAAGACCGACAAACCCCCGATCACCTGGTTCAAGGAGACGAGCATCAACACTCGTTCGAGGGCCGCCGGATCGTTCACGTCCACGTCGAGACCGCCCCCGGTCACCTGGGCCGCAATTACGTCTCGCTTGTTCGAGACGATGTCGCAGATGTCGCGGTACAACTCGCCCAGCGGTGCCCAGGCCGCGAGAGAGAGGGCCGGCGGAACGTAGGCCACGTCCAGTTCGGGCGTCGCGGCCCCCTCGCCCGAACGACGGAACCGGGCAACGGGCAGGGTCTCGTACCCGCTCAACTCGTCGGTCGAGAGCCGAATCCGCGCGTCGAGCTGTCGGAACGAGACCTCTTCGTCGCTCCCGCCGACAACGTCGTCCTGCAGGAGTCGGCGAACTTCTCGAAACCGCGTGCTCCCGGGTGGCTCGCCGTTGGTCCCGACGTTTCGTTCGCCCAACTGCAACCGCGGGACGGCGAGGTGGGCCGTCACGACGGAGTCCCGGTCGAGGGCCGCCTTGAGATCGACTCGGTCGAGCGGGTTGTCGTCGCCCCGTTCGACGATCGTCCCGTCACGCATGCGGGCCCTCAGCCGTCGCACCTCGAGTTGGCCGCTCGCCAGCGCGTCTCGGCTGTACGAGAACTCCAGCACGCCCCACGCGTGCGGGTGGTCGAAGCGGTCCGCCGTCGACACCGACTCCTGCCAGTGCCGCTCCGCGGCCTGGAAGTGGTGCGGGCGGAGGAACAGCCCTTCGTGCCAGTGGACCGGCGGATGACGCATACGAGACCAGACGGACAGTCGACCGGCGACGCCGTGGACCACGCCACGACACGCACCGCCAGTCGGACTCATCGGCAAAATCGACGCGACCGGGGAATCGGCTTGAGCGAAACCCTCGACACAACCGATGAATCCGGCAGACCCGCCGTGGTCTGCGCAGATTGACGCGCCCCCCCTTCGACGTTCGTCGGATTCCCCCCGTGCTTCGCCCTCTCTCGATCCTCACGTCGCTCTGTGTGGCCCTCGCCACTGCGCGGCTGGGTGCAGAGGAGTGGCGAGCGGCATCCTGGGCAGCGACCGGGAACCGGCAGGAACGGCCGGTCGACGACCGCTGGGAGGCGCCGCTGTCGAACCAACATCCGTCGCGGGACGCAAACGTCGAGCTTGTCGGATACGACGAGAGTTCCGTCGGATCGCCCACCGGCCTCCCGACTCTCCCGCCGCTCGCTCCCGGAGTCGCCGGCGACGTGTCCGAGCTCACGGCCCATCACGACGACGACCCGCTGACGCCGGAGTACTTCCAGACCTGTGAGCACGGCACCAACCCGCTGGAGTGCGTGGACTGCCAGTCTGCCCTGTGCCTCGACGGTTGCAGCCCTTGGGCCCGGCTCCTCCCCTTCGCCAGCGTCCCGCCCAGTGGCGACGTCGGCGTCGGTCACGAGCGGGTCGGGCTGGCGACCTTCTTCCTCGACTCCGCGAAACCGTTCTCCCACGTTTCGTTCTCCTGGGAGAAAGCCTGGGACGTCGCCGCGCCGGACCGCTCGGAGTTCTTCTGGGCCTCGCCGACGACGGGCCCGGGCGCCGAGCGGTCCGTCGACGTCAACACGTTGACGGCCAGACTGGAACTCGCCTCGGGGCGGACGGCTGCCGTCTTCGCGGCCCCACTCCGGTCTCTCGACCCGGAGTTCAACGACAACACGGCCGGCATCGGCGACCTCGTCACCGGGGCCAAGGTCGCACTCGTCGACGGCAACGACTGGGTCCTGACCCACCAGACGCTCACGTACCTCAACACCGGCCCCGTGAACCGCGGGCTGGGAACCGGACACGTCGCCATGGAACCGGGACTGCTCGCCCGGTACCGCTGGACCGACGAGTGCTACCTCCACGGCGAGGTCCGCTACCGGATCCCGATCTCAGGGACGAAGCCGTTCGCCGGAGAGGTGCTGGTCTGGGGAACGGGCGTCAGCTGGATCGCCTGTGAGACCGATGCCTTCGCGATCCTGCCGACGTTCGAGGTCGTCGGGCACTCGTTCTTCGACGGAGCCCGGACGACGTCGACGGGAACCGTCGTCGACGTCGACGGCGAGACGGCCGTGGAACTGAGTCCCGGCGTCCGTTTCGTCCTCGGACCAGCAGGGGATCTCGGCCTCGCCGAGATCGGAGTCTCGGGTGGCGTGAACGTCGGCGACCGAGGCTGGGCCGCAGGACGGTTGATGGTCGAGGCCCGCTGGAGCTTCTGACCGGCGAGCCGTGCCGGACTTCGGTCAAGCGGGTCCGGCCGCGGAACCGATACCACCGTTGAACTCGGCGCATCCGCTCCGAGTCGTCGGAGTACGCGCCCCGAGGGGCGCACGGACTCGAGGCATCGCATGGAGGCTGGAGAGCAAGCGACCGTCGAGACCCCGGTTCGCACGCCGTCCGTCCCGGCCGGCCGTGCCGAGCCGCGGTACTGCTTCTCCACGTTCCGCCCGAGTCGCCGCCCCGGGCCGCCGTCCCGTCCGACGGTCCTGCTGTTGCTCCTGTTCGCCGCGTTCCTCGCAGCCGCGGCCGCGTGGCTCTGGGTGCTGCAGTCGATTCCGCCCCGCACGCCGTTCGTCTTCTTCTCCGACGCCTACCCGGCTCCCTACCCGGTCCTCGGCTGGATCGACGAGGACCGCGGGCGCTTCGAGTCGCTCGACGGTCTCACGCTGCAGGTCGAGTCGGCCGGCTTCGGGGACGTCGTCGGCGGGACGCCCTGGGAGCGACTCGAGTCCGCGATCGCCGCCCTCCGCCCACAAGTGGAGCGGAGCGGCGTGCTCGTTCTCGACGTTCGCAGCATCGGCGTCGTCGATGAACGCGGTCGTCCGACGCTCGCCCCGCCCGCGGCCGACCCGTTCGACGAGTCCGGGTGGATCCCGCTCGACAAGTTCCTCGGCAGGGTCCGCGAGGCGGCCGGCCGCGAGACGCGGGTGCTCGTCGTCCTCGACTGCCTGCCGCGACGCACCCGCTGGGCCGCCGGCTGGCTGCACAACGAGTTCCCCGCCGCGGTCGAGTCCTGGGCCACCGCGCCGGAGTCCCGCGAACGACTCGACCGCGTCACGCTCGTCGTCCGCTCGGGCGACGGGGAGACGCGGTGGCGATCGCGTCACCGGCGCGGTTCGGTCCTGCAGCAGACCTTCTGGTTGGGGCTCGCCGGCAAGGCCGACGAGTCCGGCAACCAGAACGGACACGTCGAACAAGACGAACTCGTCGACTACCTGCGCGATTCGATGCCGCCCGGCGACGGGGTGATGGTGTTCCCGAAGCAACGGTCCGGAACGGTGATCGCCCACTCTCTACCGGGCAACCGAATCGCCCTGGTCGAGCGCGACCACGTCGCCGTGCCGGACGCCGCCCTTCCCGACGACGCCCGGTTGGCCGACGCGTGGAAGCGATCCGCCGAGGTGCTGGGCGGGGACCGCTGGCAGTCGGACCTCCCGGCCACGGGCCGGCTCCTGCGGGCGCTGTCGTGGTGGGAGTCCAACCTGTGGTCGGGTCGCGCGGGAACGGCCGAGTCCGAGGCCACGGCACGCGAGGTGCACCGCTGGCTCGCGTCGCTCGAACGAGAGCAAGGCGACCCGCCACTCCCCAGCGCCGACTACCCTCTCCTGCAGTTGCAACGACAGACCGGGGTCACGAAGCAGGAGTTCGACGACGCCCTCGGCGATGCCCGCGATCTGAGTCGCTTCGACGGTCGCGCCGAGCTCTCGACCCGCCTGAGAACCGCGGCAGGCAACCGTTGGCTGGCGAACACCTCGCTCGTCACGATGGCCCGACTGCTCGCCGAACAGGCCCCGACGTCCAACTGGA
>JANQQW010000042.1 GCA_028284885.1 Planctomycetaceae bacterium
GGAGGAGCAGGGGAACCTGCAGGGGGCCGCCGAGATCCTCCGGGACGCCAACCGCGCCGGCCGCAAGCCGGGCGAGTACCGCGACCTCAAGCTCGCCGCCTCCCGCGACTCGCTCACCAAGCTCGCCAACCGCGGCGAACTCGAGACCCAGCTCACGCTGCTCGTCACCGACTTCGACGACGGGGGCGGCGAGGACCCGTTCTGCGTCATCTTCTCCGACGTCGACTTCTTCAAGTCGATCAACGACAACCACGGCCACGGCGTCGGCGACCAGGTTCTGATCGACATGGCCCGGCTGCTGCAGAACGAGACCTACTCCGGCGAACTGGTCGCCCGCTTCGGCGGCGAGGAGTTCGTCGTCGTCTGCCCCTCGACCGACCTCGCCGGCGGCGTGCAGAAGGCCGAGCGACTGCGGAACGCCCTCGCCCAGACGAACATGGGCGGCAGCGCGAACCTCCGCGTGACCGCCTCCTTCGGCGTCTCCCAGATGACCCGGGGCGACTCCGTCGAGAGCGTCCTCCGCCGGGCCGACAAGGCCCTCTACACCGCGAAGGAGACCGGCCGGAACCGCTGCGTCTCCCTCACGGTCGAGCAACTCGAGAACTCCTCCTTCGACGAGCAGATCGACCCGGAGGCGACGGACCCGTTCGTTCGCAAGACCGAGTTCACCGCCGTCGTCGCCTCGGACATGGTCGTCTACAAGCTCGGCGGCTTCGTCAACGACACCAACGCCCGACTGCTCGAGGTCGCCCCGGAGCGGACCGTCATCCGGCTCGGCCACACCGGCATCCTTCCCTTCTGGGGCCGCACCGACGACACCCGCCCCGTGCTGCTGACCGTCGAACTGGAGAACCGCGAGGCGGCCCGGCGTGCCACACGCGGCAGCAGTGCCATCCGCGTCACCGCTCGCGTCACGCCGCTCGGCTGGGTCCGCAAGAGCGAGACCTTCCAGGCCCGCGCCCGCCGCGTGCTGAAGACCCTGCGGTCCTACTTCGTCGTCAACGACTGACGACGACCCTGTCGTCGTCCGGACCGATCGGGGGGACGAAGCGGTCGTTCCGATTGTGCAGGCGTCGGCCGATCGGCCGAACGTCGCGACCCGCACCGCCCGAGCGCCGCCCGATTGCCTCGCCGGTCGCCGCGACCGACGACGATGAGACTCACGTCTGTTCCCGCGCGCACCGAACGGAATGGAGTTCCCCATGCGCGATCGTCGGCTTCTCCTGCGTGCACTCACCGTGCTGCTCGTCGCGGTCTCGTCGGCCTCGGTCGGCTGCCGGTCCGTCAGTCAGACCTGCTGTTTCGACGACCCCTGCGGCTGCCCGACCCAGTCCTGTTGCCCGCAGGAGTCCTGCTGTCCGCAACAGGCCTGCGGCACGATGCACGTCGAGGTGGTCGAGGAGTGCTGCGAACCGGAGCGGTGGTGGAAGAAGCTCGGCCGGTTCGGCAAGAAGAAGGACAGCTGCTGCGAGGAGTCGTGCGGCCGGACCGACTGGGAGTCGCTGAACCGCGGCTCGTCCGAGTGCTGCCAGCAGCAGGAGTGCGGCCCCGGTTGCCGGTGCACGCCGCGCAGGTACCTCGGCTGCTACGACTGCTGGCGGGACAAGCGGGCCGTCATCTCCGCGGCCGACGACTGTGCCTGCGAGGCGCTCGACCAGGTCGAACGGCAGCAGGGGAAGGTCTGCCGGGAATTCTGCTGCGGTTTCCGCAAGGGCTACCAGGACGTGGCGCTCGGTGGAGACGGCCGTGTCCCCGCCGTGCCGCCCAAGTCGTACTGGCAGGCGAGCGCGAGGACCGAACGCGGACATTACCGGGCCGCCCGGTGGTTCGAGGGCTACGAACTCGGCGCCCGCTACGCACTGAACGACGGCCAGCAGCCATACCGCCGCATCGCCACGCCTCGCGTCCAGCCGAGCGATGCTCCCCACGTTCCGCCCTACCACGGCGAGGAGTTCACGCCGAACGGCCCGATCGAAGGGGCGAACCCGTACCCGCCGCCGTCCGAGCCGCAGTCGCCGACCCGGTCCGAACCACGACTCCCGCCGCCGTCGCGGCTCGAACTCCCGGCCCCCGGTGAAGCCGTCGGCGTCTCCTGGCAACACGGCGACGAGACGCCGGTCGACGCCGTCCAAGCCCACGACGAACTGCCGCAGCCGACCAACTGCATCGTCAACCCGCCGCTCTGGCCGTACTGATCAGTCGGCGTTGCGGATCGAGTCGACGAAGCGACGCAACCGCTCGTTCTCGTCGACGTCCGCTTCGGGGTCGAGGAACGCGACGACGTCGTTCACCGGGAACCCGGGGACCACCATGCTCTCTTCAGCCGTCGCGTACTGCCCGTCGGCGAGCCGCAGCACGGTGAGCGACTTGCCGTCGAACCGCCACACCTCGGGCACGCCAAGCTTCGCGTAGATGCGGAGACGATCGACGACGGTCCGCGAGACCTCGATCTCGATGCAGAGATCCGGCGGCGGATGTACGGCGAAGTCCGGTTTTTGGACGAGCCGCATTTCGCGTTCGTGCGTGATCCAATAGCAGTCGTCGGGCTCGAGTCCGCGTTCGAGTTCCTCACGACGAAACGTCATCCCGCCACCGCTCTTCGTGCCGACGGACCGCTCGAACGTGTACATCCTCACCAAGTCACCAAGCAGCTTCTTGAACCACTCGTGCAAGTGCGATGTCGTCATGAGTTCGAGCGTCCGTCCGTCGTACGAGGTACGGATGCCCCGCTGCTCGCCGAGGCCGTCGAGGATCTGGACGTACCGGTCCCACGTCACGTCGTTGACGACGAACCGCTGCCGAGGCTCGATCGTGGCGGGTTGGAGGACCGTCGACATGGTTGAAGCACCCTCCGCGAACTCCGGCTGACGCCCCTACTCCACGATCATGTCCCGCACGGTCTTGCCACTCGGGATCATGGGCAGGACGTGTTCCTGGTGGGGGCAGACGACTTCGAGGAGGTAAGGGCCGTCGTGGTCGATCATCTCGGCCATGGCGTTTGGGAGGTCCGGCTTGTTGCGGACGCGGGCGGCCTTCACGCCGTAGCCCTCGGCGATCTTGACGAAGTCCGGGTAGGTGCCGCCGTCGGCGTAGGAGGCGCCGCCCCCTTCGCCCAGGGCCTCCGGGTGGTCGGCCGGGCCGAGGTACGTGTGGGCGCGGCGGCCCTCCATGAAGCGGTCCTCCCACTGCACCACCATGCCGAGGTGCTGGTTGTTGAGCAGCAGGATCTTCACCGGCAGCTTCTCACAGTGCAGCGTGGCGAGTTCCTGGATGTTCATCTGGAACGAGCCGTCGCCGTCGACGTCGATGCAGACGGCGTCCGGGTGGGCCGCCTGCACGCCCATGGCGGCCGGCAGGCCGAAACCCATGGTCCCGAGACCCGAACTGGAGAGCCAGCGGCGGGGCTTGCGGAACTTGTAGAACTGCGACGTCCACATCTGGTGCTGGCCCACGCCGACGGCGACGTAGGGGTCGCGGTCGATCGTCTGCCGCCAGAGCTCCTCAATGGCGTGCTGCTGCAGGATCAGCGTGTCGTGCTGGTCGTACTTCAGCGGGTAGCGTTCCCGCCACTCCTCGATCTTGGCCCACCAGTCGGTTAGGTCCGGCCGGTCCTCCTCGTCGAACTCGCGGTTCAGCTCGATGAGCACGTCCCGCACGTTCGCGACGATCGGGATGTGGGCCTCCTTGTTCTTGTGCAGCTCGGACGGGTCGATGTCGACGTGGACGATCTTCCCGTGCTGGGCGAACTCGTCCAGCTTGCCCGTCACGCGGTCGTCGAACCGAACCCCCAGGGCGAGCAGCAGGTCGGCGTCGTCGACGGCGAGGTTCGAGTACGCGGTGCCGTGCATGCCCAGCATGTGCAGCGACTGCGTGTCGTCGCCGGGGAAGGCCCCGAGGCCCATGCAGGTGGTGGCGACCGGAATGCCGGTCTTGCGGGCGAAGTGGACGAAGTCCTCGGCGGCGTTCGAGTTGATGATGCCTCCGCCGACGTAGAAGATCGGCCGCTTCGACCGGCGGATGGCGGCGATGATCTGCTTGACCTGCTCCAGGGCGACGGTGCGGATCTCCGGGTGGTAGCCGGGCAGGTTGGTCGGCGGGTCGAGGTCGGGTTCCTCGGTCGTCTCGGTGAGCTGGACGTCCTTGGGGAAGTCGATGAGGACGGGGCCGGGGCGGCCGGTGGTGGCGACGAAGACCGCCTCCTTCACGATGCGGGTCACGTCCTCGAGCTTGGTCACCATGTAGTGGTGCTTGGTGATGGCCCGGGAGATCTCGACCATCGGCGTTTCCTGGAACGCGTCCGTCCCGATGACGGCCTGCGGCACCTGCCCGGTGACGGCGATCATGGGAACGCTGTCCATCTTGGCGTCCGCGATGGCGGTCACCAAGTTGGTCGCGCCGGGGCCGCTGGTCGCCATGCAGACGGCCGGCTTGCCGGTGGTGCGAGCGACACCCTGGGCCGCGAACCCGCCTCCCTGCTCGTGCCGCGGGAGAATGGTGCGGATGCGGTCCCGGTTCTTCCGCAGGGCCTGGTGCAGCGGCATGCTGGCCCCGCCCGGGTACGCGAAGACGTACTCGACGCCCTGCTCGATGAGCCCCTCGACGAGGAGCTCGGCCCCGTTCCAGGTGCGGGTTTGGGTGGACGTTTCCGAGGAGACTTCGGGGGCGGTGGACACGGCGGCTTCCTTCGGTCGATATCGCGTCTGCAGTCAGCGGTTTGGTTCGCGGGAGAGCGTCGGGGCGCTCAGCAGGCCCTCGTCGGGAGGGTGGGTCCGGGCGGACACCGAGCGCACCGGGAGGTTCGTCCCCGCGAGATCAAGTCTACGCCCACCCCGACGGGAAAGCGAGAGCGCTGGGGCCGATTCGGCGTCTTGGTGAGCGGGTCCGACTGAGCGGATTCTGCGGGTTGGAAACAAGATGGGGTCAGTCGACGTGCCTCGTCCGGCTGCGGGAGAGCGACCGAGTCTTGTTGCTCGACTTCGACCCGATCGAGGTTCCGGATCGTGACTGGGAAGCTGAGAACGTGCGGTTCCGCTGCCGGAACACGTGCGACAGGCTGCGTTCGGTGACGCGGAGGCGGGAACTGGACCGGCAGACCCGCCTTCGTAGTGCCCACGACCCGCCGCGGGCCCGCGTGCGACGGACCACGGCCAGTTCGTGTCGAGGGAAGACCGTGCCCCGTTCCTCGCACCAGTCCGCCATCACGGCCTGCGGCACGTGGCCGGCGAGCCAGTCGTCAAGCATCCGCCTGCTCCAGCCAGAACGCCGACCGGGCCCACCAGGCGGCCCCGGCGACGAGGAGCAGCAGTGCCGGGCCGGCCGTGAACACGTGGCCGCCGACGATGCCGGCGAACAGGCCGACGGCGACCAAGGCCAGCAGCGTGGCGAAGCCGACCGGGAACCGCCACGCCATCAGCGTCTCCACGAGCAGCAGGCAGCCGACGATCGCCAGCAGCCAAGCGGCGAGCGGGTTCTCAGGCGTGGAGTCGTCCAGTCCGATCGGTCCGGCGACCCACTCCGAACGGACGCGGCCCCCCTCGGGAAGCCGTTCCTTCAGCACCTCGGGCGACACGCGTTCCAACGCCCCCTCGGACGGGTCGACCGCGACAGCGAAGCGGGTCTCGCGGTTGACGGGGGGGCCGACGTCGATCGCGTAGACGCCCGCCCGGTCGGTCCGGGCGTACGTCAGGCTCTCCTCCGTCGGATCGACGAGCGCACCGTCGGAGGTGTCGTCCGGCCGGTCGACGTCCGCACGGGTCCCCTCGACGAGTCCCGGGAACGTTGCCCGGAACGTCTCGCCGACCGGCAACGCCCCTTCGTCCGCGCGGACCACCGAGAACGCGACCACCTCCTGCATCATCTGCGGGAAGCTGGGCCAGCCGGGCCACGTCCCGGCCCAGTTCCGGTCGAGCGAGGTCGTGATCAGCACGGAACGGCCTCGTCCGAACGGCTTCTCGACGAGGAACGGGTCGCCGTTCGCGAACCGCAGAGCGACGCGTGAGCCGCCGAGCGACTCGGGGTCGAGCTTCACGTACGTCGGGATGCGGGTCGTGAGCAGGCCGGCGTCCGGGTTGCCCTCGAAGGCCCGGACGACCGGGTGGGACAGGTCGGCCGCGTCGAAGACGTGCCCGCTCCCGTCGCTCGCGGTCTCCACCACGCCCGCGAGTCGGCCGGGCAGCAACGTCGGCCGGGTGAGCAGCAACGTCCGCCGTCGCCCCGACGTGTCCCGCACGACGACCGGGATGCCGTCCGCCAACGAGCCCCCTTCGACCAACGCTCTCAACTCGGCCGGCCGGTCGAT
>JANQQW010000061.1 GCA_028284885.1 Planctomycetaceae bacterium
GAGAAAACAGCCCGAGCCGGAGCAGGAACTGATCGACGAGGTCACCCACCTCGCCAAACGCTACGGCATCATCACCCCCTACACGAGCTTCCTCGTGACCGACGACGTGGCCGGTCCGATGGACAAGGAACTCGCCAGCCGGCGGTTGCGTGATCGAGCCGTGCGTCTCAACGTCGCCGACGGCATCGGCGGTGGCGGGTTCGGCGGTCTTCCCGCCGGCGCCCCGGCTCCCACGGCCGAGGCCATCGAGGAGTTCAAGACCGAAGCCGTGACCGGAGCCAAGAAGGCGGCCGAGTTCCGCGGCGGTGCCAGCCGCGGCAAGGCGGTCGCCCTCGACGACGCGGCCGACGAGTTCGTCCGCCAGGCCGGCCGCGGCCAGTCGTCGCTCGAAGCCGTCCGCTACATCGGCTCCCGCGCCTTCTACAAGCGGGGGTCCGACTGGGAGGAGAGCCTCGTCGACGACCTGACCGACGCCGAGAAGGAGAAGATCGAGGAGGTCGAGATCGGCAGCGAGAAGTTCCTCGCCCTGCTGAAGAAGGACGGCCGCCTCGCCAAGTACATGGCCCTCGGCGACGTCACGCTCAAGGTCGAGAAACGCTGGTACCGCTTCCGCGCCCGCAAGAAGAGCTGATCGACGACCGAGTCCAACACTGTCACCCGACGCCCGGCTTCTCCGTGAAGTCGGGCGTTCTTCTTGCTCCAATGGGGATTGGGACCTTCGTAGTCGGTTTCAGATGGAGAACCAACGTGCATCGCCCCGTTCTCGGCCTCGGTTTCGTCGCGACGATCGTCTGTTGCTCGATGGTGGTTGGCGACGACAAGCCCCCCGCGGAGCCACTCGACGCGGGACTGTCGTACCGGTTTCGGCACGGGGAGGCGTTCGTCACGGCCGTCAAGGTCGAGAAGTCGGCTCCGGGAACCTCCTACATGCCCTGCGACTTCGGGAAGGGCCTCTACGGTCTCCGAGAGTACAACGGTAAGCGGCTGATCTACTTTCAGGTGGCAGAGACACGCTACGACGCCAAAGCCCGAGGCCGTGGCTTCAGGTTGCTCTACGCGGATCCGGAGACGAGGATCATTCGCAACGACGACGGCACGCCCCGTCGCATGTGTCAGCTCGCGTACAACTGGAAGGACGGCGAGACGTACCATCTCGCCGTCTCCGCGGAGATCGACGGTGATCTCACCGAGTACACAGCTTGGTTTCACGTTCCTCGGCGAAAGTCCTGGCGGAGACTGGCGACGTACTCCCTACCGACCGGTGGTCGAGACGTCGACAATCTCTTTGCGACCGTTCAGGAGGCCGGCGGGAAGCCTCACGCAACGGGTAGATTGCGAAGCGTCGTGATGGGCCCCGCCTGGTTCCGGGAGGACGGGGAGTGGAAGCCGGTCCGAAAGGCCCGGTTCGGGGACGAACGGAAGACGGCGACCAACGTCGATGGAGGACCTCGCGGCGCGGGGTTCTTCCTCGCCATCGGCGGCGACACTCAACGCGAGACCACCAAGTTCGGCGACGAGATCGAGGTCAAGGTCACCACCCCTCCGGCTGGGCTGCTCGAGTCGCTCGACGCGGCACTCCGCTGAGGCGACTTGTATCGCCCCCGAACTGCCCACTCCGTGGGGTCCGCGGACCGAGTGGTGTACGATGCCGATTCCCTGGCATCGACCCCGTGGAGTTATCGTGATGCGACTCAGCACCCTCTTCGTCCTGCTGCTGGCAACTGTCCCAGCCAGCGCCCCCGCAGCCGAGGACCTCGCCGGCTCGCGGCCGAACATCGTGTTCCTCCTTGCGGACGACATGGGTTGGAATCAGCCGGGCTTCAACGGGGGGGACGGGACGCTCACGCCGAACGTCGACGCGCTCGCGAAGGACGGGCTGCGGCTGACTCAGTACTACACGCACTCCGTCTGCGCGCCGACGCGGGGGGCGTTCCTCACCGGGCGGTACGCGTTCCGGAACTGGATGGACTGGCGGTCCGAGGACTTCGGCAAGCCGAGCTACCTGAAGGCCCTCGGGCTGACGCTCGCCCACAACGAGCGCGGCGAGCCGACGCGGCGGATCCACGCGCTCGACACGGAGGAGCGGACGATCGCCGAGGCACTGAAGGACGCCGGGTACTTCACGGCCATCGTCGGCAAGTGGCACTGCGGCGAGTGGCTGCCGGAGCACCTGCCGATGGGGCAGGGATTCCAGCACCAGTACGGCCACTATGCCTGGGGCATCGACTACTACACGAAGACGATCGTCCACAACGCCCCGGCCCGCTTCGCCGTCTACGACTGGCACCGGAACCAGAAGCCGATCCAGGAGGAGGGGTACTCGACCGACCTCTTCGCCGCCGAGGCCGTGCGTGTGATCGAGGCCCAGGAGAAGGACAAGCCCTTCTTCCTGTACGTCCCGTTCAACGCGGTCCACGGGCCGCTCAACCCGCCGCCGGGGCTCGACGCCCAGGACCCCGGTCCGCTCGCCATCCGGGCCGCCATGCTGAAGTCGCTCGACGCCGCCGTCGGCAAGATCGTGAAGGCGGTCGACGACAGCGAGTTCGCCGAGAACACGCTGGTCGTCTTCACGAACGACAACGGCCCGGTGCTGGAGGAGATGAGCAAGCCGTACCGCGGGACGAAGAACACGACCTTCGAGGGAGGCGTGCGAGTGCCGTGCGTGCTGCGGTGGCCCGGCCGGACGAAGCCGGGTTCGACGAACGACGGCATGACGTTCGTCGCCGACTTCTACTCCACGTTCATCACGCTGGCCGGGGCGAAGCACGAACAGGAGCAACCGGTCGACGGTATCGACATGACCGAGACGCTGTTCGCCGGCAAGCCGAGCCCGCGGAAGGAGATCGTGTTCGAGGTGGCCGGCAGCGTCCGGCTGCCGACCCTCCGCAGCGGCAAGTGGAAGCTGATGGGGGACATGCTCTACGACGTCGAGAACGACCCGTACGAGACGTCCGACGTCGCCGACCGGCACCCCCGCGTCGTCGCCCGGCTGAAGAAGCGGCTGGACGCGGTCGGCCGGGAGCGTCCGCCGCTGGGCGACAAGCCGCTGCTGATGGACCCGCCGCTGCCGTACGTCTACGGGCAGGGGGAGAACGCCGACGTGCCGAAGTGGCTGGTCGAGCACGTCGAGGCCGTTCGGGCCAAGCAGCCGAAGACGTGGGCGCCGGGCGAGACCCCGTGGCCGCAGGCTCCGAAAGGGGCGTTCGCGAGCCAGCAGCCGGACTGAGACGTCGTCGCCTCAGGTGAACTCGTCCTGCAGCGCGCGAATCCGCGCGAGGTACTGCTCGTACTCCGCGGAGTCGCGTTCGGCGTAGTTGAGGTTCTTGTACAGACTGGTCAGCCGGGTGAAGTAGTCGCGGACCGCGGCCTTGTCGGCGAAGTGGTACCGGTGGTCGAGGAGTTCCCGGAGCAGCCCGAAGGACTCCCGCTGTCGTTCGACGGACATCGAGACGTCGACCGGGTCGAACGCGTCCTGCTGCAGGAAGACCATGTCGACCAGCGTCGCCTTCTGCTGGGTCACGAAGTCGTCGAGCGTGACGCCCTCCTCGCCGGTCACCTGCATCATCTGCTGGATCGACGCGCCACGACGCAGCAGCTCGTGCACGCGGTGGACGCGGGCGGTCCAGTCCGGTTCGTAGTTCGCGTCGAAGTACTCGGCGAGTTGCTCGAGGTACCGGGACCACGAGATGAGCGGGTCGATCGCGGGGTAGAACCGCTTGTAGGCCCGGTCGTACGAGAGGCCGAGGAACGTCTTCACGGTGCCGAGCGTCGCCTGCGTGACCGGTTCCTCGAAGTTCCCGCCGGCGGGGGAGACGGTCCCGACCATCGTCACGCTGCCGTGCGAGCCGTCGCGGAGCCGGAGGAGGCCGGCCCGTTCGTAGACCCCCTTGATGGCCGAGTCGAGGTAGGCGGGGTAGGCCTCCTCGCCCGGGATCTCCTCGAGTCGGGCCGAGGTCTCCCGCATCGCCTGTGCCCACCGGGACGTCGAGTCGGCGATGAGCAGGACGTCGAGGCCCATCTGCCGGTAGTACTCGCCGAGCGTGACCCCGGTGAAGATGGAGGCCTCCCGGGCGGCCACCGGCATCGACGACGTGTTGCAGACGATGATCGTCCGGTCGATCAGCTGGCCGCCGGTCGCCGGGTCGGGCATGTCGGTGAACGTCTCGATCGTCTCGAGCACCTCGCCGGCCCGCTCGCCGCAGGCGATCACGATCACCACGTCGACCGACGAGTACCTGGCGATCAGGCCCTGCAACACGGTTTTGCCGGCTCCGAAGGGGCCGGGAATGCAGGCGGTCCCGCCGAGGGCGATCGGGAAGAACGTGTCGACGAGCCGGATCGTCGTCACCATAGGCTCCCGCGGGAACTCCCGCTCGACGACGCGGCGACGCAGCATGCGGGCCGTCAGCGGCCGCCGGACCGGCCACTCCTGCTGCATCGTCAGTTCGGTCTCGCGGCCCCGCGCGTCGCGGACGACGGCGACGACGTCCCGGACCGTCCACCGGCCGCCGCGGACCTCGACGACCTCGACCTCCCCCGGCTCGTCGAAGGGGACCATCACGCGGTGCTCGAAGTGCTTCTCCGGGACGGTCCCCAGCGTGTCGCCCGCCACGAGCCGGTCTCCGACGGCGACGGTCGGCGTGAAGTCCCACGTCTTCTGCGTGTCGACCGGCGGGACGGCGTGCCCGCGCTTGAGGAAGAACCCGTCCTGTTCGGCGAGTGCGTGGAGCGGGTTCTGCAGTCCGTCGAACACGGTGCCGAGCAGTCCGGGGGCGAGCGTCACGGAGAGCATGCGGCCGGTCAGCTCGACGCGGTCGCCGACCCGGACCCCGTCGGTGTTCTCGAACACCTGCATGTCCGCGGACCGCCCGTTGACGCGGAGGGTCTCGGCCATCAGCCGTTCCTCGCCGACGTGGACGTAGCCGACCTCGTTCTTGACGAGGGCGCCGGCCTCGGAGTGGATCGAGACGATGTTGCCCGCGACGCCGCGGACGGTCGCCTCACGCGAAGAGGTGCGCGTGCTCACCGAGCGTCTCCGTCAGCAGTTCGTCGAATCGGGCCCGGCCGGCGACCGGGTCGTGCCGCGTCCAGCGGTACAGGATTTCCCAACGTGCGAGGTACAGCAGCACCGCCTCGAACCCGAACGTGAACCGCTCGGCCAGTCGCGACCAGCGGTGCCAGGTGATCTCGAGCAGCCTCCGCTCCAGGGCGAGCGCGTCCTCCCCTCCGAGCAGCTCGTCGAGTTCCACGATCCACGGGTACCGCCCGCCGAGGCCCAGATCCGGTCGGCGGAAGTGACGCCGCACGTGGTCGACCCAGTCCCCCACGCCGACCGGCGGCTCCTCGCCGAGACGACGCAGCCGGAGCGCGGCGACGAACGTCCGCAGGTCGAGCCGGAACACGAGGAGCTCGCGTGCGGTCCGGTTCGGGATCGTCTCCATGAACCGGTCGTAGGCGGCGACGACGTCCTCGTCCGCCGTGTCGAGCTGCTGCCGGTCCCAGACGAAGAAGTCGGCCACCCGGTCGACGACGACGGCGTC
>JANQQW010000062.1 GCA_028284885.1 Planctomycetaceae bacterium
ACCGGGGCGAACTCCTCGGGCGGAGGAGCCGCGGGAGCGGGGCTCGGGGCGGCCGCGGCCGCCGGGGGGGCCGGTTGTGGCGGCGGCGGAGTCGTCGCCGGAGCACTGGGGGCAGCGGCGGGCGTCGGTGCGACGCTTTCGAAGAGCGTGGGCACGGTGCTCGCCGGGACCCACACCCCCGTTCCCGGGAGTTGAACCTCGTCCTCCTCGATCAGCCGCCCTTCGGCGGCCCACTTCTTGAGGACCTCGAACTCACATGGCCCGTGCGGGCTGCCGTCGACTCGAATGAACCAGCCGACCTTGCCCGGAGTCTCTTTGGTCGGCGCAGTGGCCGAGGCCTTGGGGGGCTTGGGAACCGTGCCGGCCGAGACGACCTTGTCGTCGTCGGTCGAGGAGGGCCCGGGCCCGACGAGCGCGTTCGCAGCCAGTTCCCGCAGGTCGTCGCCGACCGCGGACCGGTCCTCCGCGACCGGCTTCTCGGGAACGACGTGCTCGAGCTGGAACGCGTCCGGGTCCTGCCACTCCTCCGCGGGAGGCGACTTCGACGCCCCGCCGCCGTCGACGATCGTGATCCCGAGCCCCTCGATGCTGTCGGCGCTGTCGGTCGGCTGGCGTTCGTCGACGATGTTGATGCCGAGGTCGTCGAGGCTCTCGACGTTCTCCAACTCGTCGACCACGTCCGCCGAGGCCTCGTCGAGCTTCGGACCGTTCATCGGTGACGAGGCCGGCGGCTGGGTGGGGGCCGGGGCGGGCGGGGCCGTCGTCGACTCCTCGGCCGAGGTCGGAGTGGTCGCGGACTCGGTCACGTTGGCCGTCCAGAGGGCCTCGACCGACTTCGCCGTTCGCCACGCCCCGTCGTTCTCTTTGACGAGCGTCGACTTCTTGAGCGTCCCGTCCTCGAGGAGACCTCGGAGTTCGTCAACGGAAATCGGGCCGACTTCTCCCTGACCGGAGACGCGATAGTGCCAGAACTGGGACATGGACGACTGCGCCGAGCGCAAGGGGTACGCGGACCACGAGGCTCCTTCGAGTCTTCTCGTCGTCGAGGCGAAAATCAAGAGTCTCATCGCGATTCGGCGGGCGTTCCCGTTACGAACGGCCCCTTCGTGCGGTTCGTTTCGAGGAGAGCTTCCTCGAACCGAACCCGTCCGATGCCCATCCAGACCACCTGTCCAGCAGCCGTTGACCACCCCCGCTTCCACGCTGCCGACGCCGACGCGTTCGTCGAGTCGGCCGAGCGGGAGGCACGGGAGTCGGTCGAGCGGTCGAAGCCGAAACGGCTGGAGGACGCTCGTGGTGGACGCGGGCTCCCTGGCCATCTCCGAGCCCTCTGCCGCCAGCCACTCCTGACGGCGGCCGAGGAACGGGCTCTTTTCCTCCGCATGAACTTCGAGCGGCACCGCGTAGCCGAGTGGACGGCCGAGCGGGAGACGGAGAAGGGGAACGCCCGCCGCCGGCTGAGCAACGACATCCGTCGGGCGGCGGCGAGGGCGGAGGACGCCCGACAGCGGATCGTGCTGGCGAACACTCGGCTCGTCGTGTCGCTCGCCCGGTCCTTCGTACTGCCGACGTTGTCGTTCGACGAACTGATGACGGCCGGTCTTGAACCGCTCGTCCGTGCCGTCGACCTGTTCGACGTGTCGCGTGGCTTTCGATTCAGCACGTACGCCACTTGGGCCGTGCGAAACCACTTGCTACGTCTTCGCAAGCGGCGGCAACGCGACCAGTCACGGTTCCGCACCGGAGAGGAAGCCGTGCTGGACGAACTCCAACAGTCGCGGGAGACCCGAGGCGAGGCCAACGAGCGGCTCGACGAGATCGAGAAAGTGGTGCCGGATCTGCTCGACCTGCTCGACGAGCGCGACCGCGTCATCGTCGAGGCGCGATTCGGCCTCAACGGCCACGACGGCGGTCAGACCTACGCCCAGATCGGCGAACTCGTCGGGCTGAGCAAGGAACGGACGCGTCAACTCGCGAATCGTGCGATCGAGAGACTTCGGGACGTTCCGGGCTTGGAGAAGCTGATCGGCGCGTGAGCGTCGTCCATCGCAGAACGTCGGTCGACCGGCTCCTCGACGTTGCCTCCACCTCCGCTCGCCAGAGCGAGGAAGAGCGCGATCACCAGCGAGCCGACGAACAGCACGACGAGCGTCAGGAACATCCGCTCGAACCAACGCGTCTCCTCCTCGGCGGTCGAGCGACGCTGCTGTCGCAACGGCTTCTCCGACCAGTCGGCCAGTTCCCGCTCGCGAGCGTCCGCGTCCTCGACGAGGCGAATCTCCAGCCGCCCTCGCCCGTCGTCTCGGAGCACCCCGTGGATCGTCTCGACCGGCGGTTCGAGGTCGTCGACGTCGACCAACGGCACGTCCCGGCGAGCTCGAACGACGAACAGGAAGAACTGCACCCACCCCGGCCGTTCGACGGCGGCGAGATCGAGTTCGGCGATGCGAATCGAGTCTCGCTCCCAGCCGTCGGCCGCGAGGAAGTTGCGAAGCAGTCGTTCGGTGGCGGTGTACTTGCGGATGGCGTCCATGCTCGAATTGTTGCGACCACTCTCGCCAAGACGACCGTGTTCCGGCCTCGACTTGCCAGACGAGTTGGCAACACTCCATCGGTCCACCCGTTCTCCTCGATCGTGAACCCGACGTGATCGCCACGACGAACGAACAGATCCCGCGGCCGACGGTGGTCCTCGTCCACGGCCTCCTCGCTCACCCGCTGACGATGTGGCCGCTGGGGCGAAGGCTGGAACGGGCGGGCTTCGCCGTCGAGAGCTTCGGCTACGCCAGTTGGGGCCACTCGATCGACGCGATCGCCGGGCGGCTCGCTCGCGACGTTCTCAGACGGACGGGGCCGGTCCACGTGGTCACCCACAGCATGGGGGCGATCGTGCTCCGGACGGCCGCGGCGAACCACGCATTGCCGCTCGGACGAGTCGTCTTGCTCGCTCCGCCGAACCACGGCTCGCCGGTCGCCACGCGACTCGGCTCCCCGCTGCGGCGATTCCTCCCGGCGCTCGACCAACTCGCCGACCGACCCGACTCGTTCGTCAACTCGCTGCCGTCGGAGCCGCCGTTCGAGTTCGGCGTGATCGCCGCCGCCGGAGACCACGTCGTCCCGGAGCCGAGCACGCACCTGCCCGGCGAGCGCGACCATCGCGTGCTTCCCGGGCGGCACGGGCTGCTGCCGTTCCGCGGGGAGACTGCTGCCGAGGTCGTCCACTTCTTCCGGCACGGCACGTTCCACCGGCAGGCCGTGTCCCCTTAGGACGCGGACGGCGTCCACGTGGATCTCGGCCGACCGATCCGGCATGCTTCCCCGGTCGAATTCGAGACGCGCAACCAGGTGGACCTCGTGAACAAGACGTGCCGTGCGCTGCTGCTGTCGCTCCTGCTTCTCGCCACTGCCGCCGGGCCAGTCGCCGCGGAGCCGAACCCGAGGCCGAACGTGTTGTTCGTCGCCGTGGACGACCTGCGCCCCGAGCTCTCCTGCTACGGGGCAAAGGCCGTCACGCCGAACTTCGACCGGTTGGCGAAGTCCGGCCTCGTGTTCGACCGGGCGTACTGCAACCAGGCCGTCTGCGGGGCGAGCCGACTCTCGCTGATGACGGGCCTGTACCCGGAGCGGACGGACGAGCGGACGTTCCACGTCACCGACTGGCGGAAGCGGTGGGCCGACGTCGTCACGCTGAACCAGCACTTCAAGGCGAACGGCTACACCACGGTCGGCCTCGGCAAGATCTACCACGGGTCCAGCGGCCCGGGTGTCGATCCGGAGAACTGGACGGAGTGGGTGACCGTCAACGGGAAGGAGTACGCCGACCCCGCCAGCCTGAAGGCGCAGCGAGAGAACCCGAAGAAGAGGCCCGGCAAGCGAACCAAGGGGCCCGCGACCGAGAACTACGACAAGCCGGACGACTCCCACGCCGACGGCAACCGCGCGAACGTCGGAGCCGTCCGGCTACGGCAGCTCGCCAAGCGGGACGAGCCGTTCTTCCTCGCCGTCGGCTTCACCAAGCCGCACCTGCCGTTCGTGGCCCCCGAGAAGTACTGGGACCTGTACGACCGCGGCGACTTCGCGGTGCCGAAGAACCTCGGCGTGCCGCCCGGCTACCCGGACTACGCCCGCAACAAGAACGCCGGCGAACTGCGGGCGTATGCCGACATCCCCTCGAAAGGGACGCCGGCCGACTTCTCGCCGGAGCTCAACGCCCGGCTGCTGCACGGCTACCTGGCCTGCGTCAGCTACACCGACCGCAACCTCGGCGTGCTGCTCGACGCACTCGACGAGTCCGGGGCCGCGTCGAACACGATCGTCGTCCTCTGGGCCGACCACGGCTGGAAGCTGGGCGACCACAGCAGCTGGTGCAAGCACACCAACTTCGAGTGCGACACCCGCGTCCCGCTCATCGTCCGCCACCCGGGCATGAAGTCCGCGAAGGGCCGCACCCGGGCCCTCGCCGAACTCGTCGATCTCTACCCCACCCTCTGCGACCTCTGCAGCTTCGACCCGCCCGAACACCTGCAGGGACGGTCGCTCGTTCCGGTCCTCGCGGACCCCACGAAAACGGTTCGCGAGTCGGCCTACTCGTCCTACCCGCACGGCCGCGGCAGCGGCCAACGGGGCGTCGTCGGCCACTCCCTCCGCACGCCGCAGCACCGCTACACCGAGTGGTGGGAGAAGGGGACCGACAAGGTCGCCGACCACGTCCTCACCGACCTCGCCGCCGACCCCGGCGAGACGACGGTCGTCGAGGGGAACGAGGCGACGAGAAGACGCCTCGCCGCCGAGCTACGCGAACGCGTGCTCTCCGTGCGGCCCTGACGCACGAGCGTCGTCAACGCACTCCGTCTCCGCCGAACACCTCGTTCGTCTTCGTCACGACATCCTCGGCTGTCTTGCCCACGAGGTGCGGCTCCCAGTGGAGGATCCGACCGCCGTCCATCCACACGATCAATCCGACGATGTGCGCACCGTTCCCCCGTTTCAACATCCAGTCGACGAGGAATCCGCTGAACTTGGGTTCGAGATGGTCGAACTCCGAGTACGCGAACTGGACGCGAGGACTTGCTGCATTCGTGGACCACGCGTGCGCCGCCTCCAAGAAAGGCTCGCGCGATTCGGCAGCATAGACGGAGTTGCTGTGGTCGAAGAAGTAGACCGCGGGTCCGTCGTAGACGGCGTCGTTGAACTCCTCGCGAGTCTCGACGATGACGACCGGTGCATGCCGGAGCTGCCACGACACGTCGATCTCAGGTTGAGACGGCATACAGCGGATCAGGTTGAATGCGTCCGTTCGCGCGACGGGCGGCGTAACGGTGATCTGACGGAGGCCCTCCAGTTGCGCAATGTCCTCCAGCAAGGACTCCGGAACTTCGTCCGACCAGATCGAAACGGAGTCGATCACACGGCGGCGATCCGGAGAATCACTCTCGCGTTCTGAGTAGGAGGTGTAGGTCAACCCGTCGTCGGTGGTGACCTCCTCTCGCTCGTCGGCGAACCAGAAGCGACCGCCGAGTGCCCGCGCCTCGCGGAGAATGCGGGCCTGCCGCGTAATCGGGGACTCGACGGAGAGCAGCGGCAGGCTGCAGGTGCACGCAACGGCTGCCACCAAGGCCGCAACGCCTGCTCGCGAACGTGGAGAAGCAGGTGGCTTCGGCATCGCTAGAACCCCACGTACCGCGAGTACAGCGCCCGGGCGGCCGACTCGTCCTCGGTTCCCTTCACGATCGCCCGGCCGTCGCGGAAGACGGTGATCTCGCGGTCGGCCTCGGGGAGCACCAGCTTCAGCAGGTAGGCGTTCGACCGCACCTCGCCGACGTCGCCGAGCCGCTTGGCGAGGTCGTCGAGCGACAGCTCGCCTCGTTTCGTCGGGCTGACCTGCACGGCGTTCCGGCCGCAGAGGACGGTCGTCTTGCTCCCCTCGTGCCCGTCCAGCCACTTTCGTTCGCCGTGCTGGCAGGCGGGGCAGTCGCTGGAGTCGCGGAGGTTGCCGAGGTTCATCCGCCGCAGCGTGCCGTCCCACACGTCGACGACGGTCAGCACCGGGTCGATCTTGTCCCGCTGCCCCGACAGCAGCTTCAGCGCGGCGACGACCTCGAGCGACGCGATCACGTTGACGGCCGGGCCCAACACGCCGGCCGTGTCGCACGTCTCGGCCGCACCCGGTTCGGGCACGTCCGTCACGAGACACCGCAGGCAGGCGGTCTCGCCGGGCAGGATCGTCATCGTCTGCCCGTGGCTGCCGACGACGCCCGCGTAGATCCACGGCTTCCCGAGTTCCAGGGCCGCGTCGTTCAGCAGGAACCGCACCTCGAAGTTGTCGGTCCCGTCCACGATCAGGTCGACGTCCCCGGCGAAGTCCCGCACGTTCCGGAAGTCGACGTCCGCGACGACCGGCTCGACCTCGACCTCCGAGTTGATCCGTCGCAGCTTCTCCGCGGCCGCGATCGCCTTCGGCATCCCGCTCGCCACGTCCGCCTCGTCGAACAGCACCTGCCGCTGCAGGTTACTCGTCTCCACGAAGTCCCGGTCGACGATCCGCAGGAACCCGACCCCCGCCCGCACGAGCGAGTCCGCGACCACCGTCCCCAGTGCGCCGCACCCGCACAGGAACACCCGCGACTCGCCGAGCATGCGCTGCCGGTCCTCGTCCCAGTTGGCGAAGAGGAGTTGCTTGGAGTAGCGGCTTGGTTGGGTCAAGGGTCGAGTATCCAGAGTCGAGAGCCGGATGAGGTGCGTGTACCCAACCCGAACTAAAGGGAGTCGAGATTCGTCGGATGCGTCAAGCCGTTGACCAGTTTGCCGTCGATCTCAACGAAGAACTCGCTGCTGTCGTTCAGTTGTAGCCACTTCAGTTTGCCACCGTCGGTGTACTCGTAGTCCGGTGCCCCAGGTGCCTCGATCACCAAGCGGCCACGCGGTTCGACGCGATAGACCGCAGCGAACGTCTCCACCTGCACGTCGAATGGATCATCGGTCTCGTTGCAAACGACGATGCGCCCGCAGCTCATCTTCGACCCTCCGGCGATTCAGCACTTCCCCGACAAGCGTACCAGAGTCACCGTCCACGACGAGCCCCGAGCGCGGCCATCAACCTTCGACCCTCGACCATCCACCAAACAAGCCGTCGCGCAACGAGGCCCTGTCGAGTGAACGAAGAACGGACCTCCAACGCGAAGCACGCCATGTCGGTACGCAACCAGGACGGCATCAAGATCCTGCTGGGACGCGGCGGCCCGGACGAGTTCTGGTCGCCCGTGATCGAGCACTACGCGGCCGGCGAGCCGCAGCGGTGGAAGCTGCTCGCCATGCTGGCCCTCCGCGAGAACGCCGGCTGGCCGCTCGACCGCATCGGCGTCGCCCTCGGCCACTCCAAGGGGCACGTCGCCCGCTGCCTGAAGCAGATCAAGGAGGACCTCCGCGACCGATTCGACCAGTCCCCGGAGTTCCTCGAGCTCCTCGACGAGGAGGACGACTGATGGACCTCCGCACGCTCCCCGTCGAACAACTGAAGCCCGCCCCGTACAACCCGCGCGTCGAGTTGAAGCCCGGCGACGCCGCGTACGCCCGGCTCGAGCGGTCGCTCGACGAGTTCGACCTCGTGCAGCCGCTCGTCTGGAACGAACGGACCGGCCATCTCGTCGGCGGTCACCAGCGGCTCACGGTCCTCGTGAACCGCGGCCACACCGAGGCCCCCGTCGTCGTCGTCGATCTGCCGCTCGAACGCGAGCAGGCCCTGAACGTCGCCCTCAACAACACGAACGTCGGCGGCGACTGGGACGCCGCGAAACTCGTCGGCCTCCTCGACACGCTGGCCGACGTCCCCGACTTCGACAGCACCCTCACCGGCTTCGACGCCGACGAACTCAACGCCCTCCTCCTCGCTCCCGACCCGGCGCTGCCGCCGCTCGACGACGAACCCGAGGACAACCGCGTCCGCGTCGAACTCGCTGTGCCTCCCGACGACTGGGAGAACGTGCGAGCCGACCTCGACGAACTGGTCGCTTCACACCAACTCGAAGTCCACCTGAAGCTGCCAGCTTCTTGAACCACGGAGACAGAGAGGCACGGAGGAGAGAAACCACGAAAGACACGAAAGTGCTTTCAGACGCTCCCTTCATTTCGTGTCTTTCGCGTATTTCGTGGTTCCCACCCACGCGTCCAACGGAGATTCGACATTCGCCTCTCGGTCGCCTACGACCTGCTCCCGAAGAAGCCGTGCACGCGGGCGTCCGTCGTGATGGACCACTTCGGGATCGACTTCGAGACCGGTCGGCACGTCGTCGCGGACGATCTCGAACTGCCGGTCGAGCCGGGGGACGTCGTGCTCTTCAGCGGCGAGAGCGGGGCGGGGAAGTCGAGCCTGATGCGGGCGATGGCCGAACAGCTCGACGACGTGCTCGACGTCGACCGCATCGACCTCGGCAACGACGTGCTCGTCGAGGCGATCGACCTCCCGGTCCACGAGACGATCGCGCTGCTCACCTCCTGCGGTCTCGGCGAGGCCCGTTTGATGCTCCGCACGCCGGGCGAGCTCAGCGACGGTCAGCGTTACCGCTTCCGCCTCGCGCTCGGCCTCTCCAGGAGACCGGCGTGGCTCGTGGCGGACGAGTTCACGGCGACGCTCGACCGTACCCAGGCGAAGGTCGTCGCCTTCAACGTCCGTCGCCTGGCCGACCGCACCGGCACCGGCTTCCTGCTGGCGACCACCCACGACGACGTGACGGTCGACCTCGCCCCCGACCTCCACGTCCGCTGCCACCTCGACGGAGAGATCACGTGCACCCGAGCCGACGACCCCGCCGCACGATCTCCTTCCACGACGACCTCGAACTCACGACCGGCTCGAGACGCGACTGGCCGTACTTCGCTCGGTGGCATTACCGAGGGCACGGCATCGGCCTCGTGAGGTTCGCCACCGTGCTGTGGCATCGGGAAGGGAGTAGCGAGTTGGGAGTAGCGAGTAGCGACTCCGGCGAAGGGCTACTCGCTACTCCCTATTCGCGATTCGCTCGACCCATTGGCGTCTGCCTCTTCACCTCCCCACCCCTCGCCCTCGCGGGTCGCAACCGCTTCTTCGGTCTCACAGGCCGCTGGTCGCGGACGCGGCTGCAGGCGCTGTCGCCGCAGCTGGTGATGCTCTCCCGCGTCGTGCTGCACCCGACGTACCGCGGGGCGGGACTGGCGGCTCCGTTCGTGCGGGCGAGTTGTCGGGCCTGCCCGTGGCCGTGGATCGAGTCGCTGGCGCAGATGGGGCACGTGAACCCGTTCTTCGAGCGAGCCGGCTTCGTCCGCATCGACGTCCCGTTGAACCGCCGTCGCAAGGCCGGCCGCCGGTCCCACTCCGCGCTGTACGGCGGCCGGAAGCGCCGCCTCCTCACCCGCGAAGCCCACCGCAAGAGTCGCCATGCCCAACCGGTCTACTACGTCCTCGACAACCGCGAAGCCCTCCGCGAACGGCAAGAAGAAGGCCGGCAAGAAGGCGACCAAGAAGAAGCACGTCGCGAAGAAGAAGCGTGCTGAGCCGCCCCCGTGCGATCCGCCGCACGTCGAGCCACCGCACGTCGAGCCACCGCACGTCGATCCGCGGACGATGCCGATCGACGACCTCACCCGCGAGGCGATCATCGGACTGATGGTGCAGGGCGCGAGCCCGATTGGTGCCTGCAACCAGAACGGCGTCCTCGTCGGCCGCTTCTTCCACGCCTACGACACCGACGACGCCTTCCGCGAACGGGTCGAGGAAACCCGCGACGCCCTCGGCTGGAACGTCGCCACGGCACTCTATCGCACGGCCATGGAGGGGAACGTCACCGCCATGACGAGCTGGCTCAAGCTCCGCCCACCCCGCGACTGGAACCCCCATGACGACACGCTCGACACCACCGACATCGTCCACGAGCTCCAGGGTTTCGAGGTCGTCGGTGCGTCGGATTCGTCGCGAACGTCGCTTCCGGAAGGCGCTGCAGGACTGCTTCCGCCTCCGCGCGAGTGAGGCCCACCCCGACTGGTTCCGCGGCCAGCTCCGCTTCGACCCCAAGGACTCGCGATGTTTCGCCGACGTCGTCCAGACCTGGCAGGCGACCGACCTCGCGGCCCTCGACCCCGCCTGGAGACGACTCGCTGGACTGTCTGATTCGGAAGACGAAACCGTCCAACGTGCGTGGATCGAACGCCCCCGTGGCCACTCGAAGACGTTCGACATGGCCGTCCAACTCGTGTGGGTCCTCCTCTTCGCCAAGCGACCTGTGCAGGGGATCGTCGCCGCGTGCGACCTCGACCAGGGACGGCTCGTTCTCGACGCCCTCGGCCGGCTCGCCGTCGCGAACCCCGAAGTCTTCGCCGACCTCGTGCTCCGCAAGGACGACGTGCACAACCGCCGCACGCACTCCCGCGTCCGGCTGCTCTCGTCGGACGTCGGCAGCAGCTTCGGCGAGCTGCCGGACTTCGTCGTCTGCGACGAACTCTGCCACTGGGAACGGCCCGAACTGTGGCACTCGCTGCTCTCCTCCGCCGCCAAGCAGCCGCACGCGGTGCTGTGCGTGCTCACCAACGCCGGCGTGGGCCGTGGCTGGCAGTGGGAACTTCGCGAGCGGGCCCGCACCAGCCGGGACTGGTACTTCTCCTCGCTCGACGGCGTGCACGCCCCGTGGATCACGCCCCGCTGTCTGGAGGAACAGCGGGCCCTGCTGCCCGGCCCCGTCTTCGCCCGGCTGTGGGAGAACCGCTGGCAGCACTCCGACGGCGGGTTCGTCACGCTGGCCGAGGCCGAGGCCTGCCGGGACGACTCGCTCGCGATCCGCGAGTCGGGCGAGCCGGGCACGTGGTACGTCGCCGCCGTCGACTACGCGGAGAAGCACGACCACACGGTCGGCGTCGTCGCCCACCACGACGGCCGCCGCGTCGTCGTCGACCGGATGGACGTCGTCGTCCCCTCGCCGGACCGCCCCACGCCGGTCGCCTGGGTGGAGGACTGGATCGAACGGACGGCCGCCCGCTTCGGACACGTCACGTTCGTCGTCGACCCGTACCAACTCGTCGGCACGGTCCAGCGGTTCGAGTCGCTGTACGACCTGCACCGCTTCGAGTTCGCCGCCGGCCGCGGCAACCACGAACTGACCACCACCCTCCGCCGCCTGGTCCTCAACCACCAAGTCGCCTGGCCCGAGTCCTGCGGCTCCCTCCCCACCCCACACGCCCGCGACGACCTCGAGACCGAACTCGCCTCCCTGCTCCTGCGTCACTCGAGCACGGGCCGCGTCCGCCTCGACCACGTCCGCGACGGCACCCACCACGACGACCGGGCCTTCACCCTCGGCGTCGCCTGCCTCTGGCTTACGCGGGAGCTGCGCCTGGCGGAGTGGATGGACACGCAGGGGCCGCGGGAGGGTGGGTTCGCCTTCTGATGCCGCTAATCCCGGCAGCGACCAAAATCGTATTGACGACGGCGACTGCGATTTCTAGTCTTTTCCGTGCACGGTGAGCGTCCGCACACGGAGACGGGCGTCGCGTTTCTCGCACATGGAGGGCAATTCAGATGCCACTGCCACTTGCTACGAGTCCCGAGGATCTCAGTTCGCTCGTCTCATTCTTGGCAACGAAGCCGTCCGGGGCCTCATTGGCTGAAGCCGAAGCGGTGCTGGGCGGCTCCGCAACTGACGAGCGCAAGCTGGCCATGCACCAGCTGCTGGGGGTTGTTGCTCGGGAGGACGGTCGCCTCAAGCTCACGCCAGCGATCGGGCGAAAGCTCGCTAGGTGTAGCGAGGTGGAGTCGCAAACGTTGCTGGCGGAACGACTCTCCACGGTGCGGCCTTACCGGTCTGTGCTGGAGTGGGCGCACCACAATGGATGCGAGTCCCTGTCGGCTGACGATGTTGGGGCGCACTGGCATGATCACCACCGGGACGAGTTGGGGACCGACAATGAGCGGCAAATCAACCAGCGAGCGGTTTGCTTTCTGAAGTTCGCCGAGGCCGCTGGCCTAGGTGAGTTCTTCGTCGGCAGGAGGGGGCAGCTCACGCGGTTGGAGATTGACTCAGAGGCTCTACGGGCGCTGATCACCTCGGGAGAGTTCGATCCCGACGTTGCAGACGATGACATCTATGACGTGGAAGACCACGACGAACAGGGTGTTGCGACCGAAGTGGAGTTGGAGAGGCCGTCGAAGCCTGCTGAAGCTTCGGTGGGCAATGGGATCTTCATCGGACACGGTAAGGATCGTAAGCCGCTCGAAGAACTGAAGAAGATTCTCGGCGAGTTTCTGGTCCCGTTCAAAGTCGCGACCGACGAACCGAACCTTGGACGTCCAATTGGCGGGAAGGTCAAGGAGATCATGGAGCAGTGCAACTGCGCGATCCTCATCTTCACCGCGGACGAGGAATTCTTCGATAAGGATGGCAACTCCATCTGGCGGCCGAGTGAGAACGTCGTTCACGAACTGGGTGCCGCAAGCTTCCGTTACGGTGACCGCATCGTCGTCTTGAAGGACGAACGTGTCACGCTTCCCACGAACTTCCGAGAACTCGGCTACATCCCCTTCGACAGCGATCAACTCGGCGCGAAGGCCATGGAGATTCTCAAGGAGTTGATTGGTTTTGGCATCGTCAAGGTGTCCACCTAGTCAGCGGGTGGCCGGGGTCTGAACCGAAGGGAAGACCCGGAGGGTGAGCGGCGGGCCGCGGTCCGGGTCTTCGCGAAAGCGCTCCAGACCCGGCCGCCCTCGATCGGTGCGTTTGGCTGAGTGCCCCCCTCGCTTCGCGTGCGAGCGTGGCACCTTCGCCCGCTTTCCGGCAGACTGCAGCGGCTCGTGTGATCCGTGGGAGTTCCCGTGGCCGACGTTTCCAGTTCCCCGGCGGCGGTGCCGGCCGGTTCGCCGCCGTCGTCGCGGCGGGTTCTCGTCTTCCAGTTGAGCTGTCTCGTCTCGTTCCTCCTGTACGTGCACCGCTACACGTTCGGGATCGTGCGGCCGATGCTCGCCGAGGAGTACGGCTACTCGAACACGCAGCTGGAGACGATCGGGTCGATCTTCTACCTCGGCTACACGTTCGCCTCCGTCCCGGCTGGCATCGTCGCGGACCTGTTCGGCACGCACCTGTTCCTGGGGACCATCCTCGTCTCGTGGTCCGTGCTGCTGCCGCTCGTCGGGCTGAATCTCGGCGTGACCGGGCTGAGCGTCGTGCGGGTGCTGTTCGGCGTCGCCCAGTCCGGCACGTACCCGGCCCTGGGGAACGTCTCGCAGCGGTGGTTCCCGCCCAGCCGACGGACGGCCGCCCAGGGGTGGATCGCCAGCTTCTCCGGCCGCATGGGCGGGGCGATCGCCCCCGTGCTGATGGCGAGCGTCCTGATGGGCCTGCTCGGCCTGTCGTGGCAGTGGTCGCTCGTCGTGCTGTCGGTCGCCGGCGTGCTGTTCGGCGTGGTCTTCCTGCTGCTGTTCCGCAGCTCGCCGGAGGAGGACCCGTACGTCAACTCGGCGGAGCTGGAACTGATCCGCGAGGGGAGCACGGAGTCCGGGGCGGAGCGGGGCGTGATCTCGTTCTCCGCCGCGCTGCGGAACCGGGCGCTGCAGATCATCGTGTTCCAGCAGTTCTTCAACGCCGGGGCGGACGTCGTCTACGTGAACACGCTCGGCAGCTTCTTCAAGTCGAAGGTCGACGGGCTCGAGGCGGCCGGTGGGTCGATCGTGCTCGTCGGCTTCCTGGTGGCGGCGCCGCTGCTGGGCGGCGCGTGCGGCGGGGCGTTCGGTGGGTACCTGAACGAGGCCGTCATCCGCAGCCTCGGTCGCCGCTGGGGCCGGTCGCTCGTCGGGTTCGCGGGGAAGATCGTCGCGGCCGTCTGCCTGTTCGGCACGCTGCGGTTCGAGTCACCCGTCTGGATGGCGGGTGGGCTGTTCGTCGCGAAGTTCTTCACCGACTGGACGCAGCCGACCGTGTGGGGCACGTGCACCGACATCGGCGGCCGGTTCTCGGCGACCGTCTTCAGCATCGTGAACATGGCCGGCAACTCCGGCGCGCTGATCCTGCCGATCCTCGTCGTCGGCCCGATGCTCGACGCGTACACGACGGACGTCGCCGGCAAGGGCGTCACGAACTACACGCCGATGTTCCTGCTGATGGCCGCCTGCTACGTCGTCTCGGCCGTCTGCTGGCTGTTCATCGACTGCACCGACGCGATCGGGTCGCCGCAGCAGGACGAGACGCCCGAGAGCGAGTGACGGGTCGGAACTGGGGATTGGGGACTTGGAATTGGGAATAGGCTCCGACGCCTTGCAATCCCCAGTTCCGAGTCCCCAGTTCCCAATCCTCAATTCTTCCCCCAAGGCCGACGCCCTTCGATCCCCAAGGTGGCCCACGTTGGGATGCCTTCGGTCGGCGGCAGTTCCTTGATCCGCACGTTGCGGTACCGCACCAGGAACGGCTCGCCGCTGTGCGTCTGCAGGGCGATCAGGCCCTCGAGCGGGATTTTCGGGTCCTGCTCGACGTAGTCGACCGTCTTCGTGCCGTTGACGAAAAGCTGGATCCGCGGGCCGACGCAGCGGATACGGTAGACGTTCCACTCGTCGAGCTTCACGGCCTTCGCGACGGCCGGATCGACGTGGTCGCCGACGACACGGCGGCGGCGGGACTCGTCGTACAGCTTGCCCCACCACCCGGCCCCCACGTCCGCCTGGTAGCCGATCATCTCGTGGTGGTCCGGCACCCGCTCGCTGCGAATCTGGATGCCGGCGTTCGCCTTGGCCGAGCCCTCGGTCTTCACGTCGAGCGACAGCTCGAAGTTCGCGTACCGCCCGGGAGGCGTGATGAAAGTGTTGTGCGGGATGCGTTCCTTCAGCGTCCCGCCCACGATTTCGCCCTTCTCGACCCGCCACCACTTCTCCTCTCCCTCGCGAATCGTCCAGCCGTCGAGGCTCTCGCCGTCGAACAGGGAGACGGGCTCCGCGGCCTGCAGCGTGGCGGACAGAAGGGCGAGGACGACGAGGGACTTCATCGGGGGCACTCCGAACGCGGATTGATGTTCCGAGCATAGACGCGAGCGGAGTGCATCGCATCCGTGTCGAGTCGGGAAGGCCGAGGTCCCCGCGTTGTCGAACGGCCTGTCGCGCAACGCGTTCGGGGAGGTCGAAGGCCGAAGGACGCCCCTCGACTCTCGAACCCCGACTCTCAAGCCACCATGCTCGACTTCCTCTCCGACAAGTTCCGAACCTGGCGGCTGCGTGCTCGATTCGAGCGTCTCGCACAGGAACGCGTTCTGCAACTCGTGGAGTCGCGTGGGCCGCAGGCCGTGGCCGAGGACGCAGGCGACTGGAGCCCGCTCGGTTCGGAGAAGCCGGGTCACGACTCCTTCGCGCAGGCCGATCTTCGCACGACGGCGCGCCGGCTCGTGGCGACGAACCCGCACGCGGCGAACGCCCTGCGGCTGCTGGAGAACTACGTCGTCGGACCCGGCTTTCGGCTGACCCACGAGCCCCGCGACGACGGCGACCGCGACCTCGCCCGCACGGCCGACCGGTTGTGCGCGGAGTTTCTCGCCGCGAACCGGCCGCACTTCACGTTCCGCGAGTACGCCCGCCGGGCGTGGCGGGACGGCGAGACGTTCCTCCGCGTGTACGACGCCCCTGCCGAGTGGCCGCCACCCGTGCGGTTCGTCGATCCGGAGGCGATCGACGCGACGCCCGACCACCCGGACTGCCAGGGCATCCTGACCGAGCCGGGGGACGTCGAGCAGCCGCTCGGCTACCTCCGCGTGGACCCGGTCGGCGGGAAGCTCGTCGAACGGATCCCGGCCGACGAGATGTTGCACACGCGGGTCGGCATCGACTCGAACGTGAAGCGGGGCGTGTCGATCTTCGAGCCGGTCGCCCCGCTGCTGGAGTGCTTCGAACAGTGGCGGGACGTGGAACTCCAGGCCCGCAAGCTGCAGGCGTCGATCGTGCTGTGGCGAAAGGTGCAGGGCGGTCCGTCCCGGGTGTCGGCCGTTGCCGACGCCGCCGAGTCGACCGGCCCGACTGTGCCGTCGCTCGAATCGGTGCGGCGCGAGCGGTACCGCGGCGGGACGATCCTGACGACCTCGGCCGGCACCGACCTCCAGTTCCTCCAGCCGGACACGAACTTCGGCGACGCCGTGCCGCTGGGGCGGATGCTGCTGCTCTCCGTCGCGGCCGGCGTCGGGTTGCCGGAGTTCATGCTGACGTCCGACGCGTCGAACGCGAACTACTCCTCGACGATGGTCGCCGAGGGACCGGCGGTGAAGCGGTTCGAGAGCGAGCAGCGGTTCTTCGCCGACGAGTTCGAGCGGCTGTGGCGGATGGTGATCCGAGCAGCCGTCCGCAGCGGCCGGTTGCCGGGCGACGCGCTCGAACGGCTGCGGCCGTCGTGGACGTTCCCGAACCTCGTCACCCGGGACCGTGCCCGCGAACGAGCGGCCGACGTGCGACTCGTCGACCGGAGCGTCCTCAGCCGCGCCGAGGTCGCCCGCCGCGACGGCGTCGATCCGGCCGTCATGCAACGCGAACTCGCCGACGAGTCGGCCTGAAACGTGGGACGGAATTCCAATCCGTCCGTTCGCAGTTGCTGGTCGTTCCACACGCTCTTGGATTCGTCCCGAAAGAGACCGATGTCGCCGCCTCTCGTTCGTCCCTCGCTCTCCGATGTCGAATGGATCGGAAATCCGTCCCACGGGTTGCGGACCTGCTGGCTCGTGTTCGAGCGACCGCCGCATCCCGATGCGGTGTCGTTCCCGGCGAGCGAGGCCGACGTCCGGCTCGTGCTCGATCTCCTCCGGCTTCCGACGACTCGACGGAGCGATCTCGCGACACGATTTCGCAACTTCCTCGCCGGCGAGTCCTCGCGGTCCGCATTCGACCGTCGCCTCGTGCCGGTGCGGCACGGGGACCGGGGGCTGCGGCTCGTTCCCTGGCGGCTGGCGAAGTGGCTCGCGTGCGTGCTGCCGGCGACGGACGGCGTCGTCGAACGGACGTCGCGACGGCTCGAGACCTGGCTCGTCGAGTCGGACGAGACGTCGTCGGTCGATCCTGTTGCGCAACCGAGTCGCCGAGGTTGAAGGGCGACTTCGCACTCTCACTTCTCTCCGAACAACCGAGAACCCCATGCCCGAAGACGTCATCAGTCCCGAACGCCTGACCGAGTACGTGGCCGACTGGCGAGCCGGCGGCGGAGAGGTCGACGCGGGGAACCGGGTCGTCCGCAACGTCGCACTCACCGGCCTCGAGTCGAGGAACGGCTACCGCTACCGGGAGTCGGCCCTCCGCGAGGCCCTCCCGTTGTACGCGGACAAGCCGGTCTTCCTCGACCACGCCCCCAACGCCGCCCGGCCGCACGACCGCAGCACGCGGGACCTCGTCGGGTCCGTCGTCGAGCCACGCTTCGAGGAGGGCCGCGTGCGGGCCGACGTCCGCGTGCTCGACACGGAGGCGGGCCGCACGTTCCTGGAACTCGTCCGCGTGAACGGCCCGGCCGTCGGCATGAGTCACGTCGTCCTGGCCGAGCGGAGTGCCGACGGCGAGCACGTCGAACGGCTGCGGGACGTCGTCTGCGTCGACGCCGTCGTGTTCCCGGCGACGACGTCCAGCCTCCGCGAGAGCCTCGACGAGTCGGACCCGGCGACGCTCGTCGAGACGCTGCGACGGGAGCTGCACGAGCTGCGGGTCGAACGCGACGAGCTGGCCGAACGGGTCGAACGGCTGGAGGCGAGCGAGCGACTCGCCGAGCGGACCCGGCAGGTCGACGAGTTGATCGCGTCCTCCGACCTGCCGACGTACGCGACCGACGACCGCTTCCGTGGTCGGCTGCTGGAGGTCGGCCCGGAGAGGCGGTT
>JANQQW010000064.1 GCA_028284885.1 Planctomycetaceae bacterium
GTCCGGGGCTCGCGAACGGCTGCCGAGCGGTACGGAGTGCGAATCGAGAACCTCGACCTCGCCGAGGCCACGCGGCGGTTCCCGCAGTTCCGCTTCCCGGAGAACTCAGAGGTCGTCTTCGAACCGCAGGCCGGGTACCTCCGCGTCGAGGAGTGCATCCGCGCCCACGTCGAGTCCGCGATCCGTCACGGAGCACTCGTCGTGAACGAGCGGGTCCTCGGGTGGTCCGCGGAGAACGGGGGGTACGTCGTCGAGACGGAGTCGGGCGAGGAACGGGCGGCCCGAGTCGTCGACTGCCGCGGCGCCTACCACCGGCTTCCCCCCGGATATCACGTCCTTCGGAAGATGCAGCTCTGGTTCCCGTCGGACGCCCCGGGACTCGACGCGGCCGACGGCATGCCGGGATTCTTCTTCGAGACGGGCGACGACCCCGGCCGCCGAGGTTTCTACGGCTTTCCGCGGATCGACGGCACGCTCAAGCTCGCGGAACACACCGGCGGCGAACCCGTCACGAACCCGCTCGAACTCGGCCGCCACCTTCGAGACGAGGACGTGGCCCCTCTCGCCGAGTTCGTCCGGACGACTCTCCCCGACGTCGCGCCCGTGCCGGTCCGCCACGCCGCGTGCCTGTACACCATGTCCCCCGACGGGCACTTCGCCGTCGGCCGCGTCCCCGGTCACGACCGTGCCTTCCAAGCGCTAGGGCTGTCAGGGCACGGGTTCAAGTTCACCGGCGTCCTCGGCGAGGCACTCGCGGACCTCGTCGCCGACGACGAGACGTCGATCCCCGTCGGCTTCCTGTCGCCAGACCGCTTCGACGACGGCTCCTCGGCGGGCTCGCATTGAATCGCGGCGTACACTCCCCTATATCCCTGCGACTCGACTTCACCGAAGCCCGCCCGCCGTCATGCCGCTGCTCCGAGGACTCGACGAGATCGCCGACTTCCGCGGGGGCGTCGTGTCGATCGGCAACTTCGACGGCGTCCATCTCGGGCACCGCGAGATCGTCCGCACGCTCGTCGACCGGGCACGCGAGCGAGGCTGCCCGGCCGTCGTGCTCACGTTCGACCCGCACCCGATCCGGCTGCTCCGCCCCGAGGCCGAGCCGCCCAGCCTGAACACGCTCGAGCGTAAGGCCGAGTTGCTGACCGACGTGGGCGTGGACGCCGTGGTCGCCTACCCGACCGACCGCGCCCTGCTGTCGCTCACCCCGGAGTGGTTCTTCGAGCAGATCGTGCGGGAGAAGCTCGACGCGGCCGGGCTCGTCGAGGGGCCCAACTTCTACTTCGGGAAAGACCGTGCGGGGGACGTGGACACGCTTCGCGAACTCGCCGACGCGGCCGGGATCACGGTGGACGTCGTCGAACCGCTCCAGGCGGGGGACGCCTTCGTCTCGTCCAGCCGCATCCGGGCGGCCATCGCCGACGGCCGGCTGCAGGAGGCGGTCGGGCTGCTCGGGCACCCGTACCGGCTGACCGGGACCGTCGGGCGGGGAGCCGGCCGGGGCCGCGGCCTCGGCACGCCGACCGCGAACCTGACCGAAGTCGCCACGTTGCTGCCGGCCCACGGGGTCTACGCCGGCACGGCCGTCGTCGACGGCACTCGCCACGCGGCCGCCGTGAACGTCGGGCCGAACCCGACCTTCGGAGACGAGGCGACGAAGATCGAAGCTCACCTCGTCGGTTTCGCCGGCGACCTCTACGGACGTGTTCTCGACCTGGACCTCCACACCCGGCTCCGCGACGTCCGCTCGTTCGAGTCCGCCGACGAACTGCGGTCGCAGATCGCGGAGGACGTTCGCCGAGCCGTCGAGGCCGTCGAGAAGGCCTGATGGCGGACGAGAACAGCAGATCGACCGTCGGAGCGTTCACGAAGTTGCCGGTCGCCACCGCGGTCGATACCGTGGCCTCGCGGCGGGTAGCGAGACCGCGGAGGGAACCGAACGTTGAAGGGCGAGAGACGCACGGCCATCAGCCTCTTCACCTCGGGGGGGATCGGCGACCTCGCCATCCGCGCAGCCGGCTACGACATCCTCGTCTCCAACGAACTGCACGAGGACCGGCACGCCGTCTTCGCCCACAACTTCCCGGAGACGACCGCGATCACCGGAGACGTCCGGGAGCACACGGCCCGGATCGTCGAGGCGACGCGTGAGCGGCTGGACGGTCGCCCGCTCGACCTGCTGTACGCGACTCCGCCGTGCCAGGGGATGTCGAAGAACGGTCGCGGGAAACTGCTGAACGCGGTTCGGTCGGGGCGGAAGCCGGCCATGGACGAGCGGAACCGCTTGATCGTCCCGACGATGACGATCGCCCGCGAACTGCGGCCGAGCGTCGTGCTCCTCGAGAACGTCCCGGAGATGGAGGGCACGCTGATCGTCGATGACGACGGAGAGCTCGTCTCGATCCTCGACTTCATCGCGAGTTCCCTCGGCGACGACTACGTCGGGCGGGCAGAGGTCGTCGAGTTCGCCGACTACGGCGTGCCGCAGTGCCGCCAGCGACTGATCACCGTCTTCACCCGCGACGAACGGCTGAAGCAGCGGCTCGAAGAGGCGGGGTCGCTGCTTCCTCGACCGACGCACTCCGAGTCCGGTTCGGAGGGAACCCGACCGTGGGTGACGCTCCGCGAGGCGCTCGCCGACGTGCCGCCGCTCGACGCCCGCGACGCGGACTCCGCCCGCCACGACACGATCCCGTTCCACCGCGTGCCGTTGTTGGACGAGATGAAGTCCTGGTGGGTCTCGCACACGCCGCCCGAGCGGAGCGCCTTCGACAACCAGTGCGTCGCCTGCGGCCACGACGGGAACCCGACGCACGTCGCCCGTCGCAACGCCGAGGGGATCAACCGGGCGTCGAGCACGACGCCGGTCTACTGCGAACGGTGCGGCGAGCTTCTGCCGCGTCCGTCGGTCGAGACCGCGGATGGCCGGCGGCGACTGATGAAGGGGTTCACCTCCGCCTACAAGCGAATGTCGTACGACCGCCCCGCGAGCGCCCTCACCCGCAACCTCTCCTACGCCTGCAGCGACAACAAACTGCACCCCGAGGAGCACCGCGTCCTCTCCCTGTACGAGGCGTTCCGCGTCCACACGGTCGACCGGTACGACCACGAGTGGCAACGGGCCGACGGCCGCAAGCTCAACGACAAGACCGTCCGCGAGATCATCGGCGAGAGCATCCCCCCTGCCGGGCTGGAGACGATCGTGCGATTCGTGACCGAGGTGTCGGGTGGGCTCGACCGACCCGACACTCTCGACCGGCCGTGGTCCGACAGCACCCGCGAGCCGGCGGCGGCGACCGTCGCGAACTGAGTCCATGGGCTTCCGGCCGAACCCGGCAGCCGCGGCGTGCGTCGATTCCCCTGACCTGGGGACGGCAATACACTCACGCTTCGCGTGACGAGCCTCCGGCTCTGGACCCTCGACTCTCGACCCTCGACCCGACAATGCCCCGCTACGACGCCGCTCGCATCGAGAAACGCTGGCAGGAGTACTGGGAGGAGCACGGCACGTTCGTCACGCCGAACGAGCCCCCCGCCGACGCCACCGGCAAGCTCTACGCCCTCGACATGTTCCCCTACCCCAGCGGCAGCGGCCTCCACGTCGGCCACCCGGAGGGGTACACGGCGACGGACATCGTCTCGCGCCATGCCCGGATGTTGGGGAAGCGTGTTTTGCATTGTATGGGCTGGGATTCTTTCGGCCTCCCGGCCGAGCAGTACGCCATCGAGACCGGCACGCATCCGCGGGTCACCACCGAGAAGAACATCAGCACGTTCCGCCGGCAGCTCAAGTCGCTCGGTTTCAGCTACGACTGGTCCCGCGAACTCGCCACCACCGACCCCGAGTACTTCCGCTGGACGCAGTGGATCTTCCTTCAACTCTGGGACACCTGGTACGACGCCACCCATGAGTGGACCGGCCCCGACGGCCGCCAGCGTACCGGTAAGGGACGTCCGATCGCCGAGCTCCCGATCCCGGACGACGTGACCGCCGCCGGTGAGGACGCCGTCCGCCACTACCAGGACGAGCACCGGCTCGCCTACCAGTCGAACGCCCCGGTCAACTGGTGTCCCGCCCTGGGCACGGTGCTCGCGAACGAAGAGGTCACCGCCGACGGCAAGAGCGAGCGGGGCAACCACCCCGTCGAACGCCGCGCCCTCCGCCAGTGGATGCTCCGCATCACGGCTTACGCCGAACGCCTCCTCGACGAACTCGAGGACCTCGACTGGGCCGAGTCGATCAAGGCCCTCCAGCGGAACTGGATCGGCAAGTCGACCGGCGCCGAGGTCGACTTCTACGTTCCGAGAGCGGAAAGCGGAAAGCGGAAAGCCGACTTCGAGCAGTGGGAGGCTTCACGCAAGGAGAGCGGTTTCCCCGCCACACCCGGCGACGACGTCCTCCGTGTCTACACGACCCGGCCGGACACGCTCCACGGCGCCACCTACATGGTCATCGCGCCGGAGCATCCGTTCGTCGACAGGCTCACCACGCCGGAACAGAAAGAAGCCGTCGAGGCGTACGTCAAGCAGGCGTCGGTGAAGAGCGATCTCGACCGGACCGACCTCGCCAAGGAGAAGACCGGCGTCTTCACGGGCAGCCACGCGGTCAACCCGGTCAACGGGGTCGAGGTTCCGATTTGGATCGCCGACTACGTCCTCGTCAGCTACGGCACCGGCGCCATCATGGCCGTCCCGGCCCACGATCTCCGCGACTGGGAGTTCGCCGTCACGTTCGACCTCCCCATCGTCCCTGTCGTGCAGCCGCCGGACGGGCACGAACCGACCAAGGACGAGAAGCCGCTCGGCCGCGAGATCGACGGCGAGATGCGGTACCCCTTCGCCGGCCACGGCACCGCCGTCAACTCAGCCGACTACGACGGCCTCCCGACCGCCGAGTTCAAGACGAAGATCACCGCCGACCTCGCCGCCGCCGGGGTCGCGAATGCCGCCGTCAACTACCGCCTTCGCGACTGGCTCTTCTCACGCCAGCGGTACTGGGGCGAGCCGTTCCCGGTCTGGCACGAACTCGACGACGAGGGCAACCCCACCGGCCGCGTCCGACCGGTCGACGAGAGCGAACTCCCCGTCGAGCTGCCGGAGATGGAGGACTTCAAGCCGAAGGGGACGCCCGAGCCACCCCTCTCCTTCGCCCCGGACGACTGGCTCTACCGCACGGCCGAGGACGGCACGAAGCTCCGCCGCGAGACCAACTCCATGCCGCAGTGGGCCGGCAGCTGCTGGTACTTCCTCCGCTTCTGCGACCCCAAGAACACCGAGGCCTTCATCGACCCGGAGATCGAGAAGCACTGGATGCCGATCGACCTCTACATCGGCGGGGCCGAGCACGCCGTCCTCCACCTCCTCTACTCCCGCTTCTGGAACCAGGTCCTCTTCGACCGCGGCCACCTCAGCCACGCCGAGCCGTTCAGGAAGCTGGTCAACCAAGGGATGATTCTCGGCGAGGCGGAGCTGACGGGGTTTGCGAAAGCGGAGAGCGGGAAGCGGAAAGCGGAGGCCGGCGACGTCTGTTCGGACTTCGGGGACTACGAGTGGGTTTCGTCGAAGGATGTGACCACGGACGGGGCGCTCGAGGGGGCGGATGGCGTTGTCACGAAGACCGGGGAGCCGGTTGTCAGCGTGAAGCTCGATCCGGAACTCGTCGAGAAGAAGGGCGAGTCGTTCGTCTTCGTCGATGATTCGTCGATCCGCGTCGATTCCCGCGCCCACAAGATGTCCAAGTCGCGGGGCAACGTCGTCAACCCGGACGACGTCGTTCGCGACTACGGGGCGGACTCGCTGCGGCTCTACGAGATGTTCATGGGGCCGCTCGAGCAGACGAAGCCGTGGAGCATGTCCGGCGTGGAGGGGGTCTACCGCTTCCTCGGCCGCGTCTGGCGGATGTTCGTCGACGACCGGGCCGAGGAGGTCGTGCTCGACCCGGCCGTGCAGGACGTCGATCCGACCGAGGCGCAGGAGCGGATCCTCCACAAGACGATCAAGGCGGTCGGCGACGACATCGACAAGCTCTCCTTCAACACGGCCATCAGCCGCATGATGGAGTTCACCAACGAGCTCGGCGGCCAGAACCCGCGGCCGCGGGCCGTGCTCGAACCGTTCGTCCTTCTCCTCGCCCCTTTCGCCCCCCACCTCGCCGAGGAACTCTGGCACCTCCTCGGCCACGACGAGTCGTTGACCTTCGCCCCCTGGCCCACCTACGACGAGAGCAAACTCGTCGAGGCCACCATCGAGATCCCCGTCCAGGTCAACGGCAAACTCCGCGCGAAGATCCAAGTCCCCAACGGCGCGGACAAGGAGACGATGCAGTCCCTCGCCGAAGCCGACGAGACCGTCGCCGCCCAGCTCGCCGGCAAGACGGTCGTGAAGACCATCGTGGTGCCCGGCCGAATGGTGAACTTCGTCGTGAAACCGTAGCTGCGTTGCCACGCAACGCAGTCGAGCGCGGAGCAACCGCCTCCGTCCAGTCACCGCCCGCTCTCGCTCTCGACGACCACCGGACGCGAGACCGTTCGTCACCACACCGCCACGCGAACCCCGCACTCCTGCGTTGCGTGGCAACGCAGCTACTTGACGCGTGTTCCGTCGCACGGCAGCATGACCTCTCGTTCACATGTGCGCGGGCATCATGGCCGTCTACCTCTTCACGTGGCACGCCTACCGCAGTTGGATGCCCGACAACCCTCGCGGCTACGTCCAGCGCGGGCGTGGTGTACAGCCGCCCGATCAAAGAGAGGCCGAACGCTACCGTGAACGAGCCGTCGAGACGGAACCGACGTTCAACGACGAGATCCAGTCCACGCTGATCGCAACGCTCCTCGACTGCCGTGAGCCGCTCGCACTTCGCACCCACGCGATCGCCACGGCACCCACCCACGTCCACGCTCTGGTGAGTTGGACGAGCGACCGCACATGGCAGTCCATCGCCCGCTCCGTCCGTCGGAGTCTCACGACCGCACTCGTCTCGTCACACGGCAACCGCACGTGGTTCTCCCGCGGCCGCCACGCCGAACGTGTCGAAGAGGACACCCACTTTGAGCACCTGATGACGACCTACCTCCCCGACCATCCCGGCCGAGTCTGGATCGAACGCGAAACATAACTGCGTTGCCACGCAACGCAGTCGAGCGCGCAGAAGGCGTGAGAAAGCGCCGAACGCTCGCACGAAGACACCGTCGCCGCCCACCCCTAGAAGGGGCACTCATCGTCGTCAGAGTCGCTCGCTTCGCCGTCCGTCGGCAACCGCAGGTTGGTCGAAACTGCCAAGTTCAGCAGATCCTCGCGATCCATGAACATTACATGACGGCGGGATGCTTGATCGAGGTGCTGCCCAAGCCAGTTCTTCGCTTGCTTGGTTATCTCCGCCGCCGAAATGATAAAGACATGGTCGACGAGATTCTGCTTGTTCGTCTCCGGATCCCAAATCGGATGCCCGAGCATCATCGTAATCTGGTTGAGGATCTCGGCGACATTCTGATTCTTGCTTCGTCCTGAGGAGTCGATCTTCGTACGCTTGACCTGAACTCCGAAGTACAAGAAGTGCATTGTCGGAAGTTGGTACTTCATCCAGATGTCTTTGCCATACTCCAGAGCCTTGTCGGTATGGCCGGTCAACGAGATGCGAATGAAACCAAGCTGCTGAAACAGCGGCTGGAGAATGCACTCGATGAACTCGTCCTCGGTCGCGGAATCGAGGTAGTCCGAGAGTTCCTTTCGCTTCTTGATCTCAGCGTCGGTCCACGCGCGACGCTGAAGATGTAGAGATGCTGAAGTGGCATGAGTGCCGTCGTTGCGTAGATGGCAGCGTTCCGCACCATCGAGATACGCTTGAATGCCGTCCCTCGAGAGGCTTGCATTCAACTCTACGAGGGCGGCATCCGGTCCAGACCTTCAGCCTGAAAGTCGGCAGCGTCCATCAACTCTTGGATGACACGGACGATACCGTCCGGTGGCAGTTGTGGATTAGAGGCTGGACCAGCGTTCAACTCAGAGAGGATGTCGAATACCCACGACTTTCGAGTGCTGCCGTCGTGCGTGTAGTCCATGTCGCAGTTGAGAAAGAACTCTGTCAGGTAACTGCTCGAGCGATATCGGAAGTTCTTTCGCTCGAAACCAGTACCAGCCCCAGTTGCGCCACAGACCATTTCGGCGAGATCGATGAGCGTGCGTTTGTGAAGATGCATAGCTTACCTGCGGAGGGCATGGTGGCCACATGGTATCCATGTGTCCGAGAGCGCACAAAGAACCTCGGCGGCGTGGTGGCGTGCTGTGACCGCGAAGCGGGACTAGCATGGGGCTACGGGACTCGACCTCGCACGCCTACCCGCTGACGGTGTCAAGGCATGGCTCTCGAGCGAGTCTGTACGCTGACCTACTGCAACGCGAGCGCCGCGCTCCTGCGTTGCGTGGCAACGCAGCTACTGGGCCGCGGCCCACTCGTCGTACCGTTGCCGGAGTTCCCCCATGTTGCCGAAGCGGTTGCGGTAGGTGGTGTTGCTGACCGGGAGGAGGCGGCGGAGTTGGTTGGCGGTGGGGTGGTGGCCGAGGCGTTGCTGCAGGTCGTGGTAGAGGTGGAGGAGTTCGTCGTCGGTGTAGCGGCGGGCCGTGGCGTTCACGCGGATGCCGGCGGTCTGGACGAGGTCGGTCCAGCCGGACGGGAACAGGCGGTAGACGGTGAAGTTGCTGACCTCGGCCGCCTCGCAGAACCTCGGCAGCGACAGCGGTTCCGGTGAGGCCCGGTCGGCCGTGCGGGCGGCCGCGATCAGTCGCTCCCGCGTCCACGTCCCCTTCACCACCTCGTCCGGGTAGCGGGGCGGGAACGACTCCGGCCGGGTGGGGAAGTCGAGGTCGTTCTCCTGCAGCCACCTCGTGTAGCGATCGACGACGGCGGCCTTGTTGCCGAACCGCAGGGCGAGGTTCTGCCGCGTGGTCTCGGAGCGGGCCTCGAACTCGAGTTGCGTGGGGATGCGGCCGAGCAGGCGGACGACGCGGTCGTACTCGCGGAGCAGCGAGTCGTCGGTCCAGAACCTCCGGCGGACGATGCAGCCGTCGATGCCGGAGCGGTCGACGAGTTCCTCCCAGCCGCCGGCGAAGTGCTGGCGGACCAGTTTCCTCGTGATGCCGGTGATCGCCTCGAACCGGATCCGGGTGAGCGGGCTCTCGTGCTTCTCGGTCTCGCGGGCCGCGTCGATCAGGAGATCCGGCGTCCACGGGTGCGGGTTGATGCCGCCGTACTGGAAGCGGACCCGGAACTCGAGAGTCGTGGGGTCGTTCAACGGGTCGTACAACGGCTCCGGCATTCCGAGCAGGACGTTCGGGTGGAACTGGGCAGGCAGGACCATCACGGAGAACCCCGGGGCGGCAGGTGACTCAACCCGACGGCGTTCGTTGCGCAACGGGCGGCGGGTTGAAGCGGGAACGCTTCGTCGCGCTCTCGCCGGACCTTCTGGGCGTCGTCGACGTGGACGGGCGGGTCCGGCAGGCGAACCCGGCGTGGTCCACCGCGACGGGACTCGACTCGGCCGCCGTTCGTCGCAAGGACGAGAGTTAGCGACCGCCGTACTGCTCCTCGTAGTACTTCAGGTACTCGCCGGACTTCACGCGGTCCACCCACTCGGTGTTCTCGCGGTACCAGGCGACGGTCTCGGCGAGGCCGGTCTCGAAGGGGACCTCCGGTTCCCAGCCGAGGTCTCGTTTCGCCTTCGAGCAGTCGATCGCGTACCGCAGGTCGTGGCCGGGGCGGTCGGTGACGTAGGTGATCAGCGACTCCGGTTTGTCGGTCAGCTTCAGCAACAGTTTCGTGAGGGCGATGTTCGTCATCTCGCACTCGCCGCCGAAGTTGTAGACCTCGCCCGGCGTCCCGTTCCGCAGCGCGGCGTCGATGCCGCGGCAGTGGTCGAGGACGTGAATCCAGTCGCGGACGTTCGTTCCCTCGCCGTAGACCGGAAGCGACTTGTCGGCCAGGGCGTTCGAAACGAACAGCGGGATCAACTTCTCCGGGAACTGGTACGGCCCGTAGTTGTTCGAGCAGCGGGTGACGACGGCGGGGAAGTCGAACGTGTGGTGGTAGCCGCGGACGAGGCAGTCGGCGGCGGCCTTCGACGCCGAGTACGGGCTGTTCGGGGCGAGGGGCGTCTCCTCGGTGAACAGGCCCGTCTCGCCGAGGCTGCCGTAGACCTCGTCCGTCGAAACCTGCAGGAACCGGCCCACGCCGACGGTGCGGCAGGCGTCCATCAGCACCTGCGTGCCGACGACGTTCGTGCGGACGAACGGGCCGCTGTCGAGGATGCTGCGGTCGACGTGGCTCTCCGCGGCGAAGTTGACGACCGCTTCCGGTCGGGTCTCCTTCAGCACCGACTCGACGAACTCGCGGTCCGTGACGTCCCCCTTCCGGAAGACGTACCGGCCGTTGTCGGCGACGTCGGCGAGGTTCTCCGGGTTGCCGGCGTACGTCAGGGCGTCGACGTTGACGACGGTCTGGTCGGGGTGGGCTTCGAGCTGCAGGCGGACGAAGTTCGAGCCGATGAACCCGCAGCCGCCGGTGACGAGGAGGGTCTTCACGTGCCGTTCCAGTGAGTGCAGTGTCGGGAACCACGACGTAACTAACGGACGGGCCGAGTGGAAGGGCGAACGCGGAACGTGCGGCGTCACCGGTTGGGCCGGGTTCCCCAACCTGCCATAATGCCGGGAGACGAGTTCGACGTCCCCACAAGTGAGTGCGAGCGGGAGGAGCCTTCGGTTCGCGTCCGCACGGGTGACGTGTCGAACAGACGAGTCCGCGTAACCGGCCGGCTGACACCGGCCGCTCGCCTTCGAGCACGAATGACATGACCACGCTTCCCACCACCGCCGCCACCGCCAACGTTCCCGACGCCGAGGGTCGCTTCGGCGAGTTCGGACGGCGTTTCGTCCCCGAGACGCTGATGTTCGCCCTCGAACAGCTGACCGCGGAGTACGAACGAGCGAGGAACGACCCCGAGTTCGACGCCGAGTTCCGGGAGCTGCTCCGCACGTACGTCGGCCGGCCGAACCCGCTCTACTTCGCCGAGCGACTGACGGCCCACTGCGGCGGGGCCCGCATATACCTGAAGCGCGAGGACCTGAACCACACCGGCGCCCACAAGATCAACAACACGATCGGGCAGGCGTTGCTGACGCGGCGGATGGGGAAGACGCGGATCATCGCCGAGACGGGGGCCGGCCAGCACGGCGTGGCCACCGCCACCGCCTGTGCCCGCTTCGGTTTCGACTGCGTCGTCTTCATGGGCGAGGAGGACGTCCGCCGGCAGCGGCTGAACGTGTTCCGCATGCGGCAGCTCGGGGCCGAGGTCCAGCCGGTCTCGTCCGGGTCGAAGACGCTCCGCGACGCCACCAACGAGGCGATGCGGACCTGGATGAGCACCGTGGAGGACACCCACTACATCCTCGGCTCGGTCGTCGGCCCGCACCCGTTCCCCATGATCGTCCGGGACTTCCAGTCGGTCATCGGCCGGGAGACGAAGGAGCAGTGCCTAGCCGAGATCGGACGGCTGCCGGACGAGGTGATCGCCTGCGTGGGCGGCGGGTCGAACGCGGCCGGCATGTTCCACCCGTTCGTCGAGGACGAGTCGGTCCGGCTCGTCGGCATCGAGGCGGGCGGCACCGGGCCCGACCTCGGCCACCACGCCAGCACCCTCAGCTTCGGAAACAAGGGGGTGCTCCACGGCAGCTACAGCTACGTCCTCCAGGACGGTGACGGCCAGACCAGCGACGTCCACTCGATCTCGGCCGGCCTCGACTACCCCGGCGTCGGCCCGGAGCACGCCTACTGGAAGGACGCCGGCCGCGTCGACTACGCGAGCGTCACCGACGCCGAGGCCCTCGACGCCTTCCAACAGGTCGCCCAACTCGAAGGCATCCTCCCCGCCGTGGAAACGGCCCACGCCTTCGCCCACGTCCTCAAGACCGCCGGCAACCGCAGCCCCGAAGACGTGATCGTCGTCTGCCTCTCGGGCCGGGGCGACAAGGACGTGTACGAGGTCGCGCGGCTGCTCGGGCAGGACGGGTAGAGCCGATCTCGGCGAGCATGGCGATCGGAACCCGAACTCGTCACGGATCACCAGTCTCTGCCGAGCGGACTCGAATTCCCGACTCGTCGACGATCCAAAGCGAGCCCTGAACGGCTTCGACGGTCAGGTGGCCGAGCAGGGTCGGCACGAGCGCTGTGATCGTCGTGACCACTTGGTTGCGCGGGCGGAGAACGACGATGCCGGGATGTGTGCCCGGCGGGTAGGCTCGAATGTCCGCGAAGTCGAGATCGAGCGTGATGAGCACGCGATTCTCGGTCGAGCACGCCTCGATGACTCGGTCGTCGTTCGCTCCCTACAACTACTCGTCGCGAACCGTCTCGACGTCCGCCGACGCGGTACGAAGCGCCTCGACGACCTGCCGCGGGATGTTCTCGTCGGTCTTGAACGGCGGCATCAAACCGAGTCGATCGCGACGGGAACGAACCGCTCGCGGGCCAGTTCGGCTGCGTAGGCCATTGCCGCTCGCACGTGGTCCGGCGTCAGCGTCGGGTAGCTGGCCAGCAGTTGGGCCTCCGGGACGCCGGCCGCGAGGTTGTCCAGGACGACCGAGACGGGAATCCGGGTGCCCGAGAGGCAGGCCTTCCCGTGGCAGACGTGGGGATCGACGGAGACGTGTTCTTGCCAGTTCATTGCTTCGTTCCTCACCCGTTGAGCCGTGTCTGCATCTCGCTGAGCAGGTTCATCATCTGCTGCCGTTCGATCTCCGGGTCCTCGGCCTGAAGGTACTCGACAGCGGAGAAGTCGTCGCCCCGACGCCGGTTCTGGCGTGGCTCGAGTCCCTCGATCAACAACGCCTCCATCGTGGCGATCCAGACTGCGATCCCGGGCGTCCCGGACGGTTCGAGCAGCTCACCGGCGTCGGTCACCTCGTAGAGGCGGAACCAGGAGAAGCGGTTCCATCGACCGCGGAGTCGGTCGAGCGTGTGCTCGTAGAGACGTCGCCCGAGCGGACGATCGACCGAACGGCCGACGTAGACCGTCTCGCGAGAGTCGTGAAGCAGGTAGACACCTCGCTGCTGGCAGAAGTCGACCGGGTCGGCCCCGATCTGCTGTCGACCGAGCAGGGCGGGCGTGTTCGTCCACCGCACCAGGTCCCGGTGCCAGTACATGCCGAAGGCGTGCACGATGCCGACGCTGTCGTCGGTCTCCGAGGTCTCTTGCGGCGGAGCGACGTCGGAGTCGCCCCCGCCGTCGAGTACGTCCCGGAGGGCATACTCACCCGGCGCGACGCGGACGAACGGGGAGGCCGTCCCCTCGTGCTTGATCGAACTGCTGATGGTGGCGCCGACGGTTGCCGCGGGGGTCGCCCCCACGCTCGACCTCAGCCCCTTGCCGAGGATGGCCTCGGTGATCTCGACGGGGCGCATCGCCTCGCCGGCGTCACGAGGACTTGGACGATCGCATCCTTCCACGTCAGTTCGGGCACTTCGTGTCTCCGTCGTTCGGCTACCAGTCGTGTGGGGCGAGTGTACGCCGGTTTCGCCGCGCTCGCATCCTCGGGCGGGTCGCCCGGAGAGCGGCGGTCCGAGGTCGGATTGGCCCGGAAGACATCTGCGATTCGTTCTTCCAACGCGTGATCGACGCCGGTAGAAACCACTAGGAGAGCTTGGCACGTGAGCTCCGGGCTCAGTTCGGTTTCCTCCCGGAGTCTCCGTCATCGCCGTCGTGCAGCCCTGTCCGGAGTGCGGTGCCGTTTCCACGTCGGGGTCGGCCAAGTGCCCCGTGTGTGACAGTCGGCTGAACTGCGTCCCACTCTTGGTGGACGCGGGAGACGAGGGGACTGCGTACTTCTTCCCGGACGACGGCCCGGCCGACGCCTCCGCCGCGACCGCGACCTCCGGGCACGGATCCGCGACGGACGAGTCCGGCGGAGCGTTCGCGCTGACACGTCCCTCGTCCCGGTTCGGCGAGTACGACCTGCTCGAGGAGATCGCCCGGGGCGGCATGGGGGTCGTCTTCCGAGCGCGGCAACGACGACTGAACCGCGACGTCGCACTCAAGACGATCCTCTCCTCCCATCTCGCGACCGAGTCGGACGTGCGGCGATTCCGCACCGAGGCCGAGGCGGCGGCGCGGCTCGAGCACTCGGGCATCGTCGCCGTCCACGAGGTGGGCGAGCACGAGGGGCTGCACTACTACACGATGCCGCTCGTCACCGGCGGGACGCTTCGCGACCTGTTGGCCGAGGGGCCGCTTCCGCCCCGGCGTGCGGCCGAGTTGCTCCTTAAGATCACCGAGGCCGTGCGGTACGCACACGACCGGAACGTGGTGCACCGGGACCTGAAGCCGGGCAACGTGTTGTTGGACGAGTCGGGCAACCCGAAGGTGTCCGACTTCGGGCTGGCGAAGTTCGTCGAGGAGGACTCGGGGCTGACCAAGTCGGGCGTGGTGCAGGGGACGCCCAGCTACATGTCGCCGGAACAGGCCGCCGGGGTGCCGGGGCTGGTCGGACCGCCCGCCGACGTGTACGCGCTGGGCGCGATTCTCTACACGCTGCTGACGCGCCGCCCGCCGTTCCTCGGCCCGACGACCGTCGAGACGCTGAGGCAGGTGACCGAGGACGACCCGGTCCCGCCGTCGCAACGCAACCGTGCCGTCGACGGCGACCTGGAGACGATCTGCCTGAAGTGCCTGGAGAAGGAGCCGTCGGCACGGTACGCGTCCGCGGCCCACCTGCTGGACGAGTTGCAGCGTTACCTCGACGGTCGTCCGATCACCGCCCGGCGAACGGGGCGTGTCCGGCAATCCGTGCGGTGGTGCCGACGCCGCCCGGTGCAGGCCCTGCTCACAGCGGCGTTGGCGGTCTCCGTGCTGCTCGGCATCGCCGGGACGACGACGTTCGCCGTGCTGATGCGCGAACGCGCGAACGAGGCCGAGTTCGAGGCCCGCATGGCGGACGAGGCGCGGCGGCGGGCCGAGGAGGCACGGCAGCAGGCCGAGGCGGCTCAGCGACGGGCGGAGCAGAACGAGTACCGCTCGCTCGTCGACAAGGTCCGTCTGGAGTCGGCCACGCGGCCGGCGAACGGGTGGACGTGGCATGCCCTCGCCGACCTCGAGCGGGCGGCGTCGCTTGAGCCTGCGCGGGGAGACGAGGCGACACTGCGAACGCTGGCCGCTCGCTGCCTCGGGACGTTCGACGTCCGCCCCGTGGGACAGATCGCGGCTGGCGTTCACATCGGGGACCTGGCCTTCTCCGCCGATGGTCGCCGCCTCTACGCGGCTACTTCGAAACGGATTCCGAACTGCTTCGTCCGGGAGTTCGACGTCTCGACGTCAGCGGTGCTGAACGAGTACCGGATGGCGACGCTCAACGGGCAGTACTTCAGCCGGCTCGTGCAGGGGCGACGGTTTCAGTCGGGGTTCCGAGCCGTGGCCGTCGATCCGACGGGCGAGTGGGTCGCCGGTGGAACGCTGTTCGGCAGGGTCGTCGTCTGGCGTGTCGGCGAGCCCGAACCCGTCCAGTCGCTGGACGCGTTCGACGAGTCGGTGTTCGGGCTGCAGTTCTCTCCGGACGGGACCCGGCTCCTGGCGACGCCGAAGTCGCACGAGAAAGGCAAGACGGCCCTGCGGGTGTGGCAACGGCAAACGGATTCGTCGTGGACGGTCGAGCGGGACCTCGCCGACGTGGGTCGCTCGATGGCGTTCGAGCCGGACGGGCGACACCTCGTCCATGCGGCCGCCGGTCGACTGGGGCTGCTCGACGTTCGCGAGTGGAGCGAGGTCGGCTGGACCGGCGAGCCTCGCGGCGTACGGCCCCGACCTGTCGGTCTTCGCCACCCACGACCACCGCGAGGTGCTCACCTGGACGAGTGCGGAGTCCGAGTCGAGGCACGACGGCGACCAGTTGCAGCTCGTGGGCGACACACCGTTCGTCGTGTCCGGCAGCAGCGTCGACCGGTTGTGCGTGCACGATCTCGTGACCGGAGACTTGGTCGTCACGGTCCTGACCCACGGCCGCCGGTCGGGGCCGTTCGCGGTGTCGCCCGACGGTCGGCGGCTCACCGTCGCCGAGATGGACGCCGTCGTTCTGTACGAGATCCGGACGCCCGAGGCGTGGACGTTCCCGACCGTTCACCGCGGCGTCGTCGAGTCGTGCGACTTGAGTGCCGACGGCGAACGCGTCGCCTGGCTGGCGGTCGAACGGGACAGCCGTGGCGTCACGCGGAGCGAGGCGGGCGTCACCCGGACGGCGACCGGAGAGACACGACCCCTCACCAGTGTGACGAGGCACTCGCGGACGTATCGTCCGGACGTCCGCGTCTCGTCCTCCGTTCGCCTGCTCGCCGACGGCAGTGTCTGCGTGCAGGAGCCGCTGATGGGACTGCATCCGACCCGCACGACGGCGGGGACAGTGCTGCCGCCGGAGTCGGGGCGGCTCGTCGACGACACGGCCTTCGTCGTGACTCCCCCCGCACGCTTCGTTCGGGAGTACGACGCGACGGTCGTCGTGGTGGACGCGGCCGGAGCGTCGTTCCGCGTGCCCGCCGCGCTCGATTCGCAGGGCGACCATGGTGTGTTCCTGCGGTGCTCCGCCGGGTTCGCCGGCGAGTCCAAGCTGTCCGTGGACGCCGGTTCCGGAAGGATCACGGTGGCCGAGCCCAGCGACGGCTGGCACTTTCTCGGCCTCGTCCACCCGGGCGAGTCGACCGACGAGTTCACCGTCCGACTGCGGTCCACGACGAAGGAGCCGATCCGGGTCGAACTCCACGAGGTACTGTGCGTTCCGTTCGAAGTCGATCCGCGAACGAAGCAGTACGACCTTCGGCACCACCACCCGGTCGCGTTCTCCCCGGACCTGCAGCGGATGTGGGGTTTCGTCAGCGACGAGGTGCTCCACGCGTGGGGTGTTCCGGGAGGGGACCGGCAGTACGCGTTCCGCGACGTCGCCCAAGCCGTTCACTTCGGACCGCACCGTTTGCGGGGCCTCAGTGGTGGCGTTGGCCGGATCGTCGTCGGAGCGTCGACGGGGCAGGTCGTCGTCTTGGACACGGCCGACGGCCGAGTCCTCTCGAAGGTCTCCGGGCCGGGCGGCGAGATCTCCAGCCAGGCCCTGTCGTCCGACGAGTCCTGGTTCGTCGCAGGAACCGATCGTGGTCGCGTCGCGGCCTGGAACGTCGACGGGGAACCGTTCGGGATCGCCGACGCAACGGACCGAGCCGTCACGGCGGCCACGATCCTCGACGACGACGGACTCGTCGCCACCGGCACGGCGGACGGGGTGGTCGTGTTGTGGAGCGTGTCGCAGCACGGCTGGACCGAGCAGCTTCGACTCGGGCCGTTCGGCGGGGCCGTTCGCGAGTTGCGGTGTTCCTCGACGGGGGAGACGCTGGCCTGTCTGATCGCGGGGGAGCACACCGTGCGGGTGTTGGACCTCGCGCGACTGGAGGCCGACGCGACGTCGATGGGACTTCCACCGCTCCCGCGGACCGCCCGGGACGTCGAGCAGCCGGAGTAGGAACGTCGGACGGGCGTCGCGTGGCGTCGGTCCCCCGCGGCCGTTAGCCTGACGGTCCGAACCTGCCCTCCGACTCGCGAGACGCCGTGATGTCCAGCCTGCCTGCCGCCGTGAACCCGCCGCTTCGGACGCTGATGGGGCCGGGGCCGAGTGACGTGCACCCGCGGGTGTGGGCGGCCACGGCCGCGCCGACGGTCGGGCACCTCGACCCGTACTTCCTGCGGGTGATGGACGAGATGCAGACGATGCTGCGGCAGGTGTTCCGCACGGAGAATCCGCTGACGTTCGCCGTCAGCGGGACCGGCAGTGCCGGGATGGAGGCGTGCGTCGTCAACCTGGTCGAACCGGGCGACCGGATGCTCGTCTGCCAGAACGGCGTGTTCGGCGGGCGGATGGCCGACGTCGCCGGTCGGGCCGGGGCGGAGGTGACGGTGCTGGAGCGACCGTTCGGCGAGGTGTTCACGGCCGATGAGATCAAGGCGGCGTTGGACGGCAAGCCGGTGAAGGCGGTCGGCATCGTGCATGCGGAGACGTCGACCGGGGCCATGCAGCCGCTCGAGGAGATCTCGAAAGTCGTGCACGAGGCCGGGGCGCTGCTACTGGTCGACTGTGTGACGTCGCTGGCCGGCGCACCGGTCGAGATCGACGCGTGGGACGTGGACGCCGCCTACTCCGGCACGCAGAAGTGCCTCAGCTGCCCGCCCGGTCTCGCCCCCGTCACGTTCTCGCCGCGGGCGGAGGAGGTGATCGCCAACCGGAAGTCGAAGGTCGCCAGCTGGTACCTCGACACGACGATGATCCGCAACTACTGGGGCAGCGAGCGGGCCTACCACCACACGGCCCCGATCAACGCGAACTACGGGCTGCACGAGGCGCTGCGGCTGGTGCTGGAAGAGGGGCTGGAGGCCCGTTGGGCTCGTCACCGCGCGAATCACGTGGCGCTTCGCGAGGGGCTCGCCGCCCTCGGCATCGAGTACGCGGTCGCCGAGGCGCACCGGCTGCCAATGCTGAACGCCGTTCGAATCCCGGCGGGAGTCGACGACGCCACGGTCCGCAAGCGGTTGCTCACCGAGTTCGGCATCGAGATCGGGGCCGGTCTCGGGCCGATGAAGGGCGTCACTTGGCGGATCGGTCTGATGGGCGCAGCGAGCACGCGGCGAAACGTGCTGCTGTTCCTCGCCGCATTGGAAGCGTGCCTGTCGGAACAGGGCGTCGGCGTGACACCCGGAACGGGCGTCGCCGCCGCGAACGCGGCCTACGCCTGACCGTGGGACGGATCTCCGAATCCGTCCAACCGCCGGTTCGAGGACGCGACCAGTCGAGAGACGGACTCGACGTCACCGATCGACGAGGGGAGTTGCCGGCGGAGCCGAGCAGGACGGATTCGGAGATCCGTCCCACAGGTTTCAGAACGGCTGCACGACCGGTCGTTGCGTGATGAACGACGGCGTCTGCTGCGGGGCCGTGCCGATCGGTTGGGCCGGAGCCGCCTCCCGTGTCGCCGGCGGGCCGGGCATCGTCGGCAGGAGCGCCGGTCCGTCCGAAGTGGAGACCTCGAAGGTCGGGTGGGCGAACGTCGGCTGGGCCGCGGCGACCGGTCGAGCGGGCCGCGGAGCCGGAGCCCGCGTCTGCTGGATCGGGGGTTGCGGTGCCGGGTGGGCGTGCACGAACGTCGGCTGACGTGCGGCGGCGGCCGGGTGGGCGTGGGCGAACGTCGGCGTCTGCGGCTGCATCACGACCTGCTGCGGATGCTGCGGTGCGAAGGTCTGCGGCGGCATCATCACCTGCTGCGGGTGCTGCTGGACGTAGACCGGTTGGGCGGCGGCCGTCTGCGGGGCCGGGTTGCCCGGGAAGTAGGCGGGCTGCGAGGCCGTCATCGGGACGGCCGGAGCCGGCGGCGGGCCCATCTGGGCCATGCGGGCGTGGAGCTCGGGTTGGTTCCAGTTGCTGGCGAGCGACTGTTGGTACATCCGCTGCGCCTGCTGCTGCTGGCCACGTTCGGCGTACATCTCACCGAGGTGGGCGAGTGCGGTCGGATGGTTCGGCTCCAGTTTCAGAGCCTGCCGGAGCGACTGCTCGGCCGCCCCCAGGTCCCCCGTACTCCGCTGCAGCGCGGCGAGTTCGATGCGGGCCTGCGGGTTGTAGGGCTGCGTGTTGGCCCAACCCGCCAGCATGGTGTGGGCCTCGTCCTGCCGTCCGGTGTCCACGAGGACCCGGGCGAGGTTGTGGTACGAGGGCTGGTGCATGGGGTTGGCGGCGATCGCCTTGCGGTAGTTCTGCTCGGCGGTGCCGATGTCCCCCTGCCGGCGTGCGGCGGCGGCCAGGTTGTGCCAGTGGTCGGCGTTGCCGGGGTCGTCCACGGCGGCACGCTCGAAGGCCTGCCGGGCGGCCCGGTAGTTGCCGAGGTTGTAGTGCATTCGGCCAAGCCGGTTGTTCACCCCGCCGTTGGTGACGTTGCAGCCCGTGAGCGAGGCACACGACAGCACGAGGGCGGCGAGGGACAGGACGGACCGGAAGGGAGCGGTGCGCATGGCACGCCTCCAGCGGATTCGCGTTGGGGAGCGGAGAGTCGGAGTGAGAACGACCGCGAGGTGAGGGGGCGGTCGAAGGGGCCGGGAAGTTAGTCGGGACCGCTGTCGGCCGCAAGGGGAGTTTTCGTGAACGAAATCCGGCCGACCCGACGGGAATCTCGGAGATTCACGAGTGCCCGAGTTCGACCGACCGCTGCGTCGCGGCGACGACGGCGTTCATCAGCGTGCCCCGCAGGCCGCCGGACTCCAGCGCGTGGAGGCCGGCGATCGTCGTCCCGCCGGGGCTGGTGACGGCGTCCTTGAGCGCGCCGGGATGCTCGCCCGTCTCGAGGACCATGCGGGCGGCCCCCAGCAGCGTCTGGGCGGCGAGGCGGGTGGCCGTCTCCCGAGGCAGGCCGCAGCGAACGCCACCGTCCGAGAGGGCCTCGATCATCTGGTAGACGTACGCGGGGCCGCTGCCGCTGAGACCGGTGACGGCGTCGAGCTGCGGCTCCGGGACCTCGACCGCGAGGCCGACCGTGGAGAGCAGCTGGCCGACGAACTCGCCGTCGTGCTTCGTCGCGTACCGTCCGAGTGCGTAGCCGGACGCCCCCGTGCCGACGAGGCAGGGCGTGTTGGGCATCACGCGGACGAAGCGGATCGGCTTCTCGACGTGTGACTGCAGCCGGGCGAGCGGAATGCCGGCCGCGACCGAGACGACGAGGTGAATCTCCGAGAGCTGCTCGCCGAGGTCGGCGAGAAGCCCGGCCACGTGGTGCGGCTTGACCGCGACGACGAGTGTCGTTGCCAAGCGGGCCACCTCGCCGGCGTCGTCGAACACGCGGCCACCGGTTGCCGCGGCGAACGACTCGCGAGCCGCCGGCAGCAGGTCGGTCGCGATCACGTGGTCCGGCGGCGTGATCTCGCTCTTCACGAGGCCGGTGGCCAAAGCGGTCGCCATGCGGCCGGCGCCGAGGAAGCCGATGGTCGGGGTGTCGTCGGACATGAGTCGTCTCCGGTGTCGATCCGTCGATCGTAACGAAGACCGGCCCGGAAAATCCGCTGCAGAGGCGGTTGTAGGCGACCGGATGCTGCGGTTCTTCCGGTGAACACATCCACTTGGAGAGAACCGATGATCGTCCCTGCCACCATGTACGTGCTCGGAGTCCTGCTCGCCGCAGTCCTCATCGCGACGCGGTTCGTCGGCACGTGGGAGTAGCCGTGACCGCCTACGCCCGCGGGTGGTGCTTGGCGTGAATCGCCTTGAGCCGCCCGTGGTCGACGTGGGTGTAGAGCTGCGTCGTGCGGATGCTGGCGTGGCCGAGGATCTCCTGCAGCGCACGAATCTCGGCGCCGCCAGCCAGCATGTGCGTCGCGAAGCTGTGCCGCAGCGTGTGCGGGCTCACCTGCTCGCTGCAGCCGACGCGGGCGGCGTACTTCTTCACGAGGTTCCACACGGCCACCCGGCTGATCGGCCCGCCGCTGCGGGTGACGAACAGCCACGCCGTGGAGTCGGACCGGGCGAGGTCGCCCCGCTCGTGCGTCAGGTACTTCTCGAGAGCGAGCCGGGCGACCGGGTTGAGCGAGACGATCCGCTCCTTGTTGCCCTTGCCGACCACGCGGCAGAACCCCTCGGCAAGGTGCACGTCGCCGATGCGGAGGCCGCACACCTCGGAGACGCGGGCCCCGGTGGCGTACAACGTGCACAGGATGGCCCGGTCCCGCAGCGGAAACCGATCCTCGAACCCGGGTGCGGCGATCAACCGGTTCACGGTCTCCGGCGAGAGCACCTGCGGCAGGTGCTGCCACAGCTTCGGCGAGGAGAGCAGGTCGACCTGCGAGTCCTGCAGCACGCCCTCCAGCACGAGGTACCGGAACCAGGACTTCACCGAGACGATGTGCCGCGCGATCGACGACGGTGCGAGCCCCTGCTCACCGAGGTGCCGCAGGTAGCCGGTGAGGAGCGGCAGATCGACGTCTCGCAGCGGCGGCGACCCCTGCGTCCCCAGCCAGTCGTCGAACCGCCTCACGTCCCGCCGGTAGGCGTCGACCGTGTTGGTCGACATGCCGCACTCCGCCTCCAGGTACCGCACGAAGTCCGCCACGTGCCGCGTCCCCGCCGAAGTGGGCGGCTGACCGGGCAGACGATTGCGGGGGCGTTTCTTGGCAGGCATACGGCCAAGATCGGCCCAAGTCGATCGCGCGCTTGAGAAACGCTGCCGGTGGTCGGTCGGTCCGAGTTGGTCGAATCGGCGGGATGGTCGGGTCTGGACCGCACGGAAGACCCGGTCGGTCAGGCCCGAGAGCGCGGCTCCTCGGCGTCGGAAGGCTTGCCGAGCATGGCGTCGCGGACTCGGTCCGAGTGCCGGACGAGGAACGGGTAACCGATCGTGAAGCCGACGAACAGGATCGCCAAGACGGGCCGTGTTTCGTAGGACCCGATCGCCCCCGAGGCGAAGAGGAACACGCCGGCCGCGGTGCTGATCGTGTCCCGAAATCCCCGGCCGACCGTCTCCCCGACGAGGAACGGGAAGGTGATGGCGCAGACTCCGGACACGACTGCAAGGACGGGGTACGTCTCGAGGTTCGCAACGGCTCCGTAGGTCAGAAGGAGAACGGCAGCCGTCGTGCTGATCCGGTCCCACAGGATTCCGAGGGGTGAGTTCTTCAAGCCGTGTCCCACAGAGGAATTGGTACTCTTTCCCATCTCCATCGAGAACGTGGGCGAGGCCGGTGTGGATCTCGGGAATCGCGAGAAATCGACGATCACGTCAAACGTGAGGGGCGGAAGGTCGTCGGCGAGAGACACGACTCGACTCTTGTTCGTCGAGGGCTTGGCTCCGCCTCCGACCCCACACCCGTCAGTCGGGCCTCGTGCCTACCTTACGCCGAGACGTGGGACGTAGTCGCCGCTCTTGCGGACCCACTGGACGGCGAAGTTCTGGGCCTGGAGTCCGGTGGTCGCCAGGCGGAGCGGGACGCGAGATCGCGGCGGACGTTTCGGATCGATCTTGCGACCGCGGACGTCGACGAGTTCGTACGCGGCCCCGTGCGTGCTGCCGGGCAGCCTGAAGACCTCGGCGCTCGTCCGGATGGTCTTCGACTCGCCGAAGAGAACGGACACGTGCTCGAACTTCGCCTTCTGCAACTCCTCGCGGAGTTGGTCGATCGTCAGCGGGACGACGTCGTCTTCGCGGAGCCTCAACAAGCCGGCGGCGAGGAACTCGAGGTGACGGATCGTCTCGCGGTAGTCCTCGGCCCGGAGGTCGCGGACGTACGCGCCCCACTTGGCCTCCATGTTGGCGAAGTTGGGGACGCCGAACGCCGTGAGCCAAGCCGCCTCGGGCTTCGCACCGTTGTTCAGCAGCATCAGGAACTTGAAGAAGCCGGGTCGGAGGGCTCCGTTCTCCGCGAACAGGAAGAAGTGGGACATGCTCCAGGCCTGCAGGTAGTTCGTCCCGGCAGCCCCGCCGCGGACGGCCTGCCCCCAGTTCCGCAAGGCGAAGAACCTCGCGAACGGCATGAACTGCTGGGACTCGAGCCGAGCATCGAGGGCGGCCCGGTCGCGTCGACGAACCTCGCCGATCACGAGAGTCCCGTCCACGGGAACGCCACGCTCGAAGACCTCGGCAAGCCCCTCGTTGATCCACGTCGGGAGGCCGGGGAAGAGGATGCTGGCGAACTGGTGGAAACCTTCGTGCTGGAGCAGCTGACGAAACCGTTCGTCCCCGGCGCGACCGCGAAAGCCGGCCAGCGTGACGCTGTCCTTCCGCGTGATGCACATCCCCTGTGAGCCGGTGCCGTCGACGTTGAGCGAGTGGCGTAGGACGGCCATGTAGTCGTCCTGCGACTGGAACATGAACAACCTCAGCCGGGAAGGCCGTCTCACGTTCAGACCGCGGAACATGCTGACGTACGCTTCGCAGGTGAGGTCCATGTGCAACGCGTGCGCCATGGCGTCGTCCGGCGGCATGTCCGTTCGGACTTCGTAGTACTTGGTCCGGAACAGAGCCGATCGCGCGATCCATGCCTGGGCACGCTGTGCGGACTCAACCTGAGCCACTGCGATCGAAGGTGCAGTCAGGAGCAGCAGTATTCCCGTCCGGGCGACCAAGCGCATGGGGGCTTCCGAAAAATGGGATTCCTGGAGTGCGGCCGACGATCGGCCAGTCGTCCACGCTGTTGACTGTCGGCCCCGATCGCAAGCCGAAACTCCGCTGCGTGGTCACCCCACGCCGATCGGCTGCAGGGGGCTCTTGGCGGCGACGAAGGTCTCGCGGCGGGCGTCGGTCTCGAACTCGACCGTGACGGTGCGGTGCTTGGAGTAGCCGCCGAGGTCGACGATGGTGCCGCGGCCGTAGCGGGGGTGGCGGACCTGCATGCCGAGGGCGAAGCCGACCGGCAGCGGAACGGCGTCGCGGCGGCCGCCGTCGAGCAGGGCGGCCCCGGTCGTCAGCAACGGCTGCCCCTCCGGCCGCGTCCTCGCGGTGTGGCGGCGAGCGGGTGTCGGCTCGGCCTCCTGCGAGACGTCGAACTCGTCGCGGGCGAGGTCGCGGACCAAGAGTTCGGACTGCATCTCGCGGAGGAAGTCGCTGGGGATGCTGTGCAGCGACCGGCCGCGGACGTCGCGGCGTTCGGTGCGGGTCAGCACGAGTTGCTCGCGGGCCCGTGTCATGCCGACGAACAGCAGCCGGCGTTCCTCTTCGAGGCCGCTGCCGTCCGGCGAGTTCAGGCTCCGCTCGTGCGGCAACAGGTTGTGCTCCACGCCCACGAGGTAGACGACCGGGAACTCCAGCCCCTTGGCCGCGTGCAGCGTCATCAGCGTCACCTCGCCCGCGTCGGGGTCGAGGCTGTCCACCTCGCTGGCGAGCGAGACCGATTCGAGGAAAGCCTCGAGCGACGGGTCGTCGGGGTGCTCGGCGTCGTACCGAGCGGCGACGGCCAGCATCTCCTCCACGTTCGCCAGCCGCTGCAGGTCGTCCTCGGAACTGCTGGACTTCCACGCGGCCGTGTAGCCGGTGCGGTCGACGATCGTCCGCAGCAGCCCGGCGACGGAACCGGCGTTCGCGAGGTCGAACGAGTCGTACCACTCGGCGAACCGGGCGAGCGCGTTCGCCCCGCGCTTCGTGAGACCCGGGACGGCGGTCGCCTTCGACGCGGCTTCGAGCGGCGTGAGTCCCTTCGCGTCCGCGTGGGCGAGGAGTGTGCTGACGCTCTTCTTGCCGATGCCGCGGACCGGTTTGTTGACGATGCGTCGGAAGGCGACGCGGTCGGCCGGGTTGAGGGCGAGCTTCAGGTACGCGAGCACGTCCTTCACCTCGACCCGCTCGAAGAACGAGACGCCGGCGGCGACCTGCGAGGGAACGCCGTCGCGGCGGAAGGCGACCTCGATCTCACGGGAGAGCGAGTTGACGCGGTAGCAGACGGCGAAGTCCGAGTACGTCCGCTCGCCCGACTCGACGGCTCGGCGGACGTCGGCGGCGATCGACTCCGCCTCGTGCCGGGCGTCCCGGAAAACCCGGAGTTCGACGGCCGGTCCCTCGTCGTTGTCGGTGACGAGCGACTTCGCCTTCCGCTTCTTGTTGTGCACGATCAGGGCGTCGGCCGCGCGGAGCACGGCCTTCGTGCTGCGGAAGTTCTCCTGCAACCGGACGACGGTGGCACCGGGGTAGTCCCGTTCGAAGCGGAGGATGTTCTCGATCTTCGCCCCTCGCCAGCCGTAGATGGACTGGTCCGGGTCGCCGGTGACGCAGAGGTTCGGCTTGTCGATCGAGAGGGCCCGCACGATCTCGTACTGGGCGGCGTTCGTGTCCTGGTACTCGTCGACGAGGACGTACCGGAACCGCTCGTCGAGGTCGCGACGCAGCTCCGGGCTGTCGCGGAGCATCTCGTGGACGTGCAGCAGCAGGTCGTCGAAGTCGACGCTGTTCGCCTCCAGCAGCCTCTTCTGGTAGGCGGGGTAGACGCGGGCGACGACGGCCTGCTCGTGGTTGCCGATCGACTCGGCGAAGCGAGCCGTGTAGTCGTCCGGGCGGAGCAGGTCGTTCTTCGCCTTGCTGATGGCGGCGTTCAGCTTGGCGGCCGGGAAGTGCACGCCGTCGACGTCCAGTTCGTCCAGCACCACGCGGAGCAGGGCCCGCTGGTCGGTCGTGTCGGCAATCGTGTAGTTCGGGTGCAGGCCGACGTGGTCCGCGTGACGACGGAGCAGTCGGGCACAGAAGCGGTGGAACGTGCTGATGAAGACCCGCGTGCCGGGCAGCAGGGCGTCCACGCGCTCCTGCATCTCGCGGGCCGCCTTGTTGGTGAACGTGATCGCCAGGATCTCGCCGGGGTGCACGCCCTGCTCGACGAGATGGGCGATCCGCCGCGTGACGACCCGCGTCTTCCCGGAACCGGGCCCGGCGAGGACGAGCAGCGGCCCGTCCACGTGCTGCACGGCTTGCCGTTGGCTGGGGGTGAGGTCGTCGAGATTCACGCGTGGCCGTCCGTGGTCGTCGAAGCCCGGATGATAGACGGGCGACCGGCGGGTTGCGACGGACGGCGACCACTCCTCCCCATGCTCGCCGTTGGATTCCACCGCCTTCCGCGTCGGTCAACTGTGCATGTCTGAACGTGTCGGACCTCGACGGAACCGGCGTTTCGCGATGACGGAGGCATCCCGGCGGATCGTGGCGACTCTCGCCGTGGCAGCGCTGACACCGGCGCCGCTCGTCGCCGCCGACCCGGCTCCCGAGATCACGGAGTTGGACCGGCGCGCGGCCGAGCTGATCCTCCCGTCGGTGCTGGAAGGAGTTTCGTTCGACGGGTCGCGGGCTCTAGGTGCTGCTCGACTTGCCAAAGCCGGTGCACGCGGCGTTGCCGGGCGCGATCTGGAGCCTGCGACGGGACCGGCAGACGCCGCAGGAGTTGCGACCGGACCTGGAAACGTGCCAGATGGTGGTGGTCTATCTGCTGCGAAAGTCGCGGATCCCGAGCGTTCGAATGGGGCAGCCTCGAGCCTGTCGAAGCCTGCGTACGAGGACGTCGTGCCCGCGTTGATCGAGGCGCTGTCCGACGAACATGCCGACGTGCGACGGTTTGCCTGCCAGTCGTTGATGTTCCAGAAGAGCCGTGCCGCCGTTTCCGCGGTGACCCGCCTGCTCGACGACGCCGACCGAGACGTACGGCACACAGCCGTTCGCACGCTGGGCTGGCTGAACGCCCGCGACGTGCTTCCACGGCTCCGTGAACTCTACGGCGAGGAGAAGGAGATCGACGACGGCACCTGGGTCTACGCCGACGCGTTTGCCCGGTTGGGGGACGCCGACTGGGCGATTCGCACCGTGAGATCCGTGAACAGCTGGAGGAACGCACTGGGCAGAAACTCGGCACGGACGCGGCCAAGTAGATGGCCTGGTGGCAGAAGCACCACGACGAGTACGACGTGAACGCCGACGACGCCGGGCCGCCGAAGGGGTTTGACGACCTCGTCCGCCGTTTCGACGAGGCAGTCGAGAAGCAACGGCAGGAGAAGCCCGAGCGGGCGAAACGGCCGACACGCGACGTTCGGGCCGGACACGACGTCACGATCACGTACACCAAGGGCTCGCAGAGAGCGGCTGGCAAGGTCGGTTGGAGCGAGTCGGTCAACGGCGTTCGGACCCGCACGTGTATCCATCCGTCGAAACCGCGGAGGACGCACGGCGACGTCGAACGGACTCGAGCGCACGGATCGAGTCACTGGTTCGCGCGATCTTCCGACCCACGGCCATCACGACGACGCCCGTGCGAGTTCCATGACGACCGAGACCTCGAAGCCGAGTGCCAACGGCGCCCGGTGTGCGACGGTCGGCGCAATCGTCGGGCAGATCAGCTTCGGGTTCTCCATCGCGGGCGACGGGAACTTCTACTTGCTGATCACGTCGTCATCGCGGCCGTGGGTCTCTGCATCTCCGTCGCCAGCCAGTGGAAGAGCTACGGCGAGGCGTTCGTGCGACACCACGGCGAGCAGCCAACGAACGACTGACAACCGACGGGACGCCGCATGGCCCGCGGGCGACGTCTCGGGTTCTGCTACGGCCCCTTCCGAAGTTCGCTGGCGTACTTCAGCTTCACCTTCGGTCGGTTCTCGTGTTCCTCGACCTCCTTGCCGAGGACTTCGATCGCCTTGGCGAGTTGCTCGTCCTTGCCGGAGGGCAGGTCGCCCGGTTGGGGCCAGACGACGTGGTGGGGCACGCAGCCGTTGAGCTCCATGTCGCTGCCGTCCATCAGGAACCAGCCGCGGAACGGCATGCGGAGGAAGCCGACGCCGGCGATGCGGGTGCCGCCCGTGCTGATGACGCCGCCCGCCGTGGGGACGCCGACGACCTGCCCGCGTTCGAGCGTTTTGACCGAGTGGCTGAAGATCTCCGCGTTGCTGAAGCTGTTCTGGTTGCACAGCACGACGATCGGCTTCGACCACGTGGCGTACACGCGTCGGTCGTGCGGGTAGCCGGGGCCGCCGCCGCGGGGCTGCGTGATCGCGTGCGTCGGCTGCGTCAGGATCGTCAGCAGGTGGTCGGTCGTCGAACCGCCACCGTTCTCGCGGACGTCGATGACCAGGCCCGCCTTGCCGGACGCGACGGAGTACAGCTCCCGCTCGAAGCGGTAGAAGCTGGACATGTTCATCCCCCGGATGTGCACGTACCCGAAGCGGCCCTGCGAGGCCTTCTCGACCGCCTGCCGCGAGTCGTCGATCCACTGCTCGTACAACAGCGAGCGGGCGGCTCCGTAGGAGATCGGGCGGATCGAGACGTCGCGGGTGTCGCGCTTCTCGTTCTTCACCTTCAGCAGAACGTCCCGGTCGAGCCGTCCGTTCAGAACGGCCGTCACCTCCATCGCGGGGTCGACCTCGGTCCCGTCGACCGAGAGGACGACGTCGCCGACGTTCAACAGGCTGCGCTGCCGGGTCGCCGGGCTGTTGCGGATGACGTCCTCGACCTTCCAGCCGGGGCCGGCGAAGGACGCGTCGTAGCGAACGCCGAAGTGAGCCGTCGTCTCCCGCCAGTCCATGCCGCTGCCGGAACCGGTGGCGACCGTGGAGGAGAAGCCGAGATGAGAGCCGTTCAGCTCGCCGAGCATCATGTTGACCACGGTGCTCAGCATCGACGGGTTGACCGCCTCGCGGGCCACTTCCGCGTACTTGCGGCGAATCTGGTCCCAGTTGCGGTTGTTCATCCGCTCGTCGTACCAGTTGTCGCGCATCGCCCGCCAACAGAGGTCGAAGACCACCTGGTTCGACTTCTGGGTGTCCACCGTCTGCAGCGCGGTGAAGCCGTACGAGGCGGCCGTCCCGGTGGCCGTGAGCGAGGCGGGGCGGCCGCCCGCGAGCCAGACGATCTGGTTCCCGGTCTTCAGCCAGCGGGCGTTCGATCCGACGGTGGTCGACAGCAGCTTGGGCGTGGTCGAGGTGGGCGGCGAGATCGTGTACAGGCCGGACTTGCCGTTGATCGACGCGGAGAACGCCAGCTTCTTGGAGTCCGGCGACCAGAGCAGGCCCCCCTCGGTGGCGTCGCTGATCGAGACCCTGCGCACGCGGAGGTTCAGGCCGTCGAAGTCGATCTTCACCTCCGGCAGCTTCTTCTCTGGTTTCTTCTCTTCGGGCTTCTCCTCGGCCTTGGCGGCCGGCTTGTCGGACTCCTTCTCGGGCTCAACCTTCTCGGGCTCCTCCTTCTTGGGCTCCTCCTTCTTCCCGGCCTCGGGAGCCGCCTTCGCCGCTGGCTTCTTCGCCGGGGCCTTGCGGACCTTCTTGATCTTCTCGATCGCCTCCTTCAGCTTGCGGTCGCGCGACCCGGTCTCGTCGTCCGTCTTCTGCAGTTGGACGTAGTAGATGTCCGTCTCGAACCCGACGCGGCGGCCGGTGAAGGCGATCGTCTTCCCGTCCGGGGACCAGACGGGCGAGAAGTCGTTGTCCGGGTGGCTGGAGAGGTTGTACCGCTCGCGGGAACCGTCCAGCGGTTGGATCCAGACGTCGCGGTTGAAGTCGTTGTCGCTCTGCGAGTAGACGATCCACTTACCGTCCGGCGAGAACTCGAACTCGGGCCGGCTCCACGAGCTGACGACCAGCTTGGCCCCCTTGCCGTCCTTCTCGATCGTCCACAGGTCGCCACGGGACTTGACGAACGCCACGCGCTCGCCGTCCGGGCTCCACTTCAAGTCCGCCTCGACGGCGGAGTCGTCGGTCACCTGCGTCAGCACGAAGGAGTCGTTCCGCCACCAGTACGCGTCCTCGTCGCCGCGCTTCGCCTTCCAGACGTCGCTCTTGCCGCCGCCGTCGCTGACGAACCAGATCTCGCCGTTGTCGGGCGAGAACGTCGGCGAGCTCTCGAGCTCGGGCGTGCTGGTCACCTGCCTCGGTTCTCGGAGGACGGTGTCCATCACCCACACGTCGCCGCCGGCGACGAACGCGACCTCGAGACCGTCCGAGGTGAAGGCGGCCTCGGTCGCCGACGTCAGCCGGCGGCTCCGCTGCGACAGCACGAGGTCGTCGCCGCGGTACAGCAGCTTGACCTTCTGCGGGGCGGCGTCCGCCTTGGCGACGTTCAGACGGTACAGGTCGAAGCCTCGGCGGAAGACCACCGTCTTCCCGTCGCCGGAGATCGTCGGCATCAGCACCGAGTCGTCCCCGTCGAACTCGGTCAGACGTTCCTCCCTGCCCTCGGCAAGATCGTGCCGCCACAGCTCGAAGGCACCGCTCTTCGCGCTGCAGTAGAAGAAGGACTTGCCGCTCGGATGCCAGACGGGCGTTCGCGAGCCGCCGGGGTGGTCGGCCAGTCGGGTGTACTTCCCGCTCGTGCGGTCGAACATCCACAGCTGGCCGGCCTGACTCCCGCGATATCCTTTGCGGTAGCCGCGCACGCCTTCGCGGACGAACAGAACGCGACTGCCGTCAGGGGACAGATGCCCCTCCTTGCCGTAGGCGTCGAAGACCAGTTCCTCTGGTGATCGCGGCTTGGCGTCGATGGTGAAGAAACGCCCGCTACGTTGCCAAAAGTGATCACGCGAGGCGTACAGCAGGAGCGTGTCGCCCTGCCACTGCCGCACGGAGGAACCCTCCGAGTGGAACGTCCACTGCTCGGGTGTGCCGCCCCGGGCCGGGACGACGTGGACTTGCCGAACGCCGCTCCGGGTGCTGTCGAACGCGATCCGCGACCCGTCGGGCGAGAATACGGGACTCGTGTCGCGGGCCTCGGAACTGGTCAGCGGACGGGCAACGCCGCCTTTGGCGTTGGCGACCCAGACGTCGCCGTTCCACGAGAACGCCAGGCGTTTGCCGTCGGGCGACAGCGCGGGGTCCTCCGCCAACCGGATCGGCTGGTCGGCCGCCGTGGCGTCCGCCGCCAAGAGGGCGAGAAGTCCGGCAAGAGCAAGCCGCCATCGACGTCGAAACATGGTCCCGTCTCAGCTGATCGTCGCGAGGAGAGTCTCCTCCCGAGCACAGCGAATGCCGTACCGTTGTGCGAGCGCTCCGGCGAAGCTACGCAACCGACTGCCCAGCCCCCACCCCTCCGGTGTGCTCAGTCGAACACCGCCGGCTACGGGATCTCGACCGTGTTGCCGTCCTGGTGCTCGACGAGGTTTCGGAAGAGTTCCGGCGAGACGTCCTTCGGGAGCCGGTGCACGGAACCGTCGGCCATCAGCACGAGCAGCCCCGACTCGGGAACCGGACGGACACAGGCCAGGGGGTCGTCGCGGTCGAACTCGAGATCGACCGGCTTCGTCCACGGAACGGCCTTCTCCGGCGGGGCGTAGACCGCGAGGATCACGTTGGCTCGACCGTCCTCGAAGTCGCCGGGCGTCGGCCCCTTGATCCGCTTGATCTTCGAGAAGTCGTATTCGCCGTCGAAGGGGGTCGTCGGCCCCACGAGGACCATCAACGTCGTGTGGCCCGGTTCGTCGACGCCGGGTGACTGGAACTCCTCGGGCATGTTCTCGAGAACGTGCGCATTCCCTTCTGTGTCCCACCCTTCGTCCCACTTGACGTTGAACACCGAAGGGTCGGTCCGTCCCTTCTGGAACATCAGGTTCTGATAGGCACGAACCCGCCAACTGAATCTCGGCTGACCGGTCTCGTCGACGTACGACACGTGGGCGGGAAAGTAGCCGTCCTCTTCGACGAGGTAGTTGATCTCCTCTCCGACCGCTCGCATCTTCGCGACGTAGGCCTCGTCGGCCGGCACTTTGGCCGGCGTTTCGGCGTCGGTCGAGGCGTCGTCCGTCGACTTGTCGTCACCACGACCACCAGTGTCGACGGCAGCCGTTCCACCTCCGGCGTTCGACTCCACCGTGCCGTTGTCGCCGCCTCCGTCGCCGCCGCAACCCACGAAAGCGGGCAACAACAGCAGTGTGACGAACCAGTTCGTCGCGAGTCGCATGAGACGTCTCCGCGGAGAAAGAGAACTTCGAGCCGGGACGCTGCCCGTTCGACGCACCGTAGACGTGAACCGGTGTCTCTGCAACGCTGTCACCTCCGACGGGCCGGTCCGGTCGTGGTCACTTCGGCGGGGTGCTGTCGGACTCGGCCGGGGCGGGTTGGGTGACGACCTTTCGCTCGACCAGGTCGTAGACGCTGCCCGCGGGCAGGGAGACGTGGTCCGGGCCCTCCTCCGGGACTGGCTGGTTGCGGTCGTAGACGTGGACCCGCGAACGGCCGACGACCGTTCCGAGCTGGCCGCGGACGACGAGGGCGGTCGCCTCGTCGATGCCGAGGCCCAGCAGCTGCGGGTAGCGGTCGACGAGGGCCGTCATGTCGGCGAAACGTCGTCGCTGGGCGAAGTGCTGGTCGATGGCGACGCCGGGGAGGAAGCCGAGGCCGCGTTCGTATCCCTCGGCCATGATGTCCCGGTTCCCCAACGGGTTCGCCCGGGCGAGGTAGCCCCCCTGGATGGAGGCCCCGGCCGAGCTCCCCATGACGACGCCGTCCCGCTTCAGGACGTCGTGCATCAGCTCGAGCGCCTTCGTCCCCAGGTAGGCGTCGGCGAACCGCCACTGTCGTCCACCGCCGAACCAGATCCCCGTCGCCTCGCGGAGGGCCGCGAGCGACTCCTCGCCGTCGACGACGTCCCGGGTCCTTCCGGGCAGCACGGTCACCTTGCCGGCCCCGGCCTCGCGGAACGCCTCTGCGATACTGCTTCGCCTCGGGACCGGATCGGGAACGGCCGTCGGCAGCACGACGATGCGGGCCTTCTCACCGCCGGCCGTCTCGACGAACCGCTCGACGATCCCCTTCGGCATGCCGCCGCCGCCGATGACGATCAGCGTGCCCTTCGGAACGCGGGGGGCGGGGGGCTTCGCCGCGGGAAACCGCGGCAGCCGGCGGTCGATCGCCGACAAGCGCAGGGCCGTGAGGTCGGCCGTCCTCTGCTCCTCGTTCAGCTCGAAGCCGCGGTCCTCCCGCCAGTCGCAGGTCGGCAGGACGATGCGGACTCGTCCGTCGCCGACGAGCCCGACTCGCCGCCCGCGAACGACCAAGGCGCTGCCGTTCCCCGGCTCGTACCCAACGAGCCCTCTGCCCGCATCGACCACGGTCTCCAACGAAGTCGCCGCCGCGTCCTCGTCCTCCGCGACGAGTCGAACGCACGAGTCGGGCAGCAACGCGATCTTGCCCGGGTTCACGCCGCCGTCGTCGTCCGCGACGAACGAGCCGAGTCGCGCGGCCGCGTGCCCGGAGGCACCGACGACGATTCCGCGTTCCGCCGCGATCCGGAGGTCTTCGCGGATCGCCTCCGTCAGCACGGACTCGGCATCTTTCGCGGACTCGGCTGCGATCCAGACAGCTGTCGCCTTCGACAGCGAGTCGGCCGTGCGGGCCTCGTCCTTCGCCGCCCGAACGATCTCGATCGACTCGAAGTCGAACTCCTCCGACCGTTCGAGCAGCAACGCGACGAGTGCCTTCGTTCCCGCCCCCCCGTGGCCGCCACGCAGGACGACGACCCGTCCGTTGCGACCAAGCCGGAGGAACGCGTCGAGCGCCGCAGCCGGAACGTCCTCCCCGGAGAGGACCAACGAACCCGGGACGCCGGCGGTGTCGACCCGATGGCGATCCTGCATCGAGAGCGCGAAGTCTTCCGCGTGAACGGGTGCCGCGATCGCGAGAAACAGAAGCAGTCGGACAACGCACGAAACGGCCATCTCGTCACCTTCGAGACCAGTGGACTTCAAGACGATGCTACCCGGTGAGACCGGACGAACGACCGACCGGCGTGATTCCGAGCCGTGATCCTCGGCATGCCGATCTGCTGGGAAGGTCGTCGACTCGGTGCGAATGCAGTCAACGCAGGAGGCAGTGGACCGCCGGCCAGAACAGGCCGCCGTTCCCGACCATGTACCAGATGCGGTAGCGGCGGCCGGTCTCGTGCTCGCGAAGCAGCAGGTTGAAGGCGAACGCCAGCGGCAGCAGCACGCGCGTGTAGGCCTTGTCGTCGATCCAGACCGCGGAACTCGCGAAGACGGCCAGGACGGCCAAGCCGATTCCGAACCGCCACCACGCCGAGTCCGGGCGCGGCCGGGCGAACAGGTAGACGGACTGGGTGACGATCGCGATCACGCAGAGGAGGCTGGCGAGCCGGTACGCGAAGGTGTGGTCCGGTGAGGCGAGCCGGGTGACGTTGTCGAGGACCTTCTCGCTCAGGCCGACCAGCGGCCACCCGAGGCCCGGCAACCCCGGTGAAGCCGCGTCCCCCAGCCGGAGTCGCGCGTACACGAGCCACACCGCGAAGGGGACGAGGACGGGGAGCACGAACCGCAGGAAGAACCGCCAGTCCAAGCGGACTGGTGGACGGAACTCGGGCAGCGAGAGGGCCGTGAGCACGGACGTCTCGCGGACGAGGGTGGCCAGGCCGGTCAACGCGGGCGAAAGGAACGCCCGGTTCGCCGCGACCACGGCGGCCAAGGCCAGCACGGCGGCCGGCAGGTCGGTTAGCGCCGCGTCGAGCGAGTGCACGACTCCGCCGCTCCAGAGCAGCGCGACTGCGAGCGACAGGTCGCGTCCCGTCCGCAGGCCGAGCACACGGACGACGATCGCCAGCAACAGCAACCAGAACACGACGTTCAGCAGGGCGTACGCGACCAGCACACGGAGCGGGTCCCCCAGCCCGACGACGTGCGCGAGGGCCGGCAGCCCAATGCGACGCGTCCGGTAGGTCGGATTGTCGAGTGCGCCGGGCAGCGCGGGATCCGTCAGCGTGGGGCGAAGTGCGATCTGCGCGTAGAATTGGCCGTCGTATCCGGCCGCCGGGAACAGCGGCGGTTCCAGTCCTCGTACCTCCGGCAAGGCGTTGGCCGCGAAGTCCTCGCCGAAGTGCATCAACGAGAGAAACCGGTCGTCCAGGGCATGATGGTCGGCCAGGATCTTCGCCGGGAGCACGAGCAGCAGCAGGAGGAACAGGAGTCTCGGACGCTCCCCTTCCCCGGTCTTGTCGTGCGTCGGCGTGGTCGACATCGGTGGGCGATCGCGGTCGTGCGTCGGAGCCTTGGGGGTCCATGCTACCGACGGACGAGGGGGGCAACGCGAGAGCGTTCCCACACGATCCGTGCCGTTCCGCACGATCCGTGGTACGCTCCCGCCGGTTCGACCGGGAACGTCGTCGGGGGCCGCGTCATGTTGATCCGAGTGCTCCGCACGTCGGCTGTCGCCTTCGGCTGGGCCGTCGTGGGTTTCACGTGGCTGTGGTGCCTCGGGGCGGTGTGGCGGCATCCGTGGTGGCCGGAGTCGGTCGGACTCGTGCTCGCCCTGGCCTTCGTTGCTGGCTCGGTCGCCGCGGTCGTGCGGTGGCCGTGGAGGTCGGCGCGGACGGCGGTCGCGGTCGCGTGCGGGGTGATCGTGCTGCTCGCGATCCTGCCGCAGCCGTCGCACGAGGGAGAGTGGGCCCGTCAGCAGGCCCGGATGGCCACCGTCGACTTCGACGGCGACCGCGTCACGATCCACGGGCTGCGTCGGACGACCTACGACGGGGACGAGGTCGTCGCGGTCGAGTGGGCCGACGGCACCTACGACCTCTCCGAACTGGAGTCGGTCTGGTTCGGCGTGCAGCAACTCTCCGGCTGGAAGTCGCTCGCCCACACGTTCGTCAGCTTCGGTTTCTCGGACGGCCGGTACCTCGCCGTCTCGATCGAGTCCCGCCGTCGGGAGGGGGAGTCGTTCTCGCCGCTGTCGGGCACCTACCGCAACTACGGGCTGGTCTACGTGCTGGGCGACGAGCGGGAGATCATCGGGGCGCGGGCCCTGTTCGGGGAGGACGACGTCTTCCTGTACCCGGTCCGGGCGACACCCGAGGCGGCCCGGGCGATGCTCGTCGACGTGCTCCGGAGGGCCAACGACCTCGCCGAGCGGCCCGAGTTCTACGACACCTGGGAGAACAACTGCACGAACAACCTCGTCGTGCACCTCAACCGCGTCGCCCCGTTGCACGTTCGCCCGTGGAGCTGGCGGGTTGCCTTCCCCGGCCACACCGGCCAGGTCGCCTACGACCACGGTCTGCTCGACGACTCCGAGCCGTTCGAGACGATTCGAGCGCGGTCCCTCGTGAACGACCGGGCGCGAGACGCCCAACACGTCACGGACCCCAACGCGTTCTCCGCCGCGATTCGACCGGCTCGCCGATGACCGAGGCTCACGCGTCGTCGGAGTCGAGTGCGACCACTTCGACCTCGACGGCGAGCCAGTGAACCTCGACAGGCGAGGGGCTGCAGCGGTCGGACCGACCGACAACGCGACTCGAAAACCGGGAGATTCCCGAGATCCGTTCACGCCGTCGATCCGTTCCGACGTCGAGTCGGAACGTTACCGCCGTGTGTGACGCGGCCGTCGAACTCCCACGATTCACAGAGGAGGCCCCCCGTGAGGACTGCAGGACTCTTGGCGTCGTTCGTGGCTTCGGCTTGCCTCGCCGCCGGTTGCGGCGGTTCGGACGACGGCTCGTCCGCCGAGGCCGGGCAGCCGAAGCATCCCGATCTCTGGGGGACGGTCCACGGCCCCCACGGGCACTCGGGCGGTCCGGTCTGGGACGAGAAGGACGACGGATACGAACCGTTCAGCTACGGCCGCGGCGCGGACATGCAGGACCGCCAGACGCGCGTCGTCTGCAAGCCGGTCTACGTGGGCACGACCGATGCCGGCGACTCCTTCGAGCTCGAGGTCACGATCGGGGAGAAGAAGGAGACCAAGGAGGTTCTCTACGAGGGGAAGAAGGTGGAGATCGAACTCGCCGACGGAGTGAAGTACGTGATGGAACCGAGTCCCCAGTGACGCGCGGCCCCGCTTGGCGTAGTCTGAGGTCAGGCGGGCACTCGCATTTCCCGTTATCGAGGCCGACCGATGACGCTTTCACGCCGTGACGCCGTTCGCAGCCTCGCCCTCGGAGCCGGTGGGCTCGTCCTCCCGGGTGCTCACAGGGTCTTCGCCCAACCGCGGGAGACCTCGGGGCGGCCGCCGACGCGGTTCGTGTTCGTGCTGCAGTCGAACGGCTTCCACCCCTGGGCGGCCCAACCGCAGGGGCTGGACCGCACCGAGCAGGGCCCCGACCGGCCGGTGATGGAGACGCTCCGCGACTTCGAGTTCACGGAGGACCTGAGCCCGTTGGAGCCGGTCAAGCACCGGACCACGATCATCCAGCGGCTCAACGGAGCGCACACCGGCCCGTGGCACTCCGCACTCTTTGCCGCACTCGCGGGCACCCGGCGGCAGAAGTACGACCGACCGGCCCCGAAGGACTCGAAGGTCACTGTCGATGCGGCCCTGGCACTCGCCCTGCCTGCCAAGGTGCCGATCGTGCACTTGGGCATCGAGAACAGCGAGGACGACGAGGAGACCGACGGCAAACGGCTGGAGCACGTGAAGCGGTGCGGGGCGTGGGGGCCTAATCGCCCGATCAGAACGACGCTCGAACCAAGCGTCGCGTACGGAGAGTTGTTCGGTCCGGGGTCGCCGGGCGCCGACATTGCCTCGTTCGACTTCATTCGGGACGAGGCGGTCCGCGACCGCGTCCGTCCGAAACTCGATGACCGGTACGGTTCGAGTCTCGAGGCCCAGCGACTCGAAGCGCAGTTCGAACTCGCGACGGCCGCTCTGGTGGGTGGGCTGACGAACGTCGCCACGATTGTCTCGGGGGCGTGTAACACGAACGGCTACTTCGAGGGTCTGAAGGTCGATGGCTTGGACTTCACCGACCTCCACCTGCACAGCGTGGGCCACTTTCGGCCGAGGGAGGCCTGGAAGCGAGTCTACACGGCCCTGCGGAAGTACCACTTCCAGTTGATCGTGGATCTCTACCGCAAGCTGGAGTCCGTCCCCGAGGGGAACGGCACGATGATGGACAACACCTGCATCGTCTACACCAGCGACGGGGCGGACACGCACCACTCGAAGGGGCACGAGTGGCCGTTCGTGATCATCGGCGGCCTGCAGAACCGGCTGCGAACCGACGCCTTCATCGAGTACCCCGCCTACGGGAGACCGGGCAACCGAACGATCAACGCCCTCTACTGCACGTTGCTGAACGCCGCCGGCGTCGAGTGCGACCACTTCAACCTGACCGGCGACCTCGCGAAGCTCGATCGCCACGGACCGCTCGACGAACTGCTTCGTTGACCGAACCGGCCGCCCGGCTCCTCCAGACTGCCCTCCCCTCGTCGGGCCGGTTAGCATGAACGGGTCACATACGAACCCACCTCCCCGAGGAGACACCCCGATGCCGTCCCGTCGTGAGTTCCTGCAGACGTCCGCCGCCGCCACCGCCGGCCTGGCCCTCTCCACCCTGCCCGGCCGCGGGCTGTTCGCCGCCGAGGACGCCGAGCCTCTCTGGACGATCAGCTGCACCGAGTACTCGCTGCACCGCATGATCGGCGCGAAGAAGCTGGACAACCTGGACTACGCCGCCTTCGTCAAGAAGACGTTCGACATCGGGGCGGTCGAGTACTGGAACCGCCCGTTCATGGCGAAGGCGAAGGACGCGAAGTACATCGGCGAGATGAAGCAGCGGGCCGACGACGCCGGCGTGAAGGGAACCTGCATCCTGATCGACGGCGAGGGGGACCTCGGCCACCCGGAGGTCGCGCAGCGCGAGTCGGCGGTCGAGAAGCACAAGAAGTGGGTCGAGGCGGCCAAGACGCTCGGCTGCGACTCCATCCGCGTCAACGCCCGCACCAACGGCAAGCTCCCCTACGAGGAGCAGCTCGAGCACGCCGTCGACGGACTCACCCGGCTCTCCAAGTGGTCGGCCGACCTCGAGATGGCGATCATCGTCGAGAACCACGGCGGCCTCTCCTCCAACGGGAAGTGGCTCGCCGAGGTGATGGCGACGGTCGATCTCGACAACTGCGGCACGCTGCCGGACTTCGGCAACTTCCACGGCTACGACCGCTACCAGGGCGTCAAGGAGACCATGCCCTACGCGAAGCTCGTCTCCGCCAAGGCCCACGACTTCGACGACGAGGGGAACGAGACGAAGACCGACTACCTCAAGATGATGGAGATCGTCGTCGACAGCGGTTACCGCGGCTACGTCGGCATCGAGTTCGAGGGACGGAAGATGCCCGAGGTCGAAGGCGTGAAGCGGACGAAGGCCCTCCTCGAGAAGGTCCACGCGGAACTCGTCTCGGCCTGAGCGACGACGGAACACGCTCCAGAACGAGCGACGCTCCGACGAGTTTCGGGGCGTCGCTCTTCGCGTTCCGGCACGCGCGTTCGACTCAGGCGAACTGGCCGGTCACGAGCTTGCGGGCGTAGCCACGGGCGAGTTCGGCGGCCTCGCAGAGAACGCCGGGCGACAGGCAGCCGGTCTGGCGGATGAACTCGCGAACGAGTGCGGAACGGGCCGCGTTGACGTCGTCGAACGGTTGCTGTGTCGTCGCGACACGGGCGAACGCCAGCATCAACGCCTGCTCCACGTCTTCCGGACTCATCTCGCACCTGCTGAGGACTGTTCGATCGGCCGGGAAGCGTAGGTCGCGACCCGCCCGACGTCCCGTGGCCGCTCGATCCTCGGCGACGAACCTCCAGCGTCCGACGGGTCGTGACGGCGTG
>JANQQW010000072.1 GCA_028284885.1 Planctomycetaceae bacterium
CCCACCCGAGACGAGCTTCACGTCGCTGTCGCTCGCGTCCAGCACGCCGGAGCCGATCAGCTTCACGTCGCCGTCGGTCCCGTCGTCGAGCACGTTGGAGGACTCCGACGGCAGCACGAGTCGCACGTCGCTGTCGCTGTCCTCGAAGATGCCCGAGCCGCCGGGGGCGAGACGCACGTCGCTGTCGGAGTCCGAGCCGAGCACGCGGACGTCGCTGTCGCTCGCCTGCTCGTCGGGCAGGGGGGGCGGCGACGCGGCCGGGGAGCCGGCCCGGTGCAGGTCGCTGTCCCCGTCGTCGAACTTCGCCAGCTCGTCGTCGACGTTGATGCTCGAGTCCGGGTCCGCGAAGTGCGTCCCGGAGTCGACCGGCAGCTTGCCGCTGCTGCCGCCGACGATCGGCCCGCTGTCTTCTGCCTCGACGCTGTCGTCCAGGATCAGCCGGACGTCGCTGTCGGACGGCCCCGGCACGAGGGGCTCGTCGTCGTCGAGAGCGCTCCCGCCGCGGATGATGGTCGCCTGCGAGCCGACCTCGTCCTCTTCGTTCCCGATGATCGAGGAGTCGGAGAGGAGCGGAATTTCCGGGTCGCTGGTCGCCTCGCGGGAGCGGGCGAGTTCCTGCACGTCCTCCAGCCGGAACTTCCAGGTGCCGCGGTCGGCGAAGCCGCGGATGTTGCCGCTCTCGCGCATCCCCTTCAGCTCCTCGACGGACACGCCGAGTTCGGCGGCGGCTTCTTCCTGGCTGAGGTACTTCTTGGGCATGGTGCGGTGCGAGTGGCTCGGGACCGGGCGCGGGAAGTGAACGGCTCCGTCCGTCGGCAGGCAACCGCCGCGACGCGGGCGAATCGCCTCAAGTTTCCATTCTAGGCCGGGTTGGACCGGACGCAAGACGTTGCCCACGGAACCGGCCCCACCCCCGAAAACCATCGGCCACGGGTCGGAACTGGTTGAGGTTTCCGGTGCAGCCGGGCAGGATCACCCCGTCCCGCCCAAGAGGCTTCGATTCGGACGAATCTCTCGTGAACGCCTCGCCAGCCCTGCCGTCTGCCAGCGACCGGTCCGTCGTCCGGCGGGTCGTTCTCGGGCAACTGCTCTGGACGGCCGGGTACACGCTCACCAGTGGTGGGTTTCTGCTGTACTTCGCGCGGGAGCTCGGGGCGGCGACGGGGCGGGATCGGGAGGTGATGGGGGTCGTCACGGCCTTCTTGCTCGCCGTGCCGGAAACCGTCGGGGTGGCGGGGCTTTGGTGTCGCTCGTTGGTGGCTGCGTGGGGGCGGAAGCGGGTCTACGTGACGGGGACGTTGGTCTCGCGGTGCGTGGCGTTCGGGATGCCGTTGCTGGCCGTGCCGTGGCTGCGGCCGGCGGGGATCGACCCGTTGTGGCTGATGATCGGGCTGCTGGCCGTCGCGGAGGGGGTGCAGGCGGTCGCCTACCTGGCGTACCTGTCGTGGCTGTCCGACCTTGTGCCCGAGCAGCGGTGGGGCCGGTTCTTCGCGGTGCGGAACGTGGCGAAGCTGTCGATCCTGTTGGTCGTGCCAGTTGCCGGGGGATTCCTGCGGGACTGGTGGCGGAACGGGCTGCCGGACTGGCTGCTCCGAGCGTGGCGGCTGCCGGCCGACGGACCGTGGAGCGGGGGGTTGTCCGACGACGGTTCGCTGCTGGCGTACGTCGTGACGTTCGGCCTGGGGACCGGGCTGATGCTGCTGTCGGTGGTGCCGATGCTCGGGCTGTCGGACGTGCCGGTCCGGTTGGAGGACGACCGCGGGCGGTTGCGGTCGACGTGGCAGCGGGTCGGCGAGGCCCTCGGCGACCGATCGCTGCGGTTCCTGTTGATTCACCAGTCGTGGCTGGCTGCGGCGAACGGACTGACGCAGGCGGCCTTCTTCGGCTTCCTGTTCCGCGAGGTGCACGTCGGGCTCGGCGTCTTCTACCTGCTTGCTTCGACGATGCGGTTGGTGAAGCTGCCGGTCTCGCTCGTGGCCGGGTGGTGGTGCGACGCGGGGTGGTCGAAGGGGACGCTCTTCTGGAGTCTCGTCGTCGCAGCGGCGGCGATGCCGGTCTGGTTCGTGACGACGCCCGAGACGTGGTGGCTGCTGTTCGCGGCGTATGCCCTGTGGGGCAGCTACGCGGCGGCCAACATCGCGGGGCGGAACCTGCTGCTGGAGCTGTCGCCCCGCAGCGACAACACGCTGCCGCTGGGGCTGTTCCGCCAGCTCGCCGGGCTGCTGGCCGGGCTGACGGGGCTCGCCGGCGGCTTCTGGCTGGACCACCTCGCCCGCACGGAGTTCACGTTGACGCTGACCGACCGGCCGCTCGGCGGGTACCACCTGCTGTTCGCGCTGTCGTTCGTCGGCCGACTGACAGCCGTGCTGTGGCTGCTGCCGGTCCGCAGCGTCTCGAAACCGTCTGATCTCCTCGCTCCCTCTGGGGCAGAGCGTTAAGGAGAGCAGGCCGCAGTCTTGAGGCATCGGAGTCGTGGGAACGCAACCAAACTGCGAGCCCCTCACCCCGACCCTCTCCCGTGGGGAGAGGGTGCCTGGCGGACCAGGGTCATCGAACGTTGAGCACATCGTCTGGGGGAATTCACCGAGGACGTCAGCCGGTTCTCCCGCGTTGGCTGAACACTGGTTGATTCCCCACGGGTGGGGGCGGATGATCGCGAGTCTCGAATTGCTTCGAGATTCCGCGCCCCGGTTCCGTCTCCACCGCGATCTCACAGTGTGGCCCCGGTGAATCACGACTCGACGAACGACGAACTGCTTCACCGGGCCGTCTCGAGTGGAGACGAGGAGGCCGTTGGTGCTCTGCTGGACCGTTACCGGGCGTACCTGAAGGTGATTGCCCGCCGGGCGCTCGACTCGCGGGTCGGGGCGCGGCTGGACGCCTCCGACCTCGTCCAGCAGACGATGCTCTCGGCCATCCGCAAGATCGAGGACTTCGAAGGTGAGAACGCGGGCGACTTCCTGGCCTGGCTGCGGGTGCTGCACGAGCGAAACGTGCAGGACGCGCTGCGGAAGCACGTCGGAGCGGAGAAGCGGGCGGTCGGGAAGGAGGTGCCCGGCGGCGACGCGGACGTCGACCGGCGTTTCGACGCCCCGGCGACGGCGAGTCAGCGGCTGCTCGCCGACGAGGAGGCCGTCCGGCTGGCGACCGCGCTCGACGAGCTGCCCGAGGCCCAGCAGGAGGCGGTCCGGCTGCGGTACCTGGAAGGCTGGCCGGTCGGCCGGATCGCCG
>JANQQW010000073.1 GCA_028284885.1 Planctomycetaceae bacterium
CGGCGATCCCGTTCGCACGCTCGAAGGCCGACCGGGTCGTCCTGTGGGGAACCTCGTTCTCCGGCGGGCACGTGATCTCGATCGCCGCCGAGGACCACGACGTCGGTGCCGTGGTCGCGCAGGCGCCGTTCGTCGATCCGATCTCGACGGCACGGCTGATCGGCCCGTCGACGATCGTCCGGCTGATGTTGGCCGCCGGTGCCGACGCGTGTGCCGGGCTGCTCGGGCTGCCTCCGCTCGAGGTCGCCGTCCACGGCCCGCCGGGGGCGACGGCCTGTCTGGCCACCCGGGACTCGGACACCGGGTTTCGTGGCATCGTCTCGGATTCGACGTGGCGGAACCGCTGTCCGGCCCGCAGCGCCCTCGCCTTCGCGCGGTACCGCCCGCTCTGGAAGGCCCGGGACGTCCGGTGCCCTGCACTCGTCGTCCTCGCCGAGGAGGACACGCTGATCGCTCCCGCCGTCGTCGAACGGACGGCTCGCAAGATGCCCCGTGGCGAACTTCTTCGCATCGACGCAGGGCACTTCGACGTCTACCACGGCCGGCTGCGCGACGACCTGCTCGACGCCCAGGTCGAGTTCCTCGACCGGCATCTCGGTACCCCCGCCGTGCCGGTCCGCCGCGCGGCGTGACACGTCTTTCCGCGTCCTGCGATCCGTCGTAGACTCGACGAACCGGCCAGTTCGCCGGCCCTTCCTCCAGCCTCGCGGTGAAGTCTTGCGCACGCGTGCTCTCCTGCTCGTCCTCTCCGTCACGTCGCTCGGGACGGACCCGGCCCTCGCCCAGCGGACCCGTTCGGCCGTCGACGCGATCCGAGCGCAACGTCGCGAGTTGCGGGAGGCTCTCCGGGCCGAACTCGAGAAGACGGCTCTGTTCTGCGAGGAACGCGACCTCCCCGAGGCCGCCGAGGCGATTCGGCGATCGCTCGACGAAGACGACTCGGAGGACGGTCGAATCGCCCTGCGTCCACTGCCGAAGTCGGTGCAGCCGCCCATCCCCCCCTCGCTCCCCGACGACGAACGACTCTGGCGGAGCCGGGTGCGTCGAGCGCGGACGGAACACGCCGGCCGCCTGTACCTGCTGGCCCGGAAGGCGATGCGCGAGCGTTCGCCGAGCCTGGCGTACGCCCTGCTGCAGGAGGTGACCGAGTTCGACCCGGACCACGAGTCGACCCGCCGGCTGCTCGGCTGGGTCCGCTCGGGGAACGAGTGGATCACGCCGTTCGCCCGCTCGATGATGGTCAAACGGTACGTCTGGCACGACCGCTTCGGCTGGCTGCGGCGGACACACGTCGAGAAGTACGAGCGAGGCGAGCGGTACTACGGCGGGAAGTGGATCTCGGCCGAGCGCGAGGCCGACATTCGCCACGACTTCCGCAACGCGTGGGAGGTCGAGACGGCCCACTACCGCGTGCGGACGAACCACAGTCTCGAAGAGGGCGTGCGAATCGCCCGCGCCCTCGAGCTGTACCACGGCTTCTTCAAGCAGGTGTTCGCCGGGTTCTTCACCGACCCGGAACAGCAGGCCGCGCTGTTCGACGGAGCGTCGCGACGACGAAGCCGCGTCGATCCGCCGAAACACACGGTGCACTTCTTCCGCACGAAGGGGGACTACGTCGCGGCGCTGCGGGACCGCTTCCCGCAGATCGAGATCACGAACGGTCTGTACCAGAGCGGCGACCGGATCGCGTACTTCTTCCACGACCCGGCCGGCGAGAACCTCCCGACCATCTTCCACGAGGCGACCCACCAGCTCTTCTACGAGAGCGACTCCCGGCCGCGCGAGGTCGGCCTGGACGCCCACTTCTGGATCGTCGAGGGAATCGCCTGCTACATGGAGTCGTTCACGCGGACCGACGGCAAGCTGACGATCGGAGACCCCGAGTACATCCGCTTCGACAACGCCCGTTACCGTCTGCTGGAGTCGATGGACTACGAGCCGTTCGCCCGGTTCTCGGCCCTCGGCATGCGCGAGTTCCAGTACGGCGGGCGGGAGGATCTCGGCAAGCGGTACAGCCAGGCCTCGGGGCTGTCGCACTTCCTGATGCACTACGACGGCGGCCGCTACCGGGACGCGCTCGTCGCCCACCTGGCGAGTCTGTACTCGCCGACGTCGCGCCGCGTCCGGACGATTCCCGAACTGACCGGGGTCACGCCGGCCGAACTGGACCGGCAGTACGCCGAACACCTGCGAGCACAGAAGCAGGCGTTGGCGGCTCGGACCGACTGAGCGAGACCGTCGCTCGCCCGACGATGCGTCGGGTCGATCACGTGGGCTAGAATCGGTCGTCGTCACCGATTCCCATCCGAACCCCACCCATGAAGTTCGCGCTCCTCGGCGAGGCCCCGGCCGCCCGGCCGGTCGTTCAGGCGCTCGCCGCGTCCGAGGGGCACGAGGTCGTCGTCGCGTTCCGCGCGAGTCGCCTCGCCGAGGTCGTCGCAGGATCGAGTCCCGGCCTCCGGCTCTCCGACGACCCGACGGAGATCCTGGCTGCCGGGTCGATCGACGCAGCCGTCGTCTCGGGATTCGACGAGGCCGTCCTCGACGCGGCCAAACGGCTGGCCGCGGACGGCACGCCGCTGCTGTTCGTCCCGGACGGGCGGCAGGACCTCGCCTACCTGTACGAGCTGACGCTCGTCCGCGACGACGTGGGAACGCCGTTGGTGCCGTTCCTCCCGTCGAGTCGCGGCCACCGCCTCGACACGTTGCAACGGGCGACGCGGGACCACGGCCGGTCGGGGGACTGGTGGCGCATCGACCGGGAGACGCCCGAGCCGCGGCTGACGAAGGCCGACGCCGACGCCGCACTCCTGGAGGACGTGCTGCTGCTGCAGTCGCTGGGCGGCTCGTTCGAACAAGTGACCGCCCTGCGAACCGGAGAGTCGCCGGACGGCTTCTCCGCGACCACCGTCACGTTGGGCGGCCCGTCGGGCCCCGAGGTCTCGTGGACGCTCCGGAGTGGCGACCGCGACTCGTGGGCGTTGACCATCGGCGAGGCCGGCCCGGTGGCCGACGTGGGAGCCGCCGAAGTGACCGACGCAGACCTCGAACTCGTCGTCGAGTCGTTGCGGGGCGGGACGTCCGAGGAGTTGGCGTGGGGGCCGCTCGTGCGGGCGTTCGAGATCGTCGACGCGACGCGACGCTCGCTGCGACGCAGGCGGACGATCGACCTGCTGTTCGAGACGACCTCGGAGCGGAACCAGTTCAAGTCGCAGATGGCCGCGGGCGGGTGTGCCCTGCTGATGTACCTGCTGTTCGCGTCGGTCCTGATCGCGCTGACGGGCTCGCTGCCGGGAGACGACTCGGTCTGGAAGCAGGTCGTGCCCTGGCTGCTGCTGCTGCCGGTCGCCGGATTTCTCGCGCTGCAGTTGCTGTACTACGTCGCCCGTCCCTCGGGTGAGGACTGACCGAGCCGGGTCAGTAGCCGTTGCGTTCGAGGTTCCGCAGCCGTCGCTCGCGTTCGCGGACCTCTCGTCGCAGCCGCTCCGCCTCGACCTCCGGGTCGAGTTCGGCGTTGGGACTTTCGAGCGACCGCGTGGGGACGGGGCAGTGTTCGAGGGCGGCCCGAGTGTGGTAGCGGTGCCAGAACTGCTGCGAGTAGGCCATCGTCGGGTCGAGTCCCCAGCCGGCGGCCGCCTGCGTCTGCGAGAGCACGTGCCGGTAGTTGTACGGCCGGAAGTGGGCGTAGCCGCCGTAGGCCGGGATCTCCTGCCAGTACCCGTGGAGCCACGGGTCCTGTTGGTCGTACGGGTAGAGCTGGTCGCCGCCGTCGTTGGAGATGAATCCCGGGTAGCCGAGGCCTTGGGGGCCGTTGCCGAAGTCCTCGCTGTAGGGGACGGCTTGGCCGTCTCCGCCGATCACGACGGGACCTTCACCACCGACGACGACCGGTCCCTCGCCCGTGACGACGTGACCACCCCCCTCGATCACCGGAGCCGTGGCGGTCGGCGGCCCCGCAACGGGCGGCGTTCCGTACGTCTGCCCGCCGTACGTCTGTCCCTGGTAGACGGGGGCCGGCTGGGCGAACGCGGGTGCGGGCTGGGCGTAGCCGGGGTACTGGGCCGAAGCGGGCACGGCGGCAACGAGGAGACCGCACCCGGCGACGAGCAGACCGATCCATCGAGACTTTTTCATGGTGTTCCCCCCGGCGTCCTCGTGTCCACGTTCCGTGCGCGTGGGTCCGCTCCGTCGAGACGGACCGCAACGTCTCTATCGACCGTGCGACCGAGGCCGCTTCGACGATCCCGTCGAAAGCAGCGTAACCGCGACGAGCCCGCAAAATTGACAGGGCTTGCGGAGAGTCGGGCGAATCGACGGCCTGTGCCCGCGTGCGGTGCGGACTCCGCTCGGCGGCCTCGTATCCTTGGGACACGAAGTGTTCGTGGTACGCAGCCTTCAGAGGGGACGACGCACGTGACGACTGCACGACTTGCCGCCTTGGCGGCCATCTTCGCCTTGGCCGCCACCTCCGCGTTCGGTGGCGAGTGCTGCCAAGGCAACGGGCACGGCTATGCTCCGGCGGCCGGGTACGGCGGCGGAGCGGGCCTGCCGACGTTCTCCGGCGACGGCCAGCCGGGCGGATTCGCCAACCGGATCGGCAGCCCGTACTACTACACCGGGCAGAACGCCTACGGCCATCCGGTGGCCGCACCCCAAGCCGGCGCGCACGGCGATGCAGGTTTCGGAGCAGGTGCTGCTGGCGGCGGCGACGTCTACTCGACGCACTTCGGACCGGGCTTCCACCGTTCTCGTCAGTCGGGTCACTACCGCTTTCCGTACTACAGCTACCGCCGTCCGTGGTACCACGTCGGCCCGCCCGCGTACGCCGCGGACACGAACCTCCCCTGGTAGTTCCCGTCCAGGACGCGGAACCGGACGGACGTATCCCCCGAAGGCGCGACGCTTTTGCGCGCGTCCCGTGGGCTCACCGTCTCCGGCCGACCCGGGGGGATGGGGCGACCGGGTAGTTCTCGGAGAACGTGCCCAACACGCCGATCGGGGTCAATTCGGATTCCCGGCGGAACCGATAGAAGCAGCACACGAGATCCCTGCGCTCCCGGCCCCTCGTGGGTTCGCGTGCGCCGGGTGACCGCATTGGAACGGAACGATGCGGGGTGTGTGGTGCGAATCGGGGAGGAATTCCCGAGTCGTGCTGGGCCTTGCAACCTGTCGCGGACGTCGCCCGGAAGGGGCCGCCCATCTGGCGGAACGGCGTCCCACTGGAGAGCACACGGATGTCCTCGCCGCGACTCGCGTCTTCAAGAGGGGGACGGGCACTCTTCATCGCCCTGCTCCTCTCGCTGGGACTCTGCCAGAACGGTCTGGCGCAGGTCATGCTCGCGCCGGCCACCGGTCCGAGCATGGGCCGCGTTCAGCAGGCGCAGATTCGCACGGCTCAACTCCGCGGCACGGACGACGACGCTCGTCCGCTGCCCCGTCAGATTCTCTCGACCCCCGGAGTGGAGGAGAATCTCGAGGTCATAGAACGCCGCAGCCAGCTGATGATCACCCGGTCCCCGGTCGTGCGGACCGCGATCGCGGACTCGAGCGTGATCGACGTCGTGCAGTACTCGCCCACGGAGATCGCCGTGATCGGGCTGGCCATCGGCACCACGACGCTGACGCTGTGGTTCGAGGACAGCCGCGACCCGCTGATCTACCTCGTCCGCGTCATCCCCGACCCGAGCATCGAGGAGCAACGCCGCATCGACTACGGCAAACTCGAGCGGAAGATCGCCGAGCTGTTCCCGAACAGCAAGGTGCACCTCGTCCCGCTCTCGCGGAAGATCATCGTCACAGGCCAGGCGCGTGACGGCGAGGAGGCAGCCCGCATCCTCGAGATCGTCCGCGGCGAGCTCATCAACCAGTACGGGTCGCTGTTCGGCCCGCAGCCGGGCGGTGCCGGCGGCGGTGGTGGAGGGGGCGGCGGAGGATTCTTCGACGCGGGCAACAACCTGGGAACCGGGCTCGACGGGTTCGACTTCGCCTCGTCGCTGATCGTCAACATGCTCGAGGTGCCGGGCGACTTCCAAGTGCAGCTCCGCGTTCGCATCGCCGAGCTGAACCGGCAGCAGTTGCGGTCGATGGGCGTCGACTGGAACGTGATCTTCGGCGACGGCCGTCACGTCGTCAGCTCGGCCATCTCCGGCGGCGCGCCGACGCTCACGGGCATCTTCGAGAACGGCGAGATCAGCGTGTTCCTCAACTGGCTCGCCTCGAACGGCACGGTCCGCATCCTCTCCGAACCGACGATGACCGTGCTCAGCGGCCACTCGGCGAGCTTCCTCTCGGGTGGCGAGTTCGCGGTCCCGACGATCGTCGGCGTCGACGGGGTCGCTGGACAGAGCACGACGTTCCGCGGGTTCGGCACCTCGCTGATCGCCACGCCGACCGTCATCGACCGCGACCTGATCCGCATGCGGATCGTCCCCGAGTTCAGCCAGATCAACCAGTCGAACGCCGTCGGCGGCATCCCCGGCGTCGATGCCCGCCGCATCCAGACGACCGTCGAACTTCGTGAAGGCCAGACACTCGCCATCGCCGGGCTCATCGCCCGCCAGACGAACACGGAGGTCGCGCGAATTCCGTTCCTCGGCGAGATCCCGTGGATCGGCCCGGCGGTCTTCAACACCAAGCGTTCCACGGAGGACGAGACGGAGCTGCTGATCCTCGTCTCGCCGGAGATCGTGCGACCGATGGAGGCCGACGAGGTGCCGCCCGTTCCGGGCTTCGAGGTGACCCACCCGACCGACCACGACCTGTGGTGGCGGGCCCGCACCGAGGGAGCGCCCGACCTGCAGTACTACCAGTTGGCTCCGTTCGGTCGGGGAGCCGGACACGGCATTCCGGTCGGCTACAAGCTGTTCGAGCCGGCCCCGGCCTCGCCCGAGTACCCGCCGCGGCCGACGTCCGCCTTCCAGGGAAGCACGCCGTACCCGGTCAGCCGCGACGGGGCCCAGTACCGCCCCGCCCAGCCCCGGAACGTGCCACAGTACGCTCCGCGTCAGCCCGAGCCGCCCACGACGGTGCCGATTCCGCCGCGACAGCCTGCCTGGCCCACGGAGCCGAAACAGGTGCTGCCCGGCCCCGTCCCGGCTCCACAGGACGCCGTCCAGCCGGTCCCGGTTCCCAACGGTCCCGCCGGTCCGGGGCTCCGCCTCCCGCCACCGGACGGGCCGTCGGCCAGGCGGCTGCCCCGCGGGTACCGGACGTCGCAGACGACGCCCCCGGGTCGCCGATACGGGCGTGACGAAGTCTCCGGCGGCGTCCGAACCGGTGGAGTCCTACCGACCGGATACCAATCGACCGCGAGTCGTCGAAACAGCTCGACTCCGCGAAGCCAAGACCGTCGGTACGGTCGATAGACCGAACGAACGGAATCACTCCACCGGAGGCGGACACGAGTCGGTCCGCCGCACGGACTGCAGCGGGGGGGACGGGGAATGAACAGGAACGGAACAACTCGGTTCGTCACGTTGGCTGCGGGCCTGCTGGCCGCGTGTCTCCCCGGCTGCCACCACTGCGGCGGTGGCTGGCTGGACGGACACCTCGCCCAGTGGCGTAGGACGCCGATTCCGGACCGACTGCCGCTCGGAAGCGTGAACCGCGCCCACTGGCACACCCAGGAGGCGAACTCCGAGGCGTCGGACTTCATCTTCCACCGCAACGACTTCGTCGGGAACACGGCGGCCCTCACTCCGGACGCCAAGGACCGCATCCTCGAGGTCGGGGCCCGCATGCGGAGTGCCCCGTTCCCGGTCCTCGTCGAGCGTGAACGGAACAACGCCGACCCCGAACTGGACGCCGCCCGCCGCGAGGTGGTCGCCGCCGTCCTGTACGACCTCGGCAATGCCGACGCCTACCAGCGGACCGTCGTCGCCCCGGCCTACGGGAAGGGAATCAACTCCCGCGAGGCGGCCATCGACTACTACCGCTTCATCTTCACCCGCCAAGGCAACTTCGGAAACGGGTTCGGCGGCGGCGGAGGGTTCGGCGGAGGAGGAGGATTCGGCGGCGGCGGCGGTGGCTTCTGATCCTAGCCGTCCTCTCGAACACGCGAAAGGCGGCCCGATCTTCGGGTCGCCGTTTCTTCATGCGCGGACGGGACTTCCGACGACGGAACATCCGCCTCGACACGTTCCGGGCGAAGACCTATAACGCCGCGCGATTTCCAGTCCGTTTCGACACCTTTGATCACGGGCCAATTCGAGGCGTCCACGACCCGTCCCGTCGCCTCCGCCCATCCCTGCACGGTGTCCGTCATGCGTCCCTCACCGCTCCTCGTGCTCGTCGCGAGCCTGCCGTTGGCCACCGGTTGCCACCTTGGTGGAAAGTCCGCCGGTCTCCAGGCCGACGCCACTCCGCGGAAGAAGGAGGTCTGGAACGCTCCCCGATTCGGCCGAGGCAGCGACGAGCGACGCGCTCGAAACGACGCGTCGCTCGACAAGGCCCATGCCGCCGCTCGCGACGGACGTCACGTCGAGGCGAGGCTGCTCTACGCCCGCGTCCTCGAGGAAGACCCTCGCAGTGCCGGTGCCCACCACGGACTCGCGATCCTCGCCGACCGCCAGCAGGACTTCGTGAAGGCGGAGACGCACTACCTGGCCGCCCTCGAGCTTCGACCCGAGGACGCCGACCTGCTGAACGACGTCGGCTACTCCTACCTGCTTCAGAACCGCCACTCGGAGGCGAAGCAGCTCTTCGTCAAGGCGCTGGAGGTCGATCCCGGTCACGAGCTCGCCACCAGCAACCTCGGTCACCTGCACGCCAAGAACGGCCGGTTCGAGGAGGCGCTCGCCTTGTTCCGCCGAGTCGGGACCGAAGACCAGGCTCAGGCGGAAGTCGCTCGCTACACACGTCGGCAACCGGCGACGAAGCCCCGGGAGGAGTTCGCGGAGTGGGCGGCCGAACCGTCGCCGGCGACCCTGCCACGAGACCCCGACAACCTCCGCGGACTCTCCTTCCAGGAGATGCAGGCCGTCCGCGAACGAGCGCGTCTCGCGTCCGTCCAGGCCCGTCGCGACCGTGCACGGCAGGACGAACGACCGTTCGACGACGTCTCACCCAACCGCCGATCCGAACCGCTCGTCGCCGCCGAGTCTCGGGAGGCTCCGCCGTTCGAACCCGGATTCGGGGACGAAGCCGGCGATCCGTCCGGCGGACGGACCGACTCGGGCGTGCAACCGATCGGCTTCGAGTCGATCGACCCGACTCCACTCGACATCGCGGCCCCCGAACCGCCTGCCACTCCGTACGACCGGACGTCCGCTGCCGAGTTCGGCTCGACCGCCACGCTCCCGGACACGGCCCCCGCGTTCGGGGCGCCGACCGCGGAGTTCTGGCCGCCGGAAAACTCGCCGTCCGCCAACTCGTACTCCTCGGCCGGACCGGCCTCGGCGGCGCCCCCTTGGCCGGGCACGAACGGTCAGCGGATGGGCGACCGGATGACGACCGGCGTCGAACCGCGTACGCCCCCCGCCGGGACCGAGGCGGGACCGGTGATTCGACCGAACCCGATCCGCCACCGGGCCGCGATCCTCGGCATGAACGCCGGGTCCGGCCTCCCGATCCCGATCGAGTCGTCCGGCCGTCACACCACGAACCGCCGCGCGTTCGAACCGGCCGCCCCGACGCGTCCTGCCTTCGCCCCCGAACAGCGACCGCCCGCGGGTCGCCGGCCGACGCCGAGCGACGGGTTCGGTGCACCGAACGTGCCGGAGCAGTGGCCGACGTCTTCGAATCAGCCGTCGCAACCTGTCCCGACGACCGCCATGGTGCCGAGCGACGCGAGCCTGTACCGCTCGGCGACCGGAGCGCCGTTCGCGGCAGACGACCGCACCGCGGCCCACTTCAGTCCGGCCGAGCGACACGGGCGGATCGAGGACTGGCCGGGGCTGCGACGCGAGCTGAACGACGCGGAGGGGACGTACCGGTCCGAACGAGCCCAACTCGGCGGCAACGCCGCACCGCATCCCGGTTTCCCGAGCGACTTCGGCCCGCCGACGACCCGTCCGCGACCGCGTCCGACCGGGAACGACGCTCCGACGTCTTGGTGACCCCAATCGTCAGCCGGCGAGCTCGCGCTCGAGCGTGACGAGGACGTCCTGCATCGTCCACTGCTGTGCGGAGACGACGACGGTCTCCTGGTCCGCGACCCAGCCGTTCACGGTCCGCTCGGCGTTCAACACGGTCGTGTGGTTGCGGCGGAAGTGTCGGCCGATCTCGCTGTACGAAGCGCCGATGAGCTTGCGAGCGAGGAACATCGCCAGCATGCGCGGCTGGCTGACGACCCGGTGACGCCGTGCCGACTTCAGTTCGTCCGCCTCGACCCCGAAGAACCGGCAGACGACCTTCTCGACGTCGGACATCCGGACGACGCGGACGCAGTCCCGCTCGAGTTCGGTGAGCAGCCGCCGGGCGTCGCCGAGCGCGACGCGTCGCTTCGTCATCTCGCACCAGGTCTCGAGGCAGCCGAGCGCGCCTTCGATCTCGCGGACACTGCCACGGAACCGGCGAGCCACGTGGTCGAGCACCTCGGGCGAGACGTTCAACTTCATCCGCAGGGACTTGTGCTCCACGATGCGGCGAGCGGTCTCGGGGTCCGGCGACTCCATCCGGCAGGCGATCCCGGAGACGAGTCGCGTGGAGAGTTCGTCGCCCACCTTCGCCATCAGTCGCGGGTGTCGGGCCGCGGAGACGACCAGCTGTGTTCCGGTGCTCTCGAAGTGCTTGACGGTGTTCAGGAACTCCTCCTGGATGACCTTCTTGCCATCGAAGAAGTCGACGTCGTCGACGAGGAGCACGTCGACGGAACGGAACCGCTTGCGGAAGCCGGGCAGCGTGTGGTTCTTGAGGGCCTCGACGAAGTAGTTGCCGAAGCTCTCGCCGGTGACGTAGGAGACGTCGAGGCTGCCGTGGTCTCGGCGGAGCCGGCGGTGGATTCCCTCGAGTACGTGGGACTTGCCGGTTCCGACGCCGCCGAACAACAGGAGCGGGTTGCAGCCGTTGCGCGGATCGGTGCAGACCCGCTTGGCGGCCGTGAGGGCGAGACGGTTGCAGTCCCCCTCGACGAGGTCGGTCAGGTCGCGGAAGCGGCGACCGGGCCGCTTGCGAGCGGGGGCATCGGTCCGCTGTCGCTTGCGGCGACGCAAGGGCGTGGTCTCGGGCTTGGGTGGTGCGACGTGCAACGTCGGATCGACCTCGAACCGCGAACGGACGGACGGACCGAACAGCTCACGGGCGACGTCGTTCGCCGCGCTGCGAAAGTTCGACTGCATCCAGTTGAGCAGGAACGGGCTCGCAACGCCAACGACCACCTCCTCGCCGTCGAGACGGAACGAGGTCCGGTCGCGAAACCAGTGCTCGAAGTCGGAGGTGCCGACTCGGGATTTCAGCAGGCCGCGGAAGCGACCCAGGTCGATCCGCGCGGGATCGGACTCACCGCCGTCGTGCGGTGTGTGAAGTCGGGGCTGCATCGTGCGACCCTTGCTGCGCACGCCGACCGGACCGACCTGGGGGGTCGGTACTCGCGGGACGGACCGGGAGCGCACGGCTCTGCGGAGTTCCCGCGCGCGATCGGCGCGTGGAGCGACATGTTCCTAAGGCGAACCCGTGCCACCAACCCCAGGCTTCGTGGTGGCACCGGTCGGGAACGCCCGTCGTGGAGAGAGCCCGACGGGCGGACGCGTTTCACTCGATGGGCCCGATCCTAGCCCCACCCACCGAACTGTCAAACGAAAAACGGGACGCCCGGAGGCCGTCGAATCCCGCCACTCCCGGCATTCGTGAAGTTTTCGCGAGCGACGGGCGTTTCGCGAATTTCCGCCCGACCGTGGTCGACGTCGGGACCTCGTGCATTACGTCTCAGAAGCGTACCAGACGTGGACACAGCGTCTCGCGATCGGCGCGAAGCCAATCGCGTCGTACAACCGCAGAGCCGGCGTGTTCGTCGCGTCGACGGCTAGCACGACCGAGCCACGCCCCGCCGCGCGAGCCTCGTGCAAGGCGAGCGTCAGCATCTCCCGACCATAGCCGTGGCCGCGTTCGTCGTGGTGCACGCCGAAGTAGACGACCTCCCGCGATCCCTGTTCCGGGTGGTCCGTCAGCAGCAACAGGCCGACGTCGGTCGTGTCACGCTGGAACAGCTGCCAAAGGGCCGGGTCGTACTCTCCGCACTCCCGGTGCCCCTCCAGCACGTCCGCGGCCGTGCGACGGCGAGCGAGCCCGGGACAGTCCAGCGAGTCGACGTAGGTCGCCTCGAGCATCGCCTCGAATCGGGGGCCGTTCGTCCCCGCGTCGAAGGTCTCGAACTGCAGCCCACCACGGAGCCGCGGGACTCCGTAGCGCAGTCCGTGCTGCAGGAACTCGAGGTGCGTGAGGTACGAGAACCCGTTTCGTTCGAGCCTGGCCCGGCCCCGTTCGTCGGCGTCCTCGGACATCACCTGTCCCATCGACAGGTCGGACGACTCCAGCCGCTCGCGGGTCCCGACCAGGAGTGCGTCGGCGACCAGTTCCCGCTCGGGACGGTCTTCGTCGACGACCGGTGGCCAGACGAAGCAGGTCGTCCGGCCGTGGCGAACCGCGATCTGCACGCCGACCAGTTCCCCTTCCAGCGAGGCCGCGAGGAACGACTCGAATCGCGTTCGCCTGTCCGCCTGCTGCTCCAGAAGGTCGTCGATGCTGCGACGACGCTCGAGGTCGGTCTGGGAGCGGAACAGGAAGGCGAGTGCCTGCGAAGACCGGTCCGGCGAGACCGACTCGATCGTCACCGGGCCCTGCTCCGCCATGTCAGACGTCCGCAATGCGGTCGGGAACGGAACGCGGCGGGACGGGCCTCATGGCAGTCGGCAGCAGACGGGACTGCAGGGAGGTGCGTCGGACGGAGGGCACTCGTTTGCGATCGGCAGGCCAGCCGTTCGCGGAACCGCACTGACACCGATCTGACGCTCCGCTCGAGCCGAGTCGCACGCCGGGCAGGCGGCATGGTGAACGTCGAAGGAAACGAGTTCCTCGAAGTCGTGCCCACACTCGCCGCAGTGGAAGGGATACAGCGGCACCGTTCGATCCTCGACGTGACCCGAGACTAGTCGAGTTCCCGACCGTCGTCGAACTCGTCGATCGAATCGTAGTCGACGGAAGGTTGTCCCGGTACTGCGTAGAGCGGCACACGCGGAGCGGCGTCTTCCTCCCGAGGCACACGCAGTTCCGACCGGACGGGTTGGAAACTCGGCGCGTAGGTGTTCGGCATCTCCACGGCGAACGACGAACCCGACGTACGTGGGGATGGCGATGTGGCCACCGTGAGCAGCGCGAGCACGAGGGCCGCAACCGTCATGGCGGGCACCCACGGCTGCAACGACTCCAGCGAACCGCGACGCCGTGGCGTCCGCAGTCGCGACTCCAACTGTGGCCACAGGCTCGAGTCGCCCGACCGGCCGCCACCGTCGCGGTCGCGACACTCGTGGAGTGCGGCGAGGCTCTCGTACATCTCGCCGTGGCACGACCGCGCCTCTGGACAACTCGCGAGCTGTCGCTGCAGTTCGGCCGTCGACTCGTCGTCGAGGTCACCCCCGACGAACAAGGCGATTCGGGACTCCGTGCTCTCGTCAGTCTGCGACATCTTCGACTTCCAACCCTTCGAGAGTGTCTCCGGACGCACCGCCCTCGAGACGGCTCGTCCACAGTTTTCGAAATCGGTTCCGTGCCTCCGCCAGCCGCCATCGAATGGTGGCCTCCTTCCGCCCGGTGATCGCGGCGATCTCCGAGGTGGGGAAGTTCTCCAGATCCCGCAGCACCAACACCATGCGGTACTTCTCGGGAATCTCTTCGAGAACCCGAGCCACCTCCTGCTCGAGGTCGCGGGCCTGCCGGGGGTCGTCCTCGGCCGGATCCGGCCCCTTCTCCAGTGGACTCTCGCTGAACAGCGACCACCGCCCCCGTCGCTTCCGCTTGCGGAGGTAGTCCAACGTCAGGTTCACGCCGATGCGGAACAGCCACGGCCCGAACCGCTTGGACGGGTCGAACCGGTCCATCCGCTCGTACACGCGAATGAACGTCTCCTGTGCCAAGTCCTTGGCGAACTCCTCGTCCGGAACGAAACGGCCGATGACCCGCAGCAACCGTCGCTCGTAGCGGCGGACCAACTCCCCGAACGCATCCCGGTCTCCGTGCCGTGCGTCCTCGACGAGTTGGGCGTCCCCGATCCCGGAGCCGACGACGGTTGTGCTCGCGGACCGAGGAGGCGATGCGGCAGCGACGGTCAAGTCGGCCTCCCTCCGGTTCGTGTTCTGGTCTCGCTTCGCCATTTCCTACGTCCGGCAGGTCGAATCCGTTGGCGGATCCCCGTCCCAGTTTACCAGAAATCGCACTCGCCGCGGGCGAACTTGACCGCCACGGGCCAGTCCGCAAGATGTTGAGTACGAACACGTTCGCCGCCACGTCGCTCCGCAGGAATCCCCGAAGATGACCAACCTCAGTCGCTTGCTGCTCGGGCTCGCCGTTTGTTCGACTGCCTTCGTCGTCGGCTGCGGCGGGGGAACCGAGTCGCCCGAGGTGGAGGAGCCGGAGACCTCGCTGGGCGAAGAAGGGGAACTCGGCGGCGAAGGGGGGATCCCCGCAGAGTTCCTCGAAGGGATCGACGACGGGACGGACACCGAGCCCGACGACGCGGCCCCGAAGCTCGCCGTCGTGAAGTCCGAGTTCGGCAAGCTCTCGGAGGAGGCCGGCGGGGCGACGATCGACCTCTACACGCTCACCAACACCAAGGGACTCGAGGTCGGTGTCATCACCTACGGCGCCCTGCTCACCGGCGTGCACGCCCCCGACAAGGACGGCAACGTCGCCAACCTGGTCCTCCAACACGAGGACATGGCCGGCTGGCAGAAGAACCCTTCGTACTTCAGCTGCACCGTCGGCCGGTACGCCAACCGCATCGAGGCGGGCAAGTTCACGATCGACGGAACCGAGTACCAGGTGACCGTCAACGAGGAGGCCCGCGGCAACATGCTGCACGGCGGCGCGAAGGGCTTCGACAAGCAGGTCTGGTCCGCCCAGCCGATCGAGCAGGAGGAGGCGGTCGGCGTCGAGTTGAAGTACACCAGTGCCGACGGCGAGGAGGGCTTCCCCGGCGAGCTGACGACGACCGTCCGCTACCTGCTCGACGAGTCGAACCAGTTGACGATGGAGTACGAGGCCGAGACGACGAAGCCGACACCGGTCAACCTCACCAACCACTGCTACTGGAATCTCGCCGGAGCCGACTCCGGCAACGTGCTCGACCAGGTTCTGCAGCTCAGCTGCGACGCCTACCTGGAGGTGAACGAGAACCTGATCCCGACCGGCGACGTCCAGGACGTGGAGGACCGGCCGCCGTTCGACTTCCGCGAGGCAAAGCCGATCGGCGCGGGCATCGAGAACCTCGGCGACGGCTTCGACCACTGCTTCGTCGTCAACGGCGAAGCGGGGACCCTCCGGCACGTCGCCACCGTCACCGACCCCGAGTCGGGACGCACGATGACGATCGAGAGCACCGAGCCCGGCGTGCAGTTCTATACGGCCAACCACCTCAGCGGAAAACCGGAGAACAACGGCTACGGCCAGCACCAGGGCTTCTGCCTGGAGTGCAATCACTACCCGAATTCGCCCAACGTGCCGGAGTTCCCCAGCACGATCCTGAAGCCGGGCGAGACGTACTCGCAGAAGACGGTCCACACGTTCGGGCTCGTCGAGGTGGTCGAGGAGTGACGGACGTGCGGGCGACGACCATGGGCGTTGAGAAGAAGGCGGATAACGAGACCTGGGAGTCGTTCGCCGACCGTCGCATTCGAGAGGCGGAGGAGGCCGGCGAGTTCCGGAACCTGCCCGGTCTCGGGAAGCCGATCCCCGGACTGGACGAGCCGCTCGACGAGAACTGGTGGGTGCGGCAGAAGCTCGCCCGCGAACAGGTCGACGCCCTCCCGCCGATTCTCCGAGCCCGACGCGACGTCGAGCGAACGCTCGAACGCCTCGACGCGATTCCGGACGAGACGGTCGTACGGCGTGAACTGGTCGCACTGAACGAGCGGGTCGAGCAGGCCCACTTCTCCCACCAGTCCGGACCGGCGGACGGCGTGCGACGGATCGACGTCGAACGCGAGGTCCGCGCGTGGGCGAAACGCCGCGACAGCGCGTGAAATCGACGGCATCGCACGTCGAGTACGCTAGGTTTCGAACGCACTGGTGCGCGACCGCGGGCTCGAGGACGCCGCACGTCCGTCTCCGTGGATCGCGCGCCGCGAGACGACTCGTGGTTGACCGATGACGAAACTCCCCACGGCCGACGACCTTCGCACGCTACCCCGACGCGGAATGGTGGCCTACGCCGCGCGAGCCGCCCTGTGGGTTCGCGACGAGTTCCAGCTCGCACTCGACGACGAGAGGGCGGACGAGGCCCGGGCCGCCGTCGACTCCGCGATCGAGGCCGCCCTCGACTTCTGCCGCCGAGAGGGCTTCGACGTCGACGCGGCGACCGCCGCCGAGGAACGCGTGATCCAGGCGGTCATCCTCTCCGGCGACCGGGACAACGGCGGTTCGCAGATGGCGGCACTCGCCGCGAACGCCGCCTACGCCGCCGTCAACGCCGCCCTGCTCGCGGCCTGCGTCGATCCCTCCGCCGGTCCGGTCGCCTCCCAAGAACCCCGCCCCGACGGCGACCCCGAAGCCGATCCGGGCACCGAGGAAGCCCCCGCCGACCCGCGAGCGGACGAACTCGTCACCGTCGTCTGGACGGCTGCCGAGGCGGCCTACTCGGTCGACCACACGATCGGCCGCGGACTGACCGCCGACCACCGGGCGCTCGGCGAACACTTCGAACTCGTCTTCCCGGAACTCGGCTCGCCGATCGACCCCGGCGAGGAGGGCCCGCTCGGCGAGTGCGTCGTCGTCCAGACGGAACTGGACATCGAGATCGCCCGCAAGGAACAGGAGCTTCAGGAGAGTCACGCCGAACTCGCCCGCGAACGCGAGGAACTCGGTGCCGAACGCAAGAAGCTCGACGAACTCCGCGAACGGCTGGAGCAGCGACTCGACGGACTCGAGTCGGACTCGAAGCGGATCGAGAGCTTCGGCGAGGACTTCGCCAGCATCGGACGGCAACTCGAGCTCCTCGAACAGGCCGGCACCTACGACCCGCGAACGGGCGTCCCGAACGACCTCGAGGAACGACTCCGTCGTGAACTCGAACAGCTGCAGCAGCTTCGCGAGACGGTCGAGTCACAGCAGGCCGGCCTGTTCGACGTCTCGCGAAAGGAGACCTCGCTCCACGAGCTCGAGACGAAGCTGTACCGCGAGCACTCCGAACTGAGCGAGACACGCTGCCAGCTCGCCGAGGAACGTCAACGCCTCGCCGAGTGGCGGCTCGAACTCGAACAGCGAAGCCGCGACGTCCAGGAACTCGAACAACGCCAGTCGTCGATCGAGAACCGCGTCAGCAACCTCGAGCAACTCGACCACGAGCGGAAGGCGGTCGAGGAGGAACGGTCACGGCTCGAGGAGATCCGCGAGCAGGTCCAGGCCGAGGAGCAACGGCTGGAAAAGCTGCGGCTCACGGACGACGAAGTCGACGAGCGAGCCGGTGCACTCGACGCTCGACAGGAGGAGCTCGACCGCGGCCGCCAGTCGCTCGAACAGGACCGGGAGGCACTCGGCAAGGAGCGGGAGCGGCTCGAAGAGTGGGAGCGGACGCTCGTCGCGAACGAGGGGAACGTCGAGTCCTACGGCGAGGAGGAGCGGAAGCGGCTCGACGAGTGGGAGAGTCGGCTCCGCGACCGTGACACGCAGATCGAGGACCGGTCGCGCGACCTCGACCGACGCGAGGAGGCGGTGACGAACGGCGAGACCACGCTCCGCGAGGAACGCGAACGGTTCGACGCGCACCGCGAGGAGTTCGCGGCGGAGGACGAACGGCTCTCGCGTCTCAAGCAGGAAGCCGAGGAACGTCACGCCGAGGCCGAGCGGGCGGCCGGCGAGATCGAGAGCCGACGCGAGGAACTCGACGAGCGGGGAACGCGTCTGGACGAACGCTCGACGGAGCTGGGCGAACGGGACGCTCAGCTCGCCGAGCGTGAGGGGCGGCTCGCCCGTCGCGAGGGAGAACTCACGACGCGCGAGGCCGCCGCCGCGGAACGAGAACACGCGGTCGACGAGGACCGACGAGCCCTCGGGGAACGGGAACGCGGACTCGACGAACGAGAGCGTGAGGTCGAGGAACGCACGGAGACCCTCGACGCACGCGAGACCGAACTCGCCGAGGCACGGAAGGGTCTCGACGAGCACGTCGAACGACTCGGCCGGATCGAGGCGGAGCATCGCGCTCACGCCGACGAGGTCGGCCGTCGGGCGGAGGAGGTCTACGCTCGTCTGGCGGCGCTGAAGGCCGTCCGGTCGGAACTCCGCGGACGGGACGCGGCACTCGACGAGCGAGCACGGCGACTCGACGAGCAGACGGCCGAACTGATCCACGAGCAGGACGCGTTCGAGCGCGTGCGACTCGGCGTCGAGTCCGACCGCGAGTGGCTGGAGTCGCTCGTCGGCGAGATGCAGTCCCGGCTCGCCGTGCGGCGACCGACGGACGACGAGGAAACCGCGGCCGGGGCGGTGGTCGCGGAGGAGTTCGTCGGCTGAGCCTCAGTGGCGGCAGCCGTTGCCGAACAGGCGACGTTGAACGCACTTGTACGGGTCGGGGTCGGCCAGGTAGGCCGGGCCGTACGCGTTCGCCTCGCTCGGCAGTGCGAACGGCTCGTAGTCCATGCGGTACCCGACGCACGACCGCGCGAACAACCGGCCGTACCCACGCGGGTTGAAGCAGGCCGGCGTGCACCGCTGCGGCGCTTGGCGACCGAAGGACGAAGGCCGGAACCAGATCCCGTAGTGCCGACTCGGCAGCTCGTAGTGCGGATACCCACGACTGGGCTGTGGCCCCCCGTCGGTCGGCTCGGCTGCCAACGCCGTCGTGCGGAACGGCGGCACCGAGCCGAGCAGCGGATGCTCTCGGACGGGCGACCAGCCGGACGGCGCCTCGGCTCGGGGCGGTTCGTCGTCGGAGATCGGTGCCCCGTCGTCGGCGAGACCGGTCGCGGAAGTCAGCGCGCCGAGGAGCACGGCGAGTGTGATGGAGCGGAGCACGGCGACGCCTCGTGTCGAAGGTGACTGTCCCACCGTTCGTATCGAGCGATCGGCGCGGGACGCTCACGCGAATCCGGCCCACCCGACGGCGACCACGGCAGGACGACGTGTGCCAGCGTTCCCACCGGAGCGACTGCTACAACCCGCCCTCCGGCGAACCGGTCACTTGCACGCTGCGCCCCGTCCGCGCGGACTCGAGGACGGCCGCGGTGAAGTCGTGGACGGGCAGAGCACAGGAGGCGGGAGCCGGGTCGTCTCCCCCTTCGAGCAGAAGGTCGAGGAAGCCGGACGTCGGGTTCGTCCCGGGCGTCGAGTCCTCGACCCGCTCCATGGACTCGTCGCGCCCCAACCAGACCTCCTGCCCCACCGGCACGGGACCGCGGAGCATCCAGTCGGCTCCTTCGCAGTGAATCGACAAGTCCTCGCCGCGATACTGGCCGCTGCCGACGAAGTCCATCGTGAGCGGCACGTCCCCTTCGAGGACCGCCGAGATCGAGACGAGGATCGGCACGCGGCTCCCGTGGTTCGACACCCTCGCGAAGACCTCGACCGGCCGCAGCCCGGTGAGGAACGAGAGGCCGTCGATCTCGTGGCTGCCGCGGTCGCCGACGAAGCCGCCCCAGTTCACGTCCGGGTCGTCCCGCCACGTGCCGGCGATCGACTGCTGCCAGTTCTCGACGTTCAGGAACGAGACGGCCTGCACGCGACCCCAGTCGCCGGACCGTACCTCGTTCCTCACGCGGCGGTACGTCGACCAGAACCGCCGCTGGTAACCGACGGTCAAGACGGGGCCTTCCGTGGACGACTCCACCAACGCGGCGATCCGCTCGCGCGTGTCGGCGAGCGGCTTCTCGCACAGGACGTGAAGCCCGCGCTCGCGGCAGGCGACGACCTGGTCGAAGTGCAACGACGTCGGAGTCGCGACGACGGCCGCGTCGAGGAACTCGACCTCGAGGAGCCGGTCGAGGCTCTCGAACGTCTCCGCAGAAGGAGCGACCGACCGCAGGGCCGCTCGTTGGGCGGGATCGACGTCGAAGCCCGCCGCCACGACACCACGACCGTCAGCCGCGATTCGCTCGGCGTGCACGCGGCCCATCCGACCGCAGCCCAACACGGCGATCCGCAACGGGCTCTCGGTGCTCGACACGGCTGCTCTTCCGTTTGCATCGACGGGGACTTGCGGGGCAGTCTAACCGGTCGCGCACGCAAAAACCCCGGAGCGACGGCGTGTCGCTCCGGGTGGCTCCGTTCCGTGCAGAGCATCTATGAAAATCGCCCGAGCGGTGGGTGTCGCTTCTCGGTGGTCGTGTCTCGCTCGATGCGTCGTCACAGACAGAGGCACACCTCGTGCCAAACGAGCGGCGAGAGCACACGGCCTTCCGCAACTCGCGACGGTGGAGCCGCTTGGGCGTCGCGGCCGTCGATCTTCACTACGTTCGTTCGAGCGCCGGACGTTGTCGATTCGACAAACGAGTGGTCGAGTTGACCACGGCTCGGGTGTCGGAAGCGAGACGTTTGCGAGACCGGGGTCGGGTCGTCACAATGCCCCGCCATTCGCGGTTGGGAACTGCGCGGGCACGCGGACGGGTCGGGGTCGCCTCGAGGACACGACATTCCGACTTGGTGATGGAGTACCACGATGACCGTTTCGGCAACGACGTACGGGCCACTCAAGTGCCACGAGGTCGAGCCGACGGGCGAGACGACGGAGAGCGTCGTCGTGCTGTGCCACGGGTACGGAGCCCCCGGCACGGACCTCGTCCCGTTGGCGCGAGAGTTGAGGGCGATCGACCCCCGGTCGAGTCCGGGGGTGCGGTTCGTGTTTCCACAGGCCCCGTTGACGTTGGAGTCGTTGGGCCTGCCCGACGGCCGGGCGTGGTGGCACCTCGACGTGGCGGCCATCAACGAGTCGATCGCCCGAGGCGAGCTCCGTGACCTCCGCGGTGACTTTCCCGAGGGAGCGGTCGCCGCGCGCGAACAGTTGCTCGAGACGATCGCCGCCGTGGCGGAGCAGGTCCAGCTCCCGCTCTCGCGGTTCGTGCTCGGCGGGTTCTCGCAGGGGGCGATGGTCGCCGCCGACGTGGCGCTGCGGCTGGACGAGTGCCCGGCCGGATTGTGCGTCTTCTCCGGCACGCTCGTCGCGGCGGAGGAGTGGAGCCAGCTCGCGGCCGAGCGTGGGCCGATGCCGGTCGTCCAGAGTCACGGTCGATTCGACCCGATCCTGCCCTACGACGGAGCGATCTGGCTGCGGGACGCCTTCCAGGATGCCGGGCTGTCGGTCGACTTTCTCGAGTTCGACGGCGTGCACACCATCCCGTACGAGGCACTCGAGCGGTTGGCCGCGCTCGTCGCCGGCGTCGAGTAGCGACCTGTCGGTCGGTTTGGTTCGGCCCGCGTCCCGCCTATGATCTGCTGTGGGCCGACGCACGGCCCTCGGAATCGCACCGGGACCCCGCTCCACATGCCGAACGACAGTCCGCCCGACTGGGTGCTCTCGCTGCCGGCCGTCAACGCCGCTCTCAACGGGTTGGCAACCGTGCTCCTGGTCGCCGGCTACGTCCTGGTCAAGCAGGGCAAGGTCACGGCGCACCGCAACGCCATGCTCTCCTGCTTCGGCGTGTCGGTCCTGTTCCTGGCGTCCTACCTGACCTACCACTTCGCTCGGCACCACTACACGGGCAGCGGTTCGCAGCCGTTCGAGGGGTCTTGGTCGCTCAAGCTGGTCTACTTCCCCATCCTGATTACGCACGTGATCCTCGCGGCCGCCGTGCCGTTCCTCGCCGTGGTGACGATCTACCGCGGCCTCCGAGGGAACGTCGAGGGACACCGCCGGATCGCCCGGTGGACTTTCCCGATCTGGCTTTACGTCTCGGTGACGGGCGTCGTAATCTACTTCATGCTGTACCACCTTGGGGGCGGTTACGGCTGACCCCGCTCGAAGGAGCGTCCGCCATGTGGCGTCGCCTGTTGATCTTCGCCCTGCTCGTTCTCCCGACGGGACCGATCGACGTCGGCCTGAGTTCGGCCGAGGCCTGTCCGATGTGCAAGCAGGCCAACGAGGTGGACGAGGTCGCGGCGGCGAGGCCGCGGGCCTACATGTACAGCATCCTCTTCATGCTCTCGATGCCGATGATGATCTTCAGCGGCTTCGGCTTCGCCCTGTACCGCGTCGTCAAGAAGTCTGAACGGGATCTGGCCGAGCAGGCACTGCTCGAGTCCGACCCGTCCGGCGAGGATACGGTCACCTGACCGGCGGCTCGGGCTGCTCGGACTCGGCCGGGTCCTCGAACGACTGCGGGTCGAAGTAGACGTCCATCCCCAGCCACAGGGCCCGGGCGTACCGGAAGAAGAAGACCGGGAACACCAGCACCCAGCCCACGAGCGGGAACGCGAGCTGTGTGTTGGTCCATCCGAACGCGTAGTGCAGCGTAACGTACGCCGGCGTGAGCGTGAGAGCCGTGAACCCGTAGTTCACGTACGACGAGCCCAGGAAGTAGCCGGGGTCTCGCTCGTAGACGAGGCCGCACTCGCTGCAGCGGTCGTGCATCCGCAGCAGGCCCGAGAACATCCGCCCGCCGCCACACTTCGGACAACGCAGGCGGAACGCCCGGCCGAGAATCGTTCCCAGCGACTGCCCCGCCATGTCGCGTCTCCTGGCTCAGGTCCAACGAATCGGATCGCGTTCGACGTGACTCGCGGCCACGTCGAGGTCCGGGTGACGCTCCGCAACGAGTTCGGCCAACCGCTCGACGGCCGGTCGCTCGCTCGCGTAGTGGCCGAGCAGCACGAGCCCCACGTCCGCCGTTCGTGCCTCCAGGCAGGTGTGGAACCGCGTCTCGCCCGTGACGAACAGGTCGCACCCAAGGCGGATCGCGTCGCCGAGGAACTCGCCGGCCGACCCGCACGCCACGGCCACCCGACGAACCTCGCGGTCGTCCCGCCCCACGAACTGCAGACGCTCCTGGCCCGGCAGACTCGTCAACCGTGCGACGAACTCGGAGAGTGGGGCTTCGTTCGCGAGTTCCCCGAATCGTCCGCCACCGACGTCGGACAGGTCGTCGGCGGGGCGAAGCGGACGGACGTCGACGAGGCCGAACAGTTCGGCCAGTTGGGCGTTCACTCCGAGACGTGCACTGTCGTAGGCCGTGTGCGGGCTGTAGACGGCGACCCCGGCCTGCACCAGCTGCAGCACGATCCGCCCCTCGGCCGAGTCGGTCGTCAGCAACTTCGCACCGCGGAACAGGACCGGGTGGTGGGTGACGACCAGTCCGGCCCGCGACTCGACGGCCTCGGCGGCCACGTCCTCGGTGAGCGTCAGGCAGGTGAGCACGCTGGCGACCGGGGCGTTGCGGTCGCCGAGCAGCAGGCCGACGTTGTCCCAGTCCTCGGCGAGCGACGACGGCGCCAGTTCCTCGAGGGTCCGAACGACGTCCGCGGCGCGGAGTCCCCCGGCAGCTTCAGGATCCGTCTGTGGCACCGAACGTCGTCTCCTCGCCGGAACTGGTCACCCGCGCCTCGTCGGCCGACTCCTCGTCCCAATTCTCGCCCACGATCCAGCGGTAGTTCAACACTCGCCTCCCGCGGACCTGCCGGGCCCGGACCCAGAACTCCTGCCCGCGGTGCGCGTCGGCGTTTGGTACGTGGTAGATCCGGCGGTCCTCGCCGCGGCCGAGTTTCGTGACGTACTGCCGCTGCCGCTTGGCCCCCGGGACGAACAGCGTGCAGTCGAGGTCGAGTACCTCGACCGGGTCGGTCTTGTTGACCGTGACCTGCTCGATCTCCAGTCGCCCGTCGGGAAGCCTGCGGTCGACGATCTTCAGCAGCAACTCGTCGAGGCCGACGTGCAGGTCGTGGTGGACGCGAAAGCGGTACGGCCGGTCGCCGACGACCTCGAAGTCGACCGCGACGGGAACGTCCCCGAGCGTCGCGTTCGGCGGGAGTTCGACGAACGACTTCAACTCGAACGGTTCGTCGGCGGCGAGCTGGAGCTTCCACTCCCGCGGCTCCGCCTCCCAGTCCTCCGGCAACACGAGCGTGGCCGTCGCGTTGACCCCCTGGTCGAACGCGTTGACGCCGCGAAACGTCTCCGACTGGCGAGCGGTGCTGCTGTCGAACCGCACGTTCTCGGGGTGGACGGAGAGGCGGAACCCGAGCAGCCCGGCCGAGAGCCCGCGGACGATCTGCGGTTCCGGCCCGACGACGAGCGTCTGTCCGGCGACCTCGTTCCGTCCGCCCAGCCGGGTCGGGCGTCCCCACACGTCGAGGACGTAGGCCTCCTCGCCCAGGAACACTTGCTCCTCGACACCCGACTCCGCAGCCTGCGAGGACTCGTTCCACACAACGAGGATTCCCTCCTCGTCCCGTGCGAACGCGTGACAGACGCTGCGCCCCGGCAACCGCATGCGGCCGAGGTAGGTCGCACCGGTCAGCGCGTTCGCCGTGGTCCGCCACGGCAGGAACAAGCGCCGCGGCGAGCCGTCGCCGTTGAGCAGCCCGTGCTCCTCGTCGAAGACGTCGTACGCGAACACCGCGTCGACGCCGGCGACGCGGGCGACGACCATCCGCTTGACGAGGTCGGCCGCCCGTTGGTCCAACGCGTGCCCCGACTTGCCCAGCGGCTTCAGCACGACCCAACGACTTCCCAGCCCCGAGGAGGATTGGCGTGCGCCCGCCTCGAACTCCGGGGCGGCGACGGGATCGTTCTCGAGCAGGGAGAAGAACGAGCCGGCCAACGCCGGGGACGAGGGACGCTCGGTCCGCCACGTCCAGGGGAAGCCGATCCGGGAGTTCCGGCCGATGCGGTCGACGGCCTTCTTCGCGTTCCGGTGTACTTCGTCGAGCCGCTGGAGACCGACGAAGCTCCCGTCGTCGTCGCCGCCCAGCTGCCATTCGGCGACTTCGGAGGCATAGTCGGCCAGCACGGGATCCAGCGACGCCGCCCAGACGTCTGGCGGCATCGAAAGGACCTCGGCCACGCCGGTCCAGTCGTCCGCGAACTTGCCACGCAGTTCGGCGGGTGGCTCCTGGAACACGCCGACGACCCGAACGTGCTGCTGCTGCAGCGCGGCGAACAACCTCGAGACACGCTTCCGTTCGTCTTGCGAGCCGTCGGTCGAGAGCTTCCACACGGGATGCTTGACCCAGTGGACGCCCGCCTGGGAGACGACGTTCGCGAAGCGGTCCACGTCGACGTTGGCGATCTCCGGCCCGAGGGCCGACCAGCCGAACTCGCCGAACTTTCGGCGTTCCTCGAGATCGACCACGGCGAAGGAGGTTCGCTCCTCCAGAACGGGAACGCCTTCGCGGAGCAGCACCGCGTGGATGGTGTAGAAGCCGTACTCTTGCGGTGGCGTGGCCCACTCGAGAACGCGCGACACCGTCGACGTCGTGCGGGGCGACCCGTCCGGCGAGTCGGCCGGATCGACGCGCGTCGCCTCCGCGAGTGGACGCTCGGTCTCGACGACCACCGCACCGGCCGCGTTCCGGATGCTCATCTTCACCCGGTGGTCGGCCTCGTCCTCGACACCGCCGACGAACGCGCGGGCGAGCACACCCGCCTCGCGGTCGACGAACTGCTCGTCGTAGTTGCTCGTCAGGGTCAGGCGAGGCGTGCGGAGCAGCCGCAGGTCGTCGAACCAGCAGACGCCGCGGAAGTCGTGGCGGTCGCGCGGCACGAGGTGGCAGGCGACGACGGCGAATCGTGCGCCGGCCGGGGGTCGCATCGGCCCCACGCGAATCCGCACCCACCCCGAGTGCGTCCCGGTCACCGCGCGACTGCGGTACTCGGCGACACGCTCGTGGGCGTGGTTCAGGAACGAGACCGTGACGAGCCCGGCGTCGTGCTGCAGTGCCTGCGTTCGGACGTACCCCTCGAAGAGGAACGTGTACTGGTCGTCGATCCGCACTTTCGGAGAGTAGAAGGCCGCCCGTCCGCCGTTCGCCTCGAACCGCAGACTCGACTTGTCGAGACGCCCCCGACCGCGCTCGACCGACGCGTGGACGTAGCGCGGAAAGCCCGGCCCCCGGCGGCGCGTCCAGTCGTCGGGCTGGTCGTCGAAGTCTCGGTCCTCGTCGGCGTCGAACGACCACTCGACCACCGGCGTCGCGTGGACGTACGGGTCGTGCCGCTCGACGGCGAACCCGGCGATCGCGGCGACGTGGAAGGCGGTGAACAGCACGGATACGATGTCCCTTTGGCGGAGGAACCCGATTCCTCCATCGGCCGCTTCCCGCCCGTCCTCGACGGTTCCGCCGAACGTTCGGATCGTAGGACGCGTGCAACGCGCCCGCCGTCCGACTCCGACCAACTCGACGCCCCTCGCCGACTTCGCTCAAGTGCCGCCACTCCGACTCGCCGTCGCCACCCGTTGCCTCGGATCGCCACTCACCCGCGTCCTCTCGGCCGCGGCGAGCACGGGCGCCCAGGGGATTCAGATCGACGCCCGGCACGAGCTGCCGGCCCGTGAACTCTCCGCGACGGGACGACGGCAGTTCCTGCACCGTCTCGACGAGGCGGGGCTCCGCGTCGCGGGACTCGTGTTCCCCACACGCCGTGCCCTTCACGACGAGGACCAACTCGAGGCACGGGTCGAGGCAGTCCGCGGGGCGCTGCAGTTCGCCTTCGAACTGGGCGGCCCGGTCCTCACCGTGCCGTTCGGGGAACTGCCGGGGGCGGACGACCCGCGGCGGTCGATCCTCGTCGAGGTCCTCGACGACCTCGTGCGGTACGCAGGTCGCGTCGGCACCACGTTGGCCCTCGCCACGAGAAGCCTGACGCCGGAGGTCGTGACGAACCTCCTAGACGACTTGGCGGACGGACCGGTCGGAGTCGAACTCGACCCGGCGGGCTGCGTCTTCGGTCGGCACGACCCGGCCACGTTCGTCCGCTCGCTGCACGACCGGATCGTCCACGTCCGCCTTCGTGACGGCGTCCGGGACGTCGACGGCAGCGGTCTGGAGGTGCCGGTCGGGCGGGGGGACGTCGAGTGGGAGGAGCTGCTGCCGACGTTGGACGAGGCGAACTACCGCGGCTGGCTGACGGCCGAACGGACGACCGGCGACGACCCGCCGGGCGACGTCCAGCGAGCGATCGCCTTCACACGCCGGGTCGTCTCCCCCTGACGCCGAGGGCTCCTGCGGAACCGATCGGATATGATCGGCGATCGCCCCGAAACCCCTCGCCGGCTGCGGGGTTCGATACCGTGGGCGAGGACACGACCCGGTCCGCACCCTCCGGACACCGTGATCGACAGCAAACGAACGACCAACGGCTATCTCCGCGACCCGGACGTCCAGCTGATGCTGCGCGTCCGAGACGGGGACGATGCGGCGTTCGCACAGCTCGTCGAGCGGTACCAGGACCGTGTCGTCGGAATCTTCCACCACGTGCTCCGCGACCGTGAGGCCGCCGAGGACCTGGCCCAGGACGTGTTTCTCCGCGTCTACCGTGCACGCGATCGCTACGAGCCGACTGCGAAGTTCTCCACCTGGCTGTTCCGCATCGCGAACAACCTGGCCAGCAACACACGGCGGTCGAAGGGGCGCCGCAAGGAGGTGCAGGTCGTCGGCAGCGAGTCCGGGCCGCTCGGCGTGCGACCGGCCGAGAGCATGGCGGTCGACGAGTCCGGCCTGCGGCCGTCCCGGCTGTTCGCGACCGACGAACTGCGAGAGGTGGTCCGCCAAGCCCTGGAGACATTGAGCGAGCGACACCGGATGGCCCTGCTGCTGCACAAGTTCGAGGACATGAACTACGCCGAGATCGGCGAGGCGATGGACCTGTCGTTGCCGGCGGTGAAGTCGCTGCTGTCCCGGGCCCGCGAGAGCCTGCGGTCGAAGTTGGAGCAGTTCGTCCGATGAGTCCGAACGACACACCGAGCCCCGACCGAGAACTCTCCTCCGACGAGGCAACGCTGCCGCTGCAGAAGGATCTGGTCGCGTACCTCGACGGCGAACTGGCGGACGACCGCTCGCGGGAGATCGAGGCGACGATGGTCGAGCAACCGGCGGTCCGCTCGGAGGTCGACGGACTCCAACGGAGTTTCGACCTGCTGGACCTGCTCGACCTGCCGAAGGCGTCGCCGGACTTCTCCGAGAAGACGATGTCGCAGGTCGTCGTCGAGACGCCGACCGTGCGGAGACGGCCCGACGGCGACCGCGTCTGGAGCCTGCTGAACGCGGCCGCCTGGGTCGTCGGTCTCGCCGTCGTCGGTCTGGTCGGCTTCCGCACGACGAACGTCTGGGTCCCGCGGGAGTCGGACCTGCTCGTCCGCGACCTCCCGGTCGTCGAGAACCTCGACCTCTACACGGAGCTCGGGAGCGTGGAGTTCGTCGAGATGCTCCGCGACCGCGACCTGCTCCCCGACTCGGACTCGGAGGACGACGATGCCTCAGCCGAGTAGCCGTCCGTCGAGGCCACGTCCGTCGGTCCGTCCCGCGTGGACGGTGCTCGCGGTGGCGGTCGTTCTGTCCTGTGCGCTGCCGCTGCTGACCGGAGCCGCGGGGCGCGACGACGAAGAGGGTGCCGCCAACCGGGCCCGCATCGAGTCGATGACCGAACTCGAACGACGGCAACTCGAACAACGACTGGAGCGTTACCGCAAACTGTCGCCCGACGAACGTGACCGCCTCCGCTCGATGCACGCGAAGATCGAGGCCGAGGCGGAACTGAAGCAGACCGTCGACGCCTACCGCCGTTGGCTGGAGACGCTCTCGCCGATCGAACGCGAGCAGCTCCGCAGCGAGCCCGACGCACAGAAGAAGCTGGCGATCGTCGAACGAATCCGAACGCGGCAGCGGACAGAAGAGTCCAAGCGACCCTTCGAGGCCCTCGCCGCGCGCTTCGGCGGATCGCGCCGCCCCCCGCGAGTCGACCCGGCCGAACTGGAGAAGGTCTACACCGTCCTGTCGAGCCGTCTGGAGCCGGAGGTTCGCGAACGGATCGAGGCGAACTCCAACCCGTTGGTCCGACACCTCGAGACGCTTCGCGCCGCCACGAGCCAGACGATTCGGCCCCCGCGACCGGGCGAACGGTTTCGACCGCCGAAGTTCCCCGACGACGAGACGCTCTCCGAGATCCGCACCGCCCTGGACGGCGGTCCCCTGGGACGAATGCTCGCCTCGACGAACTCCGACGAGGTCCGCCGGGCGCGGGTCGTCGGCATGTTGACGGCGGGCGTGCTGCAGGAGCTGGGGCGGGAGTGGGAACGGCGCAAGCCGACCGACGAACAGCTTCAGCGACACTTCGCCCGACTGCCCGAGGAGGAACGACGCCGACTGACCTCGCTCATCTCGAAGGAGGAGTTCGAGCGCGAGCTCCGTCAGTCCTACGTGGCCAGCTCGATGAAGGAGTTGGGGGACGTTCGCCGCCTGATGCAGCGACTCACGCTCCTGTCCCGCAGCGGACGGCCGCCGTTCGGTGGCGGCCGCGGCGGCCGGCCCGACGACGGGTCCGGGGAACGGGCCGGGCCGTTCGGTCGCCCGGGCGGTGGCGGGCGCCGGCCGGGACGCCCCGGTGAGGGCGAACGGAGAGACGGGCCGCCGCCGGACAAACGCCCGCTCGGGAACCGTCTTCGAGAACGCCGCGAAGCCGACTGACTACGGAGTCGGCGGTTCCCAGGGCGGAGGCATCTCGCCGAGCGACACGATCTCCGCCTCGACCGGACTGGTCTCGAGGATCGCCACGGTCGGCTTCCGGTAGGTCCAGCCGCTCGTCTCGCCGGGACGGACGTGGAGCCGTCCGGCGTCGTCTCGACCGACGAACGGCTTGTGCGTGTGGGCCGTGACCACGACGTCCGCCCCCTCCTCGAGACCGGCCACGTCGCTCGGCTGGTGCCCGACGAGCAGCCGCACACCGTCGTCCGTGGTGAATCCGAACGGCGGGTTCGCCACGGGACCGACGATCCGCATGCCGCCCTCGATGCCGACGCGGTTCCCCTCGTTGTCCCCGAAGCAGGCGAGGACGGGACAACCAAGCCGTCGCAGCGGGGGAACGACGATCGGCGAGACGAAGTCGCCGGCGAAGATCACGAGGCCGCAGGAGCGCTCGCGGAACTCGTGGACGGCACGTCGGACGTTGTCCACGTGGTCGTGGGCGTCGGCGAAGATTCCGATCCGCATGGGGCGTTCGCTACTTCCCGCCGTCCTGGCGGCGCTTCATCTCGTGGTGCCGTCGGATGATGTCCTCCGCCTCCTCCGCGACGGACTCGAACCGGTCACGCGAGGGGGGAGGGACGTCCTGCCGTTTGTGCGGCGGGAGGATCGTCGTGTCGGACGGGGAGGTCGTGTCCTCGACCCCCGAGAGCCACCCGGCGATGTCGTCTTCCGACGTGCCGTCTCCCTTGGGCACCTCGAAGACGAGCGGACCGATGCGGACGACGTCACCCGGTTCCAGCGTGGTCGGCCGTTCGATGCGGACGTCGTTGACGTGGGTGCCGTTGCGGCTCCCGAGATCCTCGACGACGACGCCGTCCGCCGTGGCCCGCAGCCGGCAGTGTCGACGGCTGACGTCCGAGGAGCCGAGCCGAATGCGGCACTCCTCGTCGCGTCCGACGAGCACGTCGCCCTCCGGCAGCGTCAGCAGTCGCCCTTGGTGGCGTCCGCTGCGGATGACGAGGATCGAGGGTGTTCCCTTGTTGGACATGGCTGGCCCTCCCGTTCAGTCGTGTCTCGGGACGCGAACGGGTTCCCCGCACTTGGGGCAGGTCAACGTCTTCCCCCGGTGGGACTCGCTGACGCTGAACTTCTTCGAGCAATTGTTACACGAAAAGCGCACGCGATCGACACTCGTCTTGCGAACCTGACGGTTTGCCCACTGTTTCTCCGCGACCTCGTCGATGGTCCGGACGAGCTGAGCCGTCGACCAGGGCTTGACGACGTAGGCGTCCGCCCCGACTCGCTTGGCGAGTTGTCGGGCGTCTTCGAGGTCGATCGCCGTGACGGCGACGATCGGCACCTCGTCGTTCGTCTGCTTCAGACGTTCGCACACCTCGAACCCGGACTCGCCGGGGAGAATCAGATCGACGAGGACGAGGTCCGGCCGGTGCATGACGAAGCTGGCCTGCGCCTGGCCGCCGTCCTTCGCCACCTCGACGTCGAAGCCGTACTCGACGAGGTCGTCCCTCAGACGAGCGGCGTCGTCGGGCGAGTCGTCCACGACCAGAATGCGATGGATCGTCGCCGACCCGATTCGTACTGACTGGCCTGAGGACATCGCGGTCGCGTCGTGTGCTGGCGTTCTCGGCCGCCGGTCGGCCGACACGCGAGGCGTTGGCGACCGACGCCGAATCCACGCGGCCTCGAAGAGAGTGGCCGCAAGCCGACGACGATACCACGACGCCTCGGGCAACGGCAACGCGACGCCACGCGGGCGTCGCGGCAAACCCGGAAAACGCCTGAAACCTCGGCGTTTCCGGCCGCATTCATTGACAAACCGGGGGGGCCGCAGTTTACTACCCCCCACCCGTGAACAGCGGTTTTTCGAAGGATTGGTTAGTTTCACGAGCCCCTGGGAGCCCACTGATGGCCAAGAAAGCTACGCAGAAGCCGATGACCAAGACCGAGGTCCTGAACGCCTTGGCCGAGAAGACGGAGCTGAACAAGAAGGAAGTCGGCAGCGTGCTGGACGCCTTGGGTGAGCTCATCGGGGAGCAGATCGGCAAGAAGGGGCCTGGGTCGTTCAACGTCCCCGGTCTCATGAAGATCACCGTGACGCACAAGCCGGCCACGAAGGCGAAGAAGGGTGTGCCCAACCCGTTCCGCCCCGGCGAGCTGATGGACGTCAAGGCGAAGCCCGCCACGAACGTCGTCAAGGTTCGCCCGCTGAAGAGCCTGAAGGACATGGTTTGAGGGGCTCGCACCGGACGAGCGTGCACGTCCGGTCACTCGACACGTCGAGCGAGTTCTTCTAGGCGGTTGACGGTCCCATTTCGCCTGCCTACCATGTCGGTACGGGTAGAGTCGCGCGGACCGTCCGCCGTTGCACCGATGTTCGGGAACACGGGGGATTCCGGCCGGCATCGTATGGCGTCATGCGACCGAAGAGTCACGACGCGGCCTCCCTCGGAGACCGGACGGCCATGTTGGTCCTCTCACGAAAGAAGAACGAGAGCATCGTGATCGATGGTCGCATCTCGATCACCGTGGTCGAAATCCGCGGTGACAAGGTGCGATTGGGCATAGAAGCCCCGCGTGAGGTGCCCGTCCACCGCAGCGAAGTCTACTACGCGATCAAGTCCGAACGTGAGACGAACGCGGACGCGGACGCCTCCACTCCGGCGGAGAAGCAGTCGTAACGCGAAGTCACCGGGTGCGGACGGACGTCTCCCTTGACTCCCGCCTCGAAACGCGTAGATTTTCCGCCCACGGCCCCATCGTCTAGTCAGGCCTAGGACCCTGGATTTTCGATCCAGTAACGAGGGTTCAAATCCCTCTGGGGTCACTCTTCGAGCCGAGAGCCCTTTGGCGACTCGGCTCGAACGTGACAGGGCAGCAGCGTGATCTGCAGCCGGGCTCCGGGTGACGCGGCCACGCGAATCCGGCCCGTCCAAACCTCGGGATCGACGAGCACGGATGCCGTTGCCGTTCCCCGCAGGCGAATCTGCTGGCGTCGTACCGTTGGAGCCCCAAGGCACTCCGGCTCGGTCCGACGGGCAACCGCGACGCTCCACGAGCGAAACAGGTCTTGGAACGAACGCCCGGTCGCTCGCTCGACGTTGCGGACGCCGGCGTCCGTCGTTCCCGCCAGGCGGGACAGGCAGTCGGGCTCCGAGACCTCCAAGCAGTGCGTGAGAAAGCCGAACGTCGCACCGCGGCAGGCGTCGTCCCGCCACAGCCTCGCGGCGTGGTAGTCCGGCACGACCAGTGGCGTCGATGCCGGCGACTCGTGGAATCGACGGATGCGAGGCACCAGGTTCGGCGATCGCGAGACCAGCCGGGCCTCGACGACGTGGGCAATCGCCTCGTTCAGCCAGTCCTCTTCCACGGTCCCGGACGACGACGGACCGGCGACCCTCGTCCACGCCCGTCGCCGCTGGCTGATGGCTGCGACGTGAGCCGCTTCGTGGGCGAGCACCGCCTTCAGACGGCGGCCCGGACGGAGATGCGGGTTGAGAAAGAGGACGTCGGCGGAGTCGCCGAACGGCACGGGCACGGAGGTGTCGAAGTCCGACGGTCGGACGAACCCGTCCACGGAGACCCGCCCCCCCTCGAGACGTCCGAGCCACGGCGTGAGCAACACGGCCAACGTGCCGTCGCCGTCGACGTCGAGCGGCGGACCAACCATCTCCTCCACGCGGGGCAACAGGTCGTCGATCTCTCGTACGATTTCCTCGACGAGTCCCGGGGCCAGCTCCCCGGGCGACACGTTCTCGTCCAACAGGACGCGCACTTCCGTCGAGTGGGCCACGACCCGTGCATCGACCTTCGCGTAGTGCCGTCCGTCGTCCGTCGCCCCGTCGGTGACGTGGACGTGAAAAGACCGACGCTCGTCCTGTCCGGGTGACCCGCCTCCCGTCGACGGTGGCCGTTCCGGAGTCACGCCGCGTGTCTCGCGGTCCTCGACCGACGGCTGGGGCAGAACGAACGGCCGGACGGCGGAGAGCGGCAACGCTTCGTCGGCGGGTTCGACGACGACGTCGTAGCTCTCTGAACCGTCCGCGAGCGAACCGATCACCAACAGGCACTCGCCGCAGGTTCGCGGGTCGAGTTCGACGACGGCCTCACCTGCGACGGGCTCTACGACGTACGCGACCCCTGGTTCCAGCACGGCAGGAGCGGAGCGTCCGACTTCCTCAGCGCGCCAGGCAAGCGTGGCGAGCGGCGCGACCAGCAACAGCAGCGGCGGCAGCAAACGAGTGGGCGACACGGGGAACTCCCAGACGGCGACGGTCCGGATGCCACGAGGTCGCCCTCCTCGGTGCATTCCACGTGTTTCGTCGGATCGGAGGCGGTTCGCGGTTCAGTTCGATCGTGCGAATCGGAACTTCGCCCCCAACGAAGACGACCCCGCGTGCCGTGCGTGTCCCGCAACACCCTTGGAGTCGGTCTCTTGCGGAGACCCGAGTTCGCGTGATGCGGTTGATGCGGGGCTCCTCCCTGCAGCCGTCTCGAAATCGCCGTTCGCCCCAAAATCACGAGGAATATGCTTCAGACCGGTCCGAGACTGACTGTATGATGAACCGTGACCGGTTCCGGCCTCGGGTGACAACCGAGTTGGAGCGTGGTCGTGCAGTCGGGCCAGCAGTTCTGCGGGCGCCCTTTCGGTGCTTCTCGTCGATCTTGCCAACCTGTCCGACTTCTGACGTTGCACTCGGAGTCTCCAAATGCGTTCCACGCGACTCGCCCTCGTTCTCCTCGCCGCCCTGGCCGCACCTGCTTCGGCCGGGTCGCAGCTCGATCTCCGGATCGACTCCTACAAGGGAGCCGACGGCACGACGTACTCCGCCCTGCGGTTCCGTGCTGCGGGTGAAGACGTCTCGGTCGCCCGGGACCACTTGGTCGTCATGGACACGTCGGCGAGCCAGATCGGCGAACACCGCAAGCAGGCACTCGCCGTGCTGGACGGCTACTTGGCGGGCCTGCCGGCCGGCGACCGGGTTCGCCTCTACGCCGCCGACGTCCGCACGAACGAGATGGGTGACGGCTTCGCGCGACCCGGCAGCACGGAACTCGACAAGGCCGTCGCCAAACTGCGGCGACGTGCCCCGCTCGGCGCGACCGACCTGCGGAACGCCCTCGCAACCGTGCTCGACAGTGTGGACG
>JANQQW010000106.1 GCA_028284885.1 Planctomycetaceae bacterium
GAATGTGGTCGAGCCAAACCTGCACCGGCATCGGGCTCCGCATGAAACAAGCAGACGCGGGACTGGCGACGACGGTGAGCAGCAGCAGGGCCGGGAGTGGTGTACGGCGAGAGTTCAGGGCGATCGACATCGGTCGTCTCCGTGGTGCGGGCGGCATTCCACGGTTGGACGTGCGGCGGCGTGAATCGTTTCCGCCGATTGCCTGCGAATCCGGATTTCGTCGCCGGAGGGTGGCAATACGGCGTCGCCGAGCGGGGGTGTGAGCGTGTTCGTTACCGTAAGGGCTGGGCGAACTTGTGAAGATGCGGTGAATGCGTCAAATGGTTTGACATTGCCTAAGGCCATGGATAGGTTGGGATTCTGGGTCACGAGGGGGCCTGACGGCCAGCGTTCGTGTGGAACGCGGCTATCCATCCGTGTGCTGGGTCGGATCGATCCATAGGGGGGAAATCATGAGACAGACGTTCATGGCTGCCATGGTGGCGGTCGCGACCAGCGGGATCGCATCCGCTGGTGACTGTGGTTGTGGGTACGCGAACGCGCCGGCCAACTGCGGGCCGTGCTACCAGATGGTCGAGAAGACCGTGATGGTGCCGACCTGGGTCGAGGAGATGCAGACCCGGACGGTGACGAAGTACAAGAAGGAAGAGCGGACGAAGACGTGGACGGTGCACAAGAAGGTGCCCCGCTACGAGACGAAGACCGAGACCTACATGGTCAACGTCCCGGTGACGAAGCAGAAGGAAGTGAAGTACACGGTGTACGACACCGTCTGGGAGGACGCCGAGAAGACCTACCAGGTCCAGGTGCCCTACTGGGAAGAGGTCGAGGCGACCCGCACGGTGAAGAAGCCGATGTGGGAGGAGAAGACCGAGGAGTACACGGTCAAGGTTCCCCACTACGAGACGATGACGGGGACCAAGACGGTGAAGAAGCCGGTCTGGGTCGAGAAGACCGAAGAGTACACGGTCAAGGTTCCCTACTGGGAGACGATGACCGGCACGCGCACCGTGAAGAAGCCGGTCTGGGTCGAGAAGACCGAGGAGTACACGGTCAACGTTCCCTACTACGAGACGATGACCGGCACCCGCACCAAGTGCGTCCGCGTCCCCGTCACGAAGATGCGGACCGTCTGCAAGGACCAGGGCCACTGGGCCGAGCAGGCTCCCTGCGAGACGGGCTGCAACACCTGCTGCAAGCCGTGCACGAAGAAGGTCTGGGTTCCCAACGTCGTCAAGGTCGAGGTGCCCTACACGGTCTGCGAGATTCAGCGAGTCGAGGAGCCGTACGAGTACAAGGTGTGCAAGTACAAGCCCGAGACGCGTGAGCGGACCTACAAGGTCTGCGAGTGGGAGACCGAAGAAGTCGAGTACGAGTACAAGGTCTGCAAGTACAAGGACGAGGCCCGCACGAAGACCTACAAGGTCTGCGAGTGGCAGGCCGAGGAAGTCGAGTACGAGTACCAGGTCTGCAACTGGAAGGACGAGGCTCGGACCCGGACCTACAAGGTCTGCACGTGGGTCGAAGAGGAGCAGCCCTACACCTACAAGGTCTGCAAGCACAAGACCGAGGACCGCGTCCACAAGTACAAGGTCTGCAAGAAGGTCGCCCGCGAGGAGACCAAGATGGTCGAGTACTGCGAGTGGGCCCAGGAAGAGCGGACCCGCGAGTACCAGGTGTGCCACTGGGACACCGTCGCCGAGGAGAAGTCGGCCACGTACACCGTGTGCGTGCCCTACACCGAGGAGATTCAGGTGCCGGTCAAGAAGTGCGTCATGACGCCGAAGACCATCACCTGCAAGGTGCCCGCCTGCAACCCGTGCGGCTGCAAGTGAGCTGAACGCGTCCTACGAGACGCGTGAACGACGATTCCGAACCCGGGAGCCCTAGGCTTCCGGGTTCTTTTCGTTGGCGGCCCGAGCGCGCGAGTCGGACGGCTGTGACGATTCCACCGCCCGCCCGGCCCCGAGCCCACGCGAACGGGGCGGGATCGCACTGCGTCGTTTCCGTGGACCGGTCGACCACCCTATCCTGAACGAATCGCCCGGCCCTGCCAGACCCTGCTCGACGGACACCCCGATGTCGCGAACGGCCACGATCAACCGGAAGACCGGCGAGACCGACGTCTCGCTGACCTTGGGCCTCGACGGCACCGGAACCTGCAACGTCTCGACCGGCGTCGGGTTCCTCGACCACATGCTCGAGTTGTTCGCCAAGCACGGCCTGTTCGACCTCGACGTCCAGGCGACCGGCGACACCCACGTCGACGGCCACCACACCACCGAGGACGTCGGCATCTGCCTCGGCCGTGCGATCCACGAGGCGGTCGGCGACAAGGTCGGCATTCGCCGGTACGGGCACTGGTCGCTGCCCATGGAGGAGACGCTGGTCACCGTGGCCGTCGATCTCTCCGGCCGGGCGTGGTACGTGCCGAAGTACGAGTTCGCCTCACCGAAGATCGGCGAGTTCGACACGGAACTCGTCGATGTCTTCTGGCAGGCAGTCGCGGCCAACGGGCTGATGAACCTGCACCAACTGCTGCACCACGGATCGAACTCCCACCACGTCGCCGAGGCTCTGTTCAAGGGAACGGCTCGGGCGCTGCGGATGGCGGTCGAGATCGACCCGCGGCAGACGGGTGTCCCTTCGTCGAAGGGGACGCTGACCGGCTGACCGGCCGCGACGAGTCTCACGAAACCCTCGCTGCCGCCCGAGTTTCCGGCTGCGCCACGGTGTGTGCACGCGTCAAAGTTTGCGCAGGCGACGCATCTGATACACTGTCGCCGTTGCCCATACTGCCCAGACGGTGTGCATTCTCCGGTCGGGGGATTTCTCGATGCCGCAGACGTCGCGCTCGCGCTTGCTCCTTCTCCTCTTCTTCTTCTCCGCCGGGCTGTTCAGCCCGCCGAGTCTCGTTGCCGACGACGACCCGCCGGCGGACGATCCGCCCGCTGCGGAGGATGCGGAGGGGAAGCCGCTCGAGCGACTGATCTACGTTCCGTACCGCGACCTGAAGAAGGTGCTCGGCACCGTCGACCGGACGGTCTTCGTTCCGTACTCGGAGTACCGTGAACTGGTTCGTCAGGCGGAGGCGGCCGTCCAGAAGCGGGCCGGGGAACCCCAAGGGGTTCTGTCGTCGGCCGGCTACGTCGGCAAGGTGGCGGAGGACCACGTTCGCATCACGGCGACCTACACCGTGGAGGCGCTCGACGGGCCGTGGGCCGAGGTGCCGCTCGAGTTCGGCAACGCGACCGTCGGCAAGGTGACCACGCCCGAAGGCAAGCCCGAGGTGTTGCTGCGTGGCCGCGGGCCGGGCAAGTACGCCTTCGTGTTGCCGACGAAGGGGACGCACGTGGTCCAACTGGAACTGCTCGCTCGCGTGCGTCGTTCGCCGGACGGACGCGGCTTCGAGATCGGCGTTCCGAGTGCCGGGATCGCCACGCTCGAGCTCGAGGTTCCCAAGGCGGACCAGGTCGTCCGCGTCGAGCCGGACCTCGTCGTGCTCCCCGCCGAAGAGGAGGAGGCCGCACCGGAGGCCGAGAGCACACGGGTCACCGTGAACCTCGGCTCGACGACGGACGTGAAGGTTCGCTGGAGCCCCAAGGCGGGCGTGGAGCCGGACATGGACCTGCTCGCCAGCGCGGAGAACGGGCTGGAGGTGCGACTCGCCGACCGACTCGTCAACACGCGGGCTCGGCTCACTTACCGCGTGCTGCGGGGCGAGCAGACGTCCGCCCGCATCGCCGTTCCGAAGGGGCACCGCGTGCTGGACGTCGCCTCGCCCGACATCGAACTCCGTGGGTGGGCGACCGAGGACGAGGAGAACCGGTCCGTCGTGACGGCCGAGTTCCTCGCGCCGACGCGGAAGCCGTTCACGATCGAGGTTCGGACCGAGGGGCCGTTGCCGGAGGACGTCTTCGCCGTGGCCGGTCTCGCCGAGGACGGGACGGCGTACGCACCGCACGCACTCGACGTCGTCCGCGAGAGCGGCTTCCTCGTCGTGGTGCCGGAACGGGAGACGACGCTCTCGGTCGAGGAGTCGACCGGCGTGGTCCGCATCGAGGCGACCGAGGTGCCGGAGTCGCTCCGTGCGGTGAAGGGGAGCCAGTTCCGCTTCTTCGACTCGGACTTCGACCTGCAGGTCCTCTCCAAGGCGATCGCCCCGCGGATCGTCGTCGCCACCGAGACGAGCATCCAGCTGCTGGAGGACCGCATCGACACGGCGGCCCGGTTCGACACGACGGTCGAACGGGCGGGCGTCTTCGAACTGGTGTACCGCCTCCCGGCCGGCGACGAACTCGTCGAGGTCGTCTGCGACGGCATGCGGGAGCACGTCTTCGACGAGGCGACCGGAACGTTGCGCATCGCCCTGCGGGACCGGATGCAGGGGCGGGTCGTCGCCGGCATCCGGACGCGGCGCCCGTTCGAAGCGACCGAGTCGTACGACGAGCTCTCGCTGCCGACGCCAGAACCGGTCGGAGTCGACCAGGAGACGGGAGTCGTCCGGCTGAGCGCGATCACCGGCATCGCCGTCCGCGTCGACGAGGCGAATACCTCGGGACTGACGCCCGACGCCGCGGCCGGCGGCGGGGCGACAACGGTCGGCCGCTGGACGTTCACGCGGCGGCCGTTCGAGGTGGTCGTCTCCGCACTGCCCAGGCCGACGCGTCTGACCGCCGAGGTCGGGACGACGGTCTCCGTGAAGCGGGAGTCGGCCCGGGTCGTCACCCGCCTGAACTACACCGTCGAGTACGCGGGCGTGGACGAGTTCCGGTTCTCCGCTCCCGAGTCGTTGGTCGAGTCGTTGGCCGTGACCGACTCCGACCGTGAGCCGGTCGACTTCAAGCCGGAAGCCCCCGTGGCGGGCTGGGTGCCCGTCCGGATCCGGCTGCCGCAGAAGGTGACGGGCCGGCAGACGTTCCTGGTCGAGTACGACCTGCCGCCCGGTCTCGACGCGGTCGTCGCCCCGCCGCGTGCCGAGGCCGCCGGCGGAGACGCGGCCGCAGATGCCGACGCCGAGGCCGCCGAAGGAGAAGACGAGGAGCCGAACGACGAGCAGCCGGCCGAGGACGCGGACGAGGAGCCGGTTCCGGAACCGAAGCCGGTCGATCCGCCGGCCGTCGACGGGGACCTGTTCGTGCTGCAACCGGTCCGGGCGCTCGGGAACGGCGGCGACGTCGAACTGGCCGAGGTTCGCGGCGAGATCACCGTCGTCCGGGAGCGGATGCTGTCCGTCAATGGACGCGTCGAGGGCCCGGACGCCGAAGGGATCGACGTTCGCGAGCTCCGGTTCCACTCCGCGGGCGAGGCGTTCCTCGCGTACCGGTACGCCGACCAGGACGTCCGGCTGGAACTGGGCTCGCGGGTGAACGACGTCGAGGACGTACTGGCGACCGTCGTGTCGCGGGCGCTGGTCGAGGTCGTGGTCGGCAGGGACGAATTCGCGACCTACCGGTGTCGGTACCGGATCGTTTCGAGCGAACGGCAGCGGCTCTCGATCGAACTGCCGTTGAACGCGAACGTGCACGGCATCCGGCTCGACGAGCCGAGCGGGTCCAACGAGCTCGAACTCCAGAAGGACGAGTCGGCGAAGCCGGAGGACGGCTTCGAGGCGTACACCGTCGACGTCGCCCGGACGGCCGGCTCGGAGGTCCCGTTTCACCTGACGATCCTGTTCCACTGGTCCCTCGAACCGAAGCCGTTCGAGGGACGCGGCGGACGCCTGCAGCTGAACCTGCCCCGAATCGGCGGCGAGACGGCCGGCACCCAGCAGACGCGAACGATCGTGTGGATTCCCGAGGGGTACGCTGCCGTCGGGTCTCCGAAGCACTTCGTCGCCGAGACCTCGACGTACCTCGGCCCGCGGGGACTGTTCGGACCGTTGACGACCTACACCCGCACGCAGGACACGGAGGCGTGGATCGACGGCGGGGCCTCGACCGGCGTCTACGAGCTCGCCACCGTCGGTCGCCCCTTCGAGTACACGGGCATGGGAGGGCCGAAGGACATCACGGTGCAGTGGTGGGACCTCCCGTTCGTGGCCTGGGTGATCGGGGTCGCCGTCGCCGTGATCGCATTGCTGCTCCGCAACACGCCGCTGCGGAACAAGCTGACGGTGCTCGTCGTCGTGGCGGCGGCCCTCGGTGCCTACGCCCTGCGGGATCCGGACACGGCCCTGCTGCTCGTCTACTCGGCCCGGTTCGGCCTGGCCGTGCTGGTGGTGGTGTGGGTTCTCGCGGAAGTGGCCGCCGTGCTGACGGCGACCGGTTGGTGGCCGCCGAAGGTCTCGGGTCCGAAGAAGGGGATGGCCGTCGCCGGCGGACCGCCCGAGGGAACCGGCCCGGCGACCGACTCCGGCCCCTCGGACTCGCCGGCCGGCTAGTCGCCCCCACCCTTCACCGTTCGTTCGGACGGAGCACCGGGACTCGAGCCCGATCATCTCGCTGGAGCCGCTCGTGAATCGTCATTCGACTTCTCCCGCCCTGCTCGTCGCACTCGCGCTGTCGGCGCTCGCGGTCTCGTCGGCCCCGGCCCAGTCGCCGCGCCCGCTGGTGAAGGTCCCGGAAGTCCGACGCGCCTACGTTCCGGTCGCCGAATTGGAGGCGCTGCTCGCCGGCGGCGACCGCGGCGTGTTGATGCCGCGGAAGGAGTTCGAGGAGTTGTACGCGACGGCCAAGGCGAACGCGGCCGTCAACCCGCGAACGGAGGCGGCCGTCGTCCTCCGGGGGGCGGAGTACCGCGGCCGGATCGACGGGGACCGGCTCGTCGTCGAGGGGACCGTCCGTCTGGAGCAACTCCAGCACGGCTGGGCGTCGTTCCCGCTCGCGCTCGTCGGAGTGGACGTGGAGCAGGCGTTCGTGGGAGAGACGGAGGCCCGGCTGGGGCGGACGCGCGGCGGTCAGGACGTCCTCCTCAACGAGGGCCGAGGCCCGGT
>JANQQW010000109.1 GCA_028284885.1 Planctomycetaceae bacterium
CCCGGGCCGTGGGCGTCGGAGGGAACTCGCGGACGGCTACTCGACGAGGACCGGTCGGGTGAACACACCGTCCTCGACGGTGGCCGAGCCGGTCGTGTCACGGACGGCGGTCGAGTCCATCAGACTGGCCGGCTGGATCAGCACCTCTGGTGGGTGGCCCTTCAACTCCACGTGCACGACGCGGACGCCGACGAACTTGACGATCGTGTAGTACGCCCCGTCTCCGTCGCCGGAGGTCGTGGTGAAGACCGGGAGCGCACGCGGCTGCCCCTCGACTGCCGCGAGTTGGTTCTCCAGGTCGTCGCTGACGCCGGTGTATCCCTTGACGACGAGCGGGTTGGCGAAGCTCGCGGTGATCTTGCCGTCCGGGAAGTAGGAGAGGTCGGACTGGTCGAGTCCTTCGAGAATCTGTCGCCTGACTTCTTCGACGCTGTCGCCTGTGTGCCCGAAGCCGACGGTGCCGCGGTTCCCGGGCGGGAGGGCCTTGCTGCCGTGCGGGCAGACGCAGACCTCGGGAACTCCGTCGCTGCCGGGTGCGACGTTCCCGGTCGACTCGTGGTAGGTGTACCGGTCCGAGTAGTGGCCCGAGTGTGGCAGTCCTCTCACGGCCTTCGCGTAGTCGAGCCAGGTGTCGTAGTCGAGCGTTACGGGCAACACGCCGGCCTTCAGCGTGCTGCCGGGCCGGATCCGGAAGCCGTTGGCGGGAAGGACGGCGGCCTGGGAGTCGAGCACGAGGTTTGCCTCGCGGTGGCCGACCAACGGTGCGAAGAAGAGCCTCAACGGTCCGTCCGCATCGGCCGGGCTCTGGTCGCGGCGCACGGTCGCGGCGACGAGGTTGTAGGGCGGCTTGCCCCACGTCTTCTTCCAGTCGTTCGTGGTGGTGTCCCAGACGACCTGGCCGTACTCTGGGTCCCGTGACTTGGAGAGGAAGACGCTGTCGAGCTCACCGGCGCGGTGCCGCCCGATGACGAAAACGGCGGCCTCTCCGCACGCGGACTCGGTCTCGCTCGGTGTGTGCTCCGGTGCGATGCCGAGGCCGTCCGGCAGTTCGAGCGCCGCGGCGAGCGCCCCGGCGTCGCTGGCGGCCTGCAGCCGCGCGCGAGTGACGGCGACGTAGCCGACGTCGACCGAGAGAGCCGTGAAGGCGAAGACGACCGCCAGCACGACGGCCGAGAGAAGGACGATCGTCCCGCGACGACGGGAACAGGCATCGTCTCGATCACGCTCGGACTTCACCCGGGCCCCCTTGGTCTCGCGTCGCCGGTGCGGGTCGTCAAGACGAACGGCGAAGGCGAACTCGAGTTCTCCGGTCGTCGCTCGTCGTTGCGCAAGAAGAGGGGCAGGAGCCGCCGTCGGCTCCTGCCCGGAGTCTCCCGGAGTCGTGGGCTACTCGCCGCTGCCCGATCCGCCGGAACCTTCACCCTCCCCGGTGCCGGCGTCGTCCGGACCCTCGGGGTCGTCGGGTGGGAAGAGCACGGCGACCGCGACCGCCGACTCGGGCTGCGGGACGTGGGCGAGATCGAGATCGACCCCGGTCAGGGCGGCGGGAAGCAGCAGGGTGGCGAGAACGTTCACGGCGGTCTCCTCGGTGCGTCTGAGTGCGGGCGTCGCCGACGGCGTCGGTCGGCTGACGCGACGATCGGCCCGACAACCGTAGCACTCGCGGCTTGGCGGTTCCGGCGGGAATCTCGACGAAATCGGCCCGTTTCCCGCGACGCTGCGGAGAGGCCACCGACGCGACGCACCGGGGCAGCACGCCGGTCGAGTGGGGGGCGACGCAGGACGCGTGTTGCCGACGTGCAACGTCTTCACGAACGCGGACGTGGCCCGACGGCAACGAGACGTTGATTCCCGCGCAATCACGAGGAGTTCGGGCAGAACGCGTTTGACCGGCGCGTGAGCGCGATTAGCGTTTCACGTCCCATTTCCCTGTCGGGCCTGTCGGAGCATCGATCGATGAAGACGCAACCAGTCGAGCCTCGCAACGAAGTCGCGGATTCTCGGAGGTTGTCGTTCGGGAGGGACGGCCGTCGCCGCGGTGCGATCATCCTGCTGAGCGCGTTCACGTTGGTGATGGCGTTCGCGTTCGCGGCCTTCTCGATCGACGTGGGCTTCATCACGTTGACGCGGGCCCAGATGCAGAACGTCGCGGACGCCGCCGTTCTCTCCGCGGTGCTGGAACTGAACCCGAACGAGGACCAGTCGGCCGTGATGGCGGCGGCGAAGCAGGCGGCGAGGGACGTCGCCGTGCGACACCGGGCGGGGGACTGGGACTCGTTCGAGCTGGACGTGGAGAACGACGTCGAGTTCGGCCGTTCCACCTACGACCCGAACACGGACAAGTACACCTACCAGTGGGGCAGCGGGGCGGTGCCGTACAACGTGGTCCGCGTGAACGCCCGGCGGACGATCGTCACGCAGATGGACGAACAGGGGAACTCGTCGCAGTCGGACCGTCGGCTGCCGTTGTTCTTCGGCCCGGTGATCGGGCACACGCACGCGCCACTCCAGGTCTCCGCGATCGCGACGTTCCAGCCGCGGGACATCATGCTGGTGCTGGACTACTCGGCCTCGATGAACGACGACAGCGAGTTGCGCTCGATCTACACGGTCGGTCAGGGTTCGGTGGAGACGTCGATCCACCAGATGTGGGACGACCTCGACCAGGTGACGTACGGGAACCTCGACTTCTGGCCGGACTGGGTGACCGTCCCGGGCGAGACGTACGACTTCGACGCGACGTGGCGGACGTCGGTCGTCGACGTGGAGTCGGCCGACACGATGGACCAGGTGCGGCTGTACTTCTCGAACGGGAACCACCAGACGTTCGCTGCCAACACGACGTCCGGTACCTGGGAGGGGACCGGTTCGAACGCGGGGTCACGTGTCACGAAGGTCCGCGTGTACTACGGCAGCGACCACGAGACGATCGACTTCTACAGCAACTCGGACGTGATCCGCGGCCTCGGCCTCGACGGCGTCGCCTACCCGTACCCGTCCGGCAGCTGGAGCGACTTCGTCGAGTACTGCCGTAGCCACTCGAGCAGCATGCCGAACTACGACTACGACGTGTACGCGGCCGGCTACCGCCGCAAGTTCGGCATGCTCACGCTCATCAACTACTGGAACAAGAGCAAGCCGCTCAACAGCCAGACGCCCGACCTCTGGAAGGTGAGCCAGCAGCCGATCCAGTCGCTGAAGGACTCGGTGGACGTCCTCTTCGACTACCTGCGGGACGTGGAGGCGGAGGACAAGATCGGACTCTCCGTCTACACCTATCCGTCTTCGCCGCACGCCGTGCTGGAGAGTGGGCTGACCGAGGACTACGAGTCCCTTCGGACGATCAGTCACCATCGCCAGGCCGGCCATTACGATTACTACACGAACATCGGCGCCGGCATGCGGACCGGTCGGCTGGAGCTGGAGGCCAACGCGCGGCCGCGGGCTCAACGGCTGATGGTCCTGATGACCGACGGCCTCGCCAACCGCACGTCCACCTCGGCGTCCCCGTCGCAGTTCGCGCTCGACGAGGCCGACCTGGCGGCGGCGGCGGGCGTCAAGATCGTGACGGTCAGCCTCGGAGCCGGGGCCGACACCGAGCTCATGCAGCAGATCGCCGACCGAACTGGCGGCGAGCACTTCAACGTGCCGGGCGGGCAGAGCGTCGCCGACTACGCCGACCAGCTGCGGGCCGTCTTCCAGACGATCGCCGCGGCCCGGCCGCTCAAGCTGATCTCCGCCGAGTGAGCGTAGCGGGGCGGTCCGGTCCGGGCGGTTCTCCGGACCGTGTCGCCCGATTCCCCGGAACTCCCCCGACACGCGGGCCGAACGCGAACTACGGTTCAAGTGCCTCCGCACGAAGCACCGCGAGCAACAACCATGCAGACACGACAACAGACACGGCCGACGACGAAGTCGCCCCGCCACCGGCAGGGGGCCGCCCTCGTCGAGATGGCACTCGTCCTGCCGATCTTCGTCATGATCACCCTCGGGATCGTCGAGTTCGGCCGGGCCATGATGGTCAGCCAGCTCGTCACCAACGCCGCCCGCGAGGGGACACGCCTCGCCATCGTCGACGGCACCACCAACAGCGAGGTGGACGACTTCGTCGAGCAGTTCCTCAACGCCAGCGTCGGCGTCGCCGCGGCCGACGTCACCGTCACCATCACCGTCGAGGAGGCGGCCGGCAACCCGTCGGCCGGCAACGCCGTCGAGAACGCCTCCGCCAAGGACCTCGTCACCGTCAAGGTCGAGGTCCCCTTCGACAAGGTCAGCTACGTCGCCGGCAGCTACCTCGGCGGCAAGAACCTCGTCGCCCAGGCCGCCATGCGGCACGAGTAGCCGCGGCCTACACGTCGCGTCGCGTCGTCACGCTCAGGCACATGCTCACACGGTCGACGTGCCGGGAGACGTGGTTGACGTAGTCGTCCGTCAGCTGGCTTCGGTAGGGGGGCTGCTTCGTGGCAGCCTGTTCGTGGAAGCTGCGCATTCGCTGCAGGGCGCCGTCCCCGTCCTTCAAGTGCTCGAGCATTCTCGAGAGAGCGCGGTCGTAGGCGGGATCCCGGCGTAGTCCGTGAACCTGGCCCTGCTGGAACCGGAAGAGCCAGAGACCGAACGTGCAGTCGGCCAACAGCTGAAGACAGCGGCCAAGGCGAACCGTGTCGTTCCGCAGCAGACGTCGGACCTCTGAGAACACCTCCTCGACGACCGTCGGCACGTCGCGACGAACGGCCTTCTCGATCTCGGGGGGCATCCACCTTCGGTCGAACACCCCCAGCTCGATCTCCGATCGCAGCCGTGTCAACTGGAGTTCGTAGAGCTTCGTGATCCACCACACGCTCTTCGGCTGGCTGGCCAGGAGCTTCGTGGCACGTTTGATCCGCTGTGCCGCCTCGCCGAGAACGCCGTACGCGGTGGCGAATCCCTTCTCCATCTCGGGAGGTTCGCGCGTGCCGTCGGCATGGTCCCCGACTCCCACGAGGACATGCTTGGGGCAGACTTCCGCGAGGCGTCCCCGGACGTAGTCGCCGACGGAGACGGTTCGCGTCTCGAACTCGTAGTTCAGTTGGGGGCCACCGTCGTTCGTTCCGAGTGCCCCCTCACCGGGCCCCGGATCGCGGAGAACCGTTGGCAGGACCTCGTTGACCAGCACTTCGTGCAGTTGCGGGTGCTCAGTGGGGCTGGCGGTCTCGTCACGGACGAACCGCACGCCTGCGTTCGCGAGACACTGGGACACCGACTCGATCTCCGCGATCGCCCGCGGCAGCTGCGGCGCCGACGCCGAGCGAAGCCAGGCGACGGCGTGGTCGACGGCCCTGGCGGCCAACCGAGGGTGTTCCTCGAGTCGGTGCAGTGCAGCCGAGAAGGTCTCGATGCGCTGCATCTCGGCGAGCAGGCTCCCCGAGGTGTCTGCGTGATTGAGCCCCACGATCGCCGCCGCCAACTCGTAGGTGGTGCGTCCGACTCCGAGGGCAACGCTGCGGACGTCGTCCCACAGGTTCCAGCGAGAGTGTGTCGAAGACTCGTCCCATTGAGACCGTTCCTCGGGAAACCAGCCGATCGGAAACTCCCTGGCGGCAACTCGCAGTTCGGCGAGGCAGACGACGAGCTGCATTTGCCGATGACACGCCTTTAGGGCTTCCCTCGCGACCGCGAGATCGACGAGTCGATGTGACTCCCCGATGAGCAACCCGAGAGTGATGTGCGTGCGTTGGAGCAATTCGATCAACCTGACGGCGGACGTAGTCGACCACTCCTCCAAGTCGTGCTCATTCGGGTCGCGACTCCGAAACCACTCGTCCGAACGAAATCTGTCGTCCTTCGCCCACGCAGGCTTGCCCGAGTTCGGTGGGGCCGGGCGCGCTTGCTCTAGCAGGCGATACAGGACAACCTGTGCGTCGTAATAGGCTCGGGACGCGATGTGAGCGGTGGCAACGCCTCGCTGGTAGGACATCCAAACGGGCCGCTGCTTTTCCAAGAGTTTGACACGGTGTTTCTTGGCCTGCTCGCGATAGGAGTCCAGTCGCTTCTGCTGCTGTTGGTCGAGGGGACGTGTCAACTCGTCCCGCACAGATCCGATCCCTTCACGGAGGATCTGCCAGTCCCTCCACAGGCGTTTCACGCTGCACTTGGGATTGACGTACTCGCAGAGGCCGTCTTCGGGATTGCGGACGAAGGACTGGTACGACGACTCGGCCCACTGCCGGAGCCGCTTGTAGGCCGTGGGGGTCTCTCCGATCTCCCTGGCGATCTGGGACATCGCCCGGTAGATCGCGCTCCGGAGCGACATCGCCTTCGCGATGACCCTTCCGCGCTGCGGCGCCGTGTCGGGGTCGTCCAGTCGGTGGAGATTCAATCGCTTCAGCGAGGTTTCCGAGCCTAGTTTCGAGTACCGCGGTCCATCGTCGGGATCCTCCACTGACTCCTCGCTGCTGAGGAACGTCATCCGGAACACGATCTCCATCAGGTTGTTGACGAGCTCCTCCAGTCGTCGGCACTTGCCGGTCGAAGCTCCCTTGGAAACGAGTTCTCCGCGTGCCACGGTGAGAAGACTCTCCGCATCGGCGAGTGCACTCAGCATGAACTGCTCCATGCGCTCGTCCAGCTCTTGCTGAAAACGCGAGGCCCGCTTGTTGCGCGGATGAATGGTCACGAATGCCCGCGACATCTCGGTCGCCGCCTGACAACAGTGGTGCAGCCCGTCGAGGACGGCGGATGAGTCGCCCGACGAGTCGAGAATTCGGCGTTGCCATCGTGCGAGGGACATGTGGGCGGAGGCGAAGACCATCCTCGCGACCGTCCGGGCGGTCAGGCCGTACTTCGTCACGACCCTGCCGACGTTCTTCTCGGGGAGCTCGGTCGAAGTCACGTTCGTGCCGAACCGATCACGAAAGTCGTCCAACAGCGCGACGCGCAGCCGGTCCCGCGTCTTGCTGTGCAGCCACAGGAACCCGCCCGGTTTCATCCGCACGAGCCGACAGTTCTCGAGCTCCGCGATCCAGCGGTCGACCAGCATGGTGGCCGGTGCGGCGGAGATCGCGACGCCACGTTCCGGATCGTCGTTCGAGGGGGCGGTCGAAGAGGACGGAATCGGCAGTTCCGGGAACAGGTGACGTTCGGTGCGTCCCCAGCGAAACGCGTGACCGTACGCGGCCGACCGATGCCTCGCGCGATGCATCAGCGTCAGTGCCACGAGAAACCGCCAACGGCCCCACTCCGTGTCACCAGCGGGTGTGTTCCGAGGCGACTCTCCGTTTTCGTCGGTGTTCGCACGGCTCCCCTGGCCTGCCGGGAGCCAACCCGAGCCCGACTCCCTGTCGTGGATGGCACGAAGGACGTCCCGTTGCTGGAAGCCGACCAGATTGGTCTGCGTTCCGATGATCTGCCCGAGCCAGCCGACCGGCTTCGGCTTCATGGCACATCCACGCGGTTCGGCCGCGATGTCGCCAATGGTGCCCTGGAGACCGTCGTCCCAGTCCTCCCGTTTCACGATCAGCCGCTGACTCAGTTCGCGGAGCAGGACCGTCGTCTCCTGCGACTCCGTCTCCACGTCGGTCGACTCCGTCCCCTGTCTCCCGGAGTCGTTCGTACTCGGCTCGGGAACCCAACTCCCCGTGCCGATGAGGACGAGTGTCAGCTTCAGTTCGGCTCCCATGAGCCCCTCGACCAGACGGCAGAACGCGCTGCACGAGTCGGTCCGCATCCCGGCGGCACCGACAGTCGAGCCGCCGGACGGTGAGTCGCCGACGTCGACGTGGTCGAGCCAGCCGTTCGGCGAGCCCTTGGAGTGATCGGTGGGAGCGTTCAGTCCCGCGCCCTCGCGGGCGTTCAGGAAAACGTGCCACCTCTTGGGGATGGCCTTGGTGTACCGGGCCAGTTCCCGTGCCCGTTCCTGGCCACTCGTGCCGACGAGGCCTGGAGTCCAGTCCTCGGCGTGAGCCTTCACGGCCAACGCGGTGCGCAACTGTTCGAACAGGTCGTCCGTGGACGCGGCATCGTCCATGTCGAGCCAGATGCACGGTTCGCCCTCGTCGACGATCTCCTCGAACACGGCGGCGGCGATCGACGTCAACCCCTGATACCTGGTGCTGCCCAGCAGGGCGAGCAGGTACGGATGGGTGGCCTCGCGGCCTTGCCGAATGCCGTCGCGCATTCGCTCGAGGAGGCTCTCGAACCGTCGGACAGCGACGTTCGGACGTTCGGCGACGTGGTGTCCCTCTTCGGGCTCCGGACTCGGGGCCGCTCCGTCCGAATGGCGATCGGGCAGGGTGAGTTCGTCGGTGATCTGTCTGGCGAACTTGGGCAGCGGGTCCTGGACGGTCCACTTCTGGTCGGGGCGACTGGACAACGGCTTCGACAGAGCGGGAGCGGGCGGCCAGGGAACGCTCGCAGCGCTCGGCACGATCACCCCCGATCTCGGGAGCGATGCCTGGAGAACCTGGTAGAAGTGCAGCAGCAGCAGCCCGACGTCCTTCGACTTGTGAAGGAAGATCCGAGGCTCCTCTTCGGTCCTCTCACCCTCGTTCGCATCGTCCTTCCGCGCCGCTTCGGGCCGTCTCTCGCTCTCCCGTTTCCGTTCGAGTTCCGCGGTCACTTCCCGACACCAACTCAGCACCCGTTGCTCGTCGGTGTCGCTGTAGTAGGTCCAGTAGACGCAGGGAGGACTGGTGGCATCCCTCTCGAGGAGTTCCCGGACGAAGGTGCGAAGCCGCGCGTCGTCGAGCGACGTTCCGGCAACGAACAAGTCGGCGGAGCCGACCGACTCCTTCACCGCACCAGCGGTGCTCGGCACCATGAAGTACTCGACGAAACAGCTCAGCTCCTCTGCGGTCGGAGGCTCGTCGAGCGAGTCGTCGGCGCGGAGCCCGTACCGCCCGCCGTGCAACTTGAGCAGCGTCAGGTCCGGCCAGAACGTCTCGTGCGGGGGGAGAGTCGCGCCCCGGTTCAGCGCGATCGTCGTCAGCGGAATCTGGGCCTCCTCGTGGGCCGCTTCGATCAACTCGTCGAAGTTGATCGTCAGCAGCAGTTGCAGCTTTCCGGCACCGGCCAGGGCCGCCAGCATTTTGTGCGCGAGGTTGGGAAGCCTGTCTGCCGTGATGTGCCGAAAGAACGAGTCGATGACGTCGCTGCGTGGCGGGCCGAGGTCGAGCCGACCGTCCCTGTCGCACCTCAGCCGCGACAAGAAGTCCAGCGCACGACGCCAGTCGGCGGCCGCACCGTAGCCCGACTGCCAAATCCGGTTCGTCGAGAGCTTCTTCGTGCCGATGTCGTCGAAGTTGTGCTCGCTCTCGTGGAAGGAGTCGAGCGGGGGCCAAGGTTCGCTCGGTGTCCAGGGAGACTGAGCGGTGTGTGGCTCGTCACCCCGCAGTGCCATCAGAATGCAGCCCCCCAAGTAGTCGCGGATCTCCGCCACCACTGGGATTCCCGAAGCTGCCGAGATTCCGCCGCCAACGAGCGGGACGAGTCCACGACCGTTCCGTGTCGTATGGCAGAGCTCTTCGATGAACCCGAACTCGTCGAGAATTCGGTACATGCGCGTGTGTCAACCTGTTCACGTTGCGTGCGGTGTCGATACTGACCGTACGGCCATCTTTGACTGGGCCCCATTTCACCCTGCCTGCCTAGGCGACGCAACCGTCCATCGCGTTGGGGTGATCGACCGCAACGTCCAGGGGGAGAGATCGGGCAGGCCGCCGGCGAGGGCCGTCAATCGGAATCCGCCGCTGACAACGCGGCTGCCGCTCCGCTCCACTGACCGTGACGGTCCTCGATCTCGGCCTTCCCGCCGAGGCGGTTGAGGAAGGTGCTGCGGCTGGGGGTGGCGAGGCGGCCGAGTTCGGCGAGGGTGGGGTGGCGGCCGAGTGACTCGTGGACGCGGTCGTACTCGGCGAGCAGTTCGTCGTCGGTCCACTGCCTGGTCGTGCCGGGCGGGAGGGGTTCGAGGCCGGCTTCTCGGAGCAGGTCGTGCCAGCCTGCGGGGAAGAAGCGGTACAGCGTGGAGGTCGTCGTGCCGACGTGCTGCAGGAACGGGTGGACGCCTAGCGGCGAGCCGAGGAGTTCGGCCGCGCCACGGGCGGCGGCGAGCAGGCGGTTTCTCGACCACCGGCGTCGGTTCCGCCGTTTCCTGCGTGCGGAACCGAATCGCTTCTCGAGTTGCTCGCAGGCGGCTCGTTGGAAGGCGAGCGCGGTTGCTTCGTCCATGGGGCGCTCCGTGGTGTGGGCACCCTGTGAGAGGTGGTTGCGCGACGGAATCCGATGCTGCTGCGTACCGCGGCTGGTGTCCTCCGAACCGCGGCTCACTCGGCTTCCGTTGGGAAGGGGCGGCGGCACGACGGGCACTGCCCGCCTGCCGTCATGGCGACTCGGACGCCACAGTACGGACACGGCACGACGGCGGGGCCTTCGTGACTCGTCGAGTTGGGCACGGACGACTGCGCGGCCTCTTCTGGAGTCGGGACACTCGGCGTCACACGTCTGCCGGTCGTGCCCACCTGTCTCAGGTCACCCGGCAGGAAGAGCAGCCAGGGTGTCCGGTACTCCAACTCGGCCGACTCACCCTCGCCGAGCGCGACCTTGACTCGCGCGCGGCCGCAGGTCGGGAAGAACAGGTACGGGAACGAGACCACGACGACGTGCGGGCCTGGGGGGACGTCGAAGAACTGCATGCCCCACCGCCCGACGCGACGGTCGCCGTCGATCTCGATCCGTGGTCGCGTGAGGCTGAGGTAGAACGCCGACCGAGGGGACCACGGGAGTTTCGCCGTGAGCCGGATGCCGCACGTCTGGTTCTGTTCGAGAAACGCGAAGTCGCCAGACACGAGTCGAGTCGTCTCCGTTACCGCTCGTCGATCGACTACGGCCCCTCACCCTGGCCCTCTCCCGCGGGGAGAGGGGGCCAGCCCGTTGGCTCAGAGGTAGCGGTTGACGAGGTTCTCGAGCATCTCCTGGCGGCCGCTCTGGTTGGGGGCGGCTTCGCCCTTTTCCAGCATGTAGGCCTCGAGCTCGGCGAAGGTCGTCTCGCCCTTGTCGATCTTCTCGCCGATGCCCGAGTCGTAGCTGCCGTAACGCTCCTTCACGAAGTCCTTGAGCCCCCCGTCGGCGCGGATGGCGGCGGCGATCTTCGTGCCGTGGGCGAAGGCGTCGATCCCGCCGATGTGGGCGTGGAACAGGTCGATCGGCTCGAAGCTCTCGCGGCGGACCTTGGCGTCGAAGTTCACGCCGCCGGGGGCGAGGCCCCCCTGTTCGAGGATGACGAGCATGCACTTCGTCGTGAGGTAGACGTCGGTTGGGAACTGGTCGGTGTCCCAGCCGAGCAGCAGGTCGCCGGTGTTGGCGTCGATGCTGCCGAGCGCGCCCTGGATGCGGGCGTACTCCAGCTCGTGCATCATCTCGTGGCCGGCCAACGTGGCGTGGTTCGTCTCGATGTTGAGCTTCACCACGCCCTCCAGGTCGTACGCCCGGATGAAGTTCAGGCAGGCGGCCGCGTCGAAGTCGTACTGGTGCTTGGTCGGCTCCTTCGGCTTCGGCTCGAACAGGAACTGGCCCTGGAAGCCGATCGCCGTGGCGTGGTCGTGGGCCATGTGCATGAAGCTGGCGAGGTGCTCGAGCTCGCGGGTCATGTCGGTGTTGAGCAGGTTGTGGTAGCCCTCGCGGCCGCCCCAGAAGACGTAGTTCTCGCCGCCGAGGCGGTGCGTCACCTCGATCGCCTTCTTCACCTGGGCGGCGGCGTAGGCGTAGACGTCCGCGTTACAGCTCGTGGCCGCGCCGTGCAGGTAGCGGGGGTGGGAGAAGAGGTTGGCCGTGCCCCACAGCAGCTTGATGCCGGTCGCGTTCTGGTGCTGCTCGAGGTGGTCGGCGATGGCGTCGAGGTTGGCGTTCGCCTCCTTCAGCGTCGCACCGTCCGGGGCGACGTCGCGGTCGTGGAAGCAGTAGAACTTGGTGCCCATCTTCTGCATGAACTCGAAGGCGACGTCGACGCGCTTCTTGGCCATGTCGAGCGAGTCGCTGCCGTCCTCCCACGGACGGATCATCGTCGGGGCGCCGAACGGATCGACGCCGCTGCCCCGCATGGTGTGCCAGTAGGCGACGCTGAACCGGAGCAGGTCCTCCATCCGCTGCCCCTCGACGACCTCGTCCGGGTCGTAGTGGCGGTAGGCGAGCGGGTTGGTGGACTCGAGGCCCTCGAACTTGACGGCGTCGACGTCGGGGAAGTAGCTCATGGCGGCGTGCAGCGAGGTCTGGGGAGATCGATGTTCGAGCCCAGAGCGTACCGCCGTTGGCGCACGTTTGAAAGCGGCCACGGCGCGGCTCGTGCATGCGAATACCGGTGGCTGTCTCGTCGAAACGCGTGCTGGAAACTTCTCGACGCAAAGACGCGAAGTCGCCAAGGATCGCAGAGAAGAAGGCCGACGTGCGAAGAGACCTGCCGGTCCGGTGAGTCTCTCGGGGCAGCTCTTTGCGGAACTTCGCGGCTTTGCGGCTTTGCGTCGAACCACGGTCTGCCCGGACGGCGGCAGTTCGTGGGGAACCGGCTCGCGGATGCTGCATGGCGTGGTCGCGCGGCCGACGATGCTACAATCGCCGCATGAACCGCGAGGCTCCCACGTCCGACTTCGACCTGCCGCTCTACCGCGAGGAGTACGTCGAGCAGGCGTACTTCTTCCGAGTCTTCAGGGAGCGGTTGGAGGACAACCTGCCGTCGCAGGAGATTCTGGAGACGATTCGCGAGGAGATCCTCTCCACGACGAAGCTGTACCACGCGGTCGACTTCCTCCGCGGCGAGATGCAGTTGAAGGGACTGCTGGGCGACGGCATGGCCCGCATTCCGCACTACTTCACGCCGTACCAGGCGTTCGTGATGCAGCGGTCCGAGGAGGAGGGGGTGAAGTTCGAGCAGCGGACGGCCCTCGTCATCCTCGAACGGATGGCCGACTACCTCGCCAAGGAACCGAGCCGGCAGGGGTTGTTCGTCTTCCAGTTCGAGTGCGTCGCCCGCAACCGGCTGGGCTACGACGCCGGCATGTCCCGCATGGCCGACGACCCCGCCTACGACGCCGAGTGGCAGGACTGGATTCGCAAGTCCCGGCACCGGCTCGGCACGCTCGACTTCGCCGAGATGATCTACTACCGCTCGGCCTTCTACGTCGAAGAAGTCCGGCGGCGAACCGGCAACGCCGACCAGGAGGCCGAGTTCCGGCTGCTGTTCGGCTCGCCGGAAGGCCGCATCGCCAAGGCGAACCGGGGTCGCGACCCGCTCTACACGTTCGCCGCGCTGCAGCGGCACCTCGGCTTCCCCGCGGTCCCCCGGCCGAAGCCGAAGGAGACGCAACCGGTCCTGCACCCGGCCGTCGAGGCCCGTCTGCAGCGGATCGAGCAGCGAATTCAACTGGTCGAAGCGGAGACGAAGGACGAGGGAATCAACCTGGAAGCCCTCTACAAGAAGCAGAAGGGCAGCCCCTGAAACTGGTTGCGCCGAGTCGGGGTGGTGTCGGCGGCCTGTCGAGAGCTGGGGCAAAACGTGTTAGGGATGTCCGGAACGGGCGTCTTTCCCTAGAGAGGGCGCGGTCCATCCGCGCACCGGACAAGTGGAAGAGACCGGTCGAACGACTCCATCGCAACCGATGGCGGCGACCACCGAGACCTGCCGGACCGTCGATGAACCTCGCATGTCGGACGAACGAGGGACCAACGGCCCGACCGGCGAGCGGTGGTCCGCCAAGGTGGAGTCGGTCTACCGAGAACACGGCAAGGAGCTGTGGGCGTTGTTCTACGCCCACTGCAACGACCCCGACCGAGCGTACGACGCCCTACAGGAGTCGTTCGTCCGGCTGCAGGGACAGAACGGCGAGGAGATTCGCGACCCGCGGGCGTGGCTGCTGCGGGTCGGTCGCAACTGGCTGAGAGACGTCGCCCGAAGACAACGCGTGGCCGCCAAGCCCTCGGAGGGGTTGGACACGCTGCCGAACGACGGCGACGAACCACGCAACGAACTCGTACACGCAGAACGACTGGATCAGGTTCGGGAGGGGCTGGACCACCTGAAGGCGGACGACCGCGAGGTTCTCGTGCTCCGCTACGCCCTCGGGTGGTCGTCGATTCGCATCTCGGAGGTCCTCGGCAGTTCGCCCTCGGCCATCGACATGCGGCTCTCCCGGGCACGGAAACGACTGGCCAAGTACCTGGAATCCATCGGAGCGAGAGAATGAAGCAGCATTCCGGTTCCGCGACGGACGCGCACGGCGACGACCGCTGGGTCGAGTCGCTGCTGGTGGAGTACTACGAGTCCCAGCTACCGGCCGAGTTCCGCGAGGAACCGACCTCCGTCAGCACGACCGCCGCGAGCGCGACCGCCGTCGCCGAACGGCCCGCGCCGGCCGTGCGGCTGGAACGAACGCCCGTCCGCGTCTTCCGCCCGGCCGAACGTTCGTCTTCGTCCGCCGTGGCCGCGGTCGCCGTGGCGGCCGCCTGCGTGCTCGTGCCGTCGCTGGTGCTGCTCTCCAGCGGGAACGACGAACAGGATCGCGTCGCGACGCCCGACGCCGACCCCGGCGACGACGGCCCCGCCTTCAACCTTGCGACCGACGACGTCTTCCTCGACCCCGCCCCAGGCACGCTCCGACCGGCCGAGATGGGTGACGGCACGCCGGAGACCGTCGACGTCGGCACCGGCGACCCCGAGATCAACGTCCCCTCCGGCGCCCTCGACATCGAGGTCGTCCCGATCGACGAGGAGGAGATGGACGAGGACATGACCGACGAACTCCCCGCCCCCCGCAACGACGCAACGCTGCCACCGGAGTTCGGGGTCGAGTTCGACTGAGAGTCCGTACGACGGGCACTCCTGCCCGTCGCCAAGGCGTTTCGGCCCCGAAGAGGACACTTGGGCGGGCAAGAGTGCCCGTCCTACCACACTCCGGCGACTTTCCGGACAGGCTTGAGTCACCGCGTCGAGCTGGTCACTCCGTCGGCGGACCGGCGGTCGCTTCCGCGTCTTCGGCGCGTTCTTCGTCGGCCGCACCCTCGGCTACTGGACTGTTCGAGACGTTTTCCTGCAGGCCCTTCAGCAGTTGGAGGAACTCGCTGTCGGTCGTGAGGACGAGGCGGGTGTTGCGGTCGAGGCCGTTCTCGTAGGCCTCCAGGGTGCGGACGAACTCGTAGAACTCGCCCGTCTTCTCGATCGCCTCGGCGTACTTGCGGATCACCTCGGCGTCGGCCTGGCCGGTGAGCGTGTTCGCCTGCTGCTGGCCCTGCCCCTCGATCCGCTGCACCTCGGCGGAGGCCTTGTTGATGATCTCCTGCTTGAGCCGTTCTCCCTCGTTGACGTTCTTCGAGGAGATCGCCTGCCGTTCGGCGATCCAGCGGTCGAACGTCTTCTGACGGACGCTCTCGACGAAGTCGATCTGCGAGATGCCGACGTCGATCAGCTCGATGCCCCGGCCGCCCGACTCGTCCCCCGCCGCGAGACGCCGCTGGGCCTCCTGCTTGATCTTCTCGAGGATCAGCGGACGGCCGAACTCGATGGAGACGGGCGTGCGGCCGCCCGCGAGCGGCGGCTCCTCCCCGCCCGGCGGAACGGCCTCGCCGTCGATCTCGAGCACCGGCTCGGCGACCGTGTCCATCTCGCGGTCCGTGCTGCGGACCAGTTCGGCGAGGTCGTACTGTGTGACGACGTCCCGAATCGCTCCTCGAACGAACTGGGCGACCCGTTGCTCCGCGTTGTCGAGCGTTCGGAGTCGTTGCACGAAGACCGTCGGCTCCTTGATACGCCAGACGGCCCACGGAACGAGTTCGATCTTCTTGTCGTCCTTCGTCGGGAGGTCGGGCAGCACGTCGACCGGCGAGTCGCCCCAGAACTGACGCGTGCGGGGCAGCGTGCGGACCTGTTGGACGACGGGCCACTTGGCGTACAGACCCGGTTCGGTCCGTTCCGCCACGGGGTTGCCGAACTGGAGTACGACCGCCATCTCGCGTTCGTCGACGACGTACACGCTGGACCGGACGGCCACGACGAGCAGTACGAGGAGCAGGCCGGCGACGGGCAGGATTCTGCCGAGGTTGCGGTTCATCGTTCACCTCCGTTCCGCGGGCGGTCCCCGCCGAGGTCGAGCAGGGGGAGCAGCCCGCCGAGGTCGGCGTCGACGACGGTCTTGGGGCCGCTGTTCTTCATCACCTTCTGCATGGACTCCAGGTACAGCCGCCGGCGTGTCAGCTCGGGGGCTGCCTCGTACGCCTCGTAGCGGGCGAGCAGGGCGGCGATCTCGCCGTCCGCCTCGGCGATGCGACGTGCCGCGTACCCCTCCGCCTCCCGGATCAGCCGGTCGCGGTTCGCCTCCGCGGTCGGCAGCATGCGGTTCCGTTCGCGGTTCGCCTCGTTGACGAGCTGGTCGCGCTGTTGGATCGACGCGTTGACCTCGTCGAAGGCCGGCTTGACCCGTTCGGGCGGTGTGACCCGCTGCATCTGCAGTGCGACGATCGCGATCCCGCTCTCGTAGTCGTCGAGCACATTCTGCATCTCCTCGAGAGCGGCGACGCCGATCTCCTCCCGCTTGCCGGTCAGCAGTTCGTCCGCCGAGTAGTCCCCCACGGCTCGGTGCATCGTGCTGCGGGCGGCGGCCGTCACCAGCGACTCCACCTCCCTCTCGGCGACGCTGAACACGAACTTCTGCGGATCGACGACCCGCCAGATGACGTTCCACTCGACGACCCCGGCGTACAGGTCGCCCGTGAGGATCAGCGAGTCGTCACTGGCCCGGCGGTTGGACTCCGACTCGTCGACCGAGTCGGACGAACCGAACGGAAGCCGCATGCTCCGCTCGTTCATCTCGACCGGGACCGCCTCGTCCACGAGCGGGATCTTGAAGTGCAGCCCGGGGCCGCTCACGGACTGGAACCGCCCGAACCGCAGCACGACCGCCTGTTCGTACTCGGCGACCGTGTAGTAGCACTGCAGCACCACCACCAAGAGGAAGGCGAGCACCGCCCCCACGGCGACCGCCGGAGCGGCCGATCCCGGGTTGCGACGCACGTCGCGGACGAAGTCGTCGAATGCCATGCTGCTCTCGATGTCTGAGGATGTGACCGAGGTAACGACGCCGGCCCGCAACGGTTCACGAGGACCGCGGCAAGACGGCGAAGTTCCACGACCTCACCGCATTCTAGTTCACAACCGTCCGAACGACCGGCCGGGGGAGTGTGGTCTTCACGTCCCACGTTGTCGGTCTCGCACGATTCGACGATGCCCTCCGAGGTCACACGATGTGTACAATCGCCACCGCCGTGGTCCAGGGGAGCACTGGAGAGGTCTTCATGATCCGATGGGCGCTGACGTTGACGCTTTCGCTGGTGTGGGCCGTCGGCTGCCAGCCGGAGTCCAGCGGCCCCGACGAGTCTCCGAATCCAACAGCTGCCGACCAGGCCGTGCAGGAGCCCGACAGCGGTCCCGACCCTGACGTCGTCGCGGAGAAGGACGCCGGGGACGACATCACGACCGACAAACCTCGGCCGAGATCGACACTCGGAAACGGCGACCGGGACTACCGCCGTACTCTGGAGTTGCGACTCGCTCGCGACGACGCCTTCATGGAGAACCTCCGGAAGGTCCAGCCTGGCATGACGCGTGAAGAGGTCCTGGCCGTGCTGGGAGAACCGAGCCGTCGGACGGAAGAGGGCTCCTGGTTCTACTCGAGGCCGTTTCCGACGCGCCATCAAGGGGTTCGCGTCCGCGGCTACTCGATCGAGTTCGAGGCCGGTCGTGTGCGAAAGTGCCTGACAGACTCGGCCACCTTCACGATCAAACTCTAGCGGTGGAGCCTCACTCGGCTCGCGGGATCGCCTCGCAGCGGGAGAACGTCCGTGCGAGAACGGCCACCGACAGTGCGGCCGCGGCCGTCGTGCTGAGGGCGAGGCCAGCGGAGAAGATCGTGCGGCGACCCAGGTGGACTCCGAGGTCGCCGAGCGACGCGTCGAGCGAGACGCTGGCTTGGACCCAGACCAGGACGAAGGCGACGCCGAGCGCGAAGACGAGACCCTTGGCCGTGAACGTCAGCAGGCCCTTCAGCAGGACCTCGAACCCGTCCTGCCGGAGGCGGTGCGGCGAGAACAGGAACAGCGTGTTCTCGACCGCGTAGATCACGACGGTCGTCGGCAGGAGGATCGTCAGGGCGGCCAGCGGGTACGACAAGGGGACGGGCCGCACGGCACACGCGAGGCCGACGACGAACAGCTGGTAGCCGACGGTGATGGCGACCGGGACGAGGATCTGTCCGACGACGAGCGGGACCGGCCCGACCGGCAGCGACTTCAGCAGGTGCAGCCGTTCGTAGTCCATGCGGAAGTCGAACTTCAGCCCGGCCGGCAGCAGCAGCAGCGAGTAGAACGCGGCTCCGGCGACGACGTTCAGGAACGTGTTCTCGGCGCCGAGGTTCAGCAGCAGCGGTCCGCAGGCGAGCACGACCGGGGCGAGCAGGGCGAGGAACACGCCGTGCCCGAGTTCGCAGGCCGTGTTCCACTGCCGCCACGCCACCGGGCCGACGCCGTTCCAGCGGGGCAGCCGACGGAACCGCGACGCCGTCTCCACCTTGCGGGCCTGTTGGACCGGGTGGAACGCCTTCTCGTCGTCGCCGAGTCGGTCGTACAGCCGGTACAGCAGTCGCTCGCCGGCGAAGCAGAGCGTGACGGCACAGGAGAGGTCGAACGCGAAGTACCAGTCGAGTTCTTCGGTCAGCAGGAGATTCGCGAACGGCGAGAAGCCCAGCAGCAGCACGTTCCCGCCGAGGTCCTGGAAGAAGACGTTCCCCGCGTGGGCCGCGAAGGTGCGGGCGAGGTTCCAGGCGACGAAGGGCGCGTCGGTGAGC
>JANQQW010000124.1 GCA_028284885.1 Planctomycetaceae bacterium
ACGTGCCGGAGTAGGCTCCGAGCGACAACGCGACGGGCAGCAGCACGCCCCCCAGCGTGCCGGCCGCGACCCGCATCCGTGCGACCCCGCCGAGCGGACCGACGATCAACGCGGCGGACCGGCGAAGCGACGGATCACCTGCTGCGAACACGACGGCCACGTCGAATGCGAGGTTCACACCGGTGACGGCGACCAGAGCCAGTCCGAGGAGGCGGACGACGACGCCGGCCGCGGCCAGTTGGCAGGTCGCCACGGCGAACGCCGTCGCGAAGCCCAGCACGAGCGTCGTGAGCAGGAACCGGGGCCCCGTTCGCCGCAACCGCCACGACGCCCGCTGGGTGAACTCGTAGATCATGGCCGAGCAGTACACGCCAACCGCCCCGACGAGAACGACGCCCCAGCCGAGGGCCAGGCGAACGTCTTCACCCACCAGGGTCGTCCAGAACGCCGCTCCCCAGGGAACGGCGAGTCCGGCGAACAGACCGAACGCGAGAATCTCGCGGCTCAGCCAAGAGTGCCTCCAGCCGATCACGCCGCGGAACGCGTACAGCGGTCGGCCCAGGTGCAACGTGCTCGCCGCAAGCGCCGCGAGCAACGCACTCACCGCGACGGTCGCGTTCCACCGTAGCAGCAGGTCGCTCACGACACGCCCGGCCACCGTCTCGAGGAGGACGCCCACCAGGCACGCGCCCGCGGCCAGCTGCGAGAGCACGAGCATCACGACGAGCGGCAGGTGGGCATGTTGTGGGCGAAGCAAACCCTCGTCCGCGGGAGACGCGTTGGCCAGCGTTCCCCGGGCCGTTCGGTACGTCGTCGTCGGACGCGTGACCTCCGAGTCCGGCGCACTCGGCACGAGATCCGTCTCCGCCGAACGGGCGCGAACGTCCCCGACGTCGACGAGTTGGATCGCAATCGCCTCGTGCGGGCAGGCTTGAACACACGCGGGGGCCTCGTCGGCCTGCAGCCTCTGGCTGCACATGTCGCACTTGCGGACGATTCCCTTCTCCGCGCGGTACTTCGGAACCTCGTACGGGCAGGTCATCGTGCAGTACTGACACCCGAAGCACTGGTCGTCGAGGTGACGTACGATTCCGGTGACCGGATCCTTCTCGTAGGCGTCGACCGGGCAACCGACGAGGCAGCCGGGGTCGAGGCAGTGATGGCAGGCCGTCGTCACGTGCTGCACCAACGGGTTCGCCGAGGTCCCGCCGACCAGCAGGCCGACCTCCCGCCACGTCTCCGTCTCGTCGAGACCGTTGAGCGAGTGGCACGCGGTCACGCAGGCCTTGCAGCCGGAGCACCGGTCGAGGTCGACGTCGAAGGCGTACTGCTGTCCCGGGCCGGGCGGAGTGGCGGGCAGCAGCTTCGAGTAGTAACGAGACTGAGCGGGCGCCGTGTCGGACTTGTGGAACCGCGAGAACTCGTCGACGGCGGTCAGCGCGCGTTGCTCGGCGAGCAGCAGGCCGATCAGGTCGGACGGATCGGGCGGAACGGTCGACTCGAACGCCGGGACGTCCCGCTGCGTCTCCACCTCCGCAGCGTCGGGCGACACGGTCGTCGACTGGCGGTCGGTCGTCACGTCGTCACCGCGGCCTTCGACGCGTGGAACTGCTCGGTGTGAACGCGGTCGGAAGGCACGCCCAGTTCCAGAAGTGCCTCGCGGAACGAGTCAATGAAGGCGTTCGGGCCGCAGAGGAAGTAGCGACAGTCGCCCGGCTGGGCAACGTTCTGCCGCACGGCCTCGACGTCCAGCCGACCGTGCCCCCCCGTCCAGCCGTCGCCAGGCTGCGTGAGCGACACGTGGTATCGGAACCGTTCGTGCCTCGCGGCCAACGCCTGGAGTTCGTCCCGGAAGAGGACGTCGACGGGGGTTCGCGCACCGTAGAGGAACGTGCACGGCAGGGAACTGCCCGTCGCGTCGAGGAAGCGGGCGATGCTCATCATCGGAGTGATCCCGCTGCCTGCCGAGACGAGCACCAACGGCTCGGTGTGCCTGTCCGGGTCGAAGAAGAAGCCCCCCTGCGCTCCCTTGAGCACGAGCGTTTCCCCCTTGGACACCTGCTCGAACAGATGACGCGAGACGACGCCCTCGGGGTTCAGCTTGACCGTCAGATCGACGTGGCTCGAGTCGGTGGGGGACGAGCTGATCGTGAAGCTCCGCCACGTCTGGACGCCGTCCTTCTCCACGCGCACCTTGGCGAACTTGCCGGGGAAGTCGAGCGGGAGTCGGGCGGTCGAGTTGTCGAGGCGGAAGGTGCGCACGTCCGGCGACTCCTCGATCACGTCGAGCACGGGCAGTGTACCCTCGACCGGCTTCGACGAGACCGCCGGTCGCGTGGCCGGGGCGGCGGGCGTCGTGGCGGGAACCTTCAGGAAGACGTTCCCGTTCTCGACGAGTGTGTCGTACGCGGCGACGTCGTTGTCCACCGGATCGAGGCTGCAGCCACTGCAGGCCTCGAAGGTCCAGGAGTGCCACGGACAGGTGACGACGCCGTTGGCGAAGTCGCCGTCGGCGAGGTTGGCTCCCTCGTGCGGACAGGCCGAGTCGATCGCGTGCACGGTTCCGTTCTCGAGGAACAGTGCGTACTCGTGACCGCCGAGGGCGATCGTCGTCCCCTCCCCCTCGTCGAGTGACTCGAGCTTCGTCGCGAACACGAAGCCGTCGTCGCGAACGGGCACGTCGTCCGTGGTGTCCGCCTCTGCAGCAGCGTCTGCCCCCTCCTCGAGACGAGCGAAGTACCGACGCAGTCCGGCACAGCTGGGGCAGAACACCGGCGGGTCCTCGCCGCGGTGGTGGTAGTCGCACCCCTCGCAGACCCACGTGGGGACGACGTAGTCCTCGTCTCCGACCTTGACGGCCTCGCGGGCCTGGAGTTCCTCGCGCCAGTACGCGCTGAAGGTCTGACCGGGGCGGTGCTTGAGGTAGAACTCGCGGACGACCTCCTCGACGAGCTCGGGAAGCTGGTCGACGTCGACGCCGAGTCGGTACGGGAGCCCCATGTGAAGCCGGCCGGCCACGCCTCCGCCGAGGAAGACGTCGAATCCCTCGCGCGTTCCCAGCAGCCGGCGAACGCGGACCCCCTTCAGGCCGACGTCCGCCGTGAAGTGCTGGGCACAGCTCGAGGGGCACCCGCTCATGTGGATGCGAATGCCGTGGAGTTGGAGGGCCTTCTTGCGAAGCCTCTCGACGAGTTGCAGGGCGTGGCCCTTCGTCTCGGTCACGGCGATGTTGCAGAACTGGTTGCCGGTGCACGCGACGACGTTCCGGTCGTATGCGTCGGCGTGCACGCTGAGGCCGAGTGCGGCCGCGTCCGTCGCGGCGGCGTCCTTGAAGCCGGTCGGGACGTTGACGACGGCAATGCCCTGCTCGTGCGTCGCCCGGAGTTCGCCGCTGCCCCACTTGTTGGCGAGGATGCCGAGCCCCTCGAGCTGCTGCCACGTCAGCCGGCCGACCGGGACGGCCAGCCCCATCGTCCACAGCGACGGGTCGCTCTGGCGGAACCAGCCGACGAGTTCGTCGTGCGACGAGGCCACCGTGGGTGGGGCGACCTCCGGGCGCAGCGTGAACGGCAGGTCCGCGGCCAACCAGTCGAGGACTCCCGCGACGCCGATCCGCTCCACCAGGAAGCGGAATCTCGACCGGTTCCGCTTCTCGCGGGAGCCCTTCGCACGGAAGAGGTCGAGCAGGGATCGAGTGACCTCGACGACCTGCGAAGGGCCGACGAGGACCGGGAGGTGCCACGCGAGAATCGGATTCTGCCCCTGTGTCCCCCCGATGAGGACGCGGAAGAGCACGTCGTCGACGGACACCTCCTCGCCGGCCACGCGGGTGGCCAGAAAGCTCACGTCCTGCGTCCAGAAGTGGGCCGAGTGCTGGTCCGTGCCGTTCAGGCAGATGTTCATCTTCCGCGGCAGATCGCTGTACTCGCGACTGTCGACGAACAGTCGTGTGACGTCGTGGCAGAGCTGCCGCGTGTCGTACAGCTCGCCCGGCATCAACCCGCTGAAGGGGTGGGCGAAGACGTTGCGGATGTTGTCGTGCGCGGTCTGCTTGGAGGAAAGCCCGACGTTCCGAAGCCGGGCGACGACCTTGGGCAGGTGCTCGATCTCCAGACCCTGCACCTGGACGTTGGCCCTGGTGGTGACGTCGACGATGCCGTGGCCGTACTCGCGGGTGATGTGTGCGATCTCGCGGGCCTGCGTGGCCGACAGCTCCCCCGCGGTGACGCGGATGCGGTTCATGTACCGGCCGGGGGCGTCCCGCTTGCGGTACAGGAAGCCGTACCACTTCATCCGTTCGAGGTCGGGGGCGTCGATCGCCTTCATCGGGGTCCGCTCCGCCGCGTGGCGCTCGACCTCCGACCACACCTCGAACGGGTGCTTCTCGGACTTCCAGACTTCAACCGGGTTCGACATGGGCAACTCGACGCGGGAGACGACCGACGCGCGACCGGGTCGCGTCGGCGTCCCCCGTCGAGCATTCCACGTACCGCGTTCCCGAGCGGCGTGACGCCCTTCGGTGAACCGAAGGGGCACGAGCGCGTCGCATCGGACCTGGTGCCACCGGAGCGAGCAGACCTGTCGAGTTCGCAAGCAGTTGGTGGTCGTTCCGGGGGGCGTGGCCCGGGAGATCGATTCCCTCCGACCCCTTGCGTGGAAGGCCGATTCCCCAACGGTGGCCTCTTCGAACAAGGACGTGAGCGCCGTTCGGTACGGAGTTTTCAGCCGATCGGCGGCGTGCACGAACAGCAGGACCATGCGGTGGGCGACGCCACCTCCTCGTCCGTCACCCGCGACGCCTCGATCGTCGCCGGGCTGACGCGGGGGTTGCGACTGAGGTACGTCTCGGCACTCGTGGCCGTTGCCACGCTCGCGATCCTGCACCAGGCGTTCGTGCAGCCCGCTCTCGTCCGGCTGAACCTCTACGCTCCCGTGATCAACGTGGCGGGGCGGCAGCGAATGCTGAGTCAGCGACTCACGAAGGCGTCGCTGGCCATTCGAGCCGACCGCCGCGACGCGGAGCGATTCGCGGAACTCGAGCAGACGCTGGAGACGTGGTCCCGGTCGCACGACGGGCTGCGGTACGGGAGTCGTGAGCTCGACCTTCCGGCAACCACGTCGCCGCATATCGTCGCCGCGTTCGAAGAGTTGCAGCCCCACTTCGAGGCGATGCTCGACGCGGGACGCCGGATCCTGTCGCGGCGAGACGCCCCCGACGACGAGGCAGTCGCGGCGGACGTCCAGACGATCCTGCACCACGAGTCCCGGTACCTCCCCGTGATGGATCGCATCGTCGGTCTGTACGAACACGAGGCGAGGGACCAGGTGGCGGGGCTGCAACTCGCCGGATTCTCCATCGTAGGCGCGATTCTGGTCCTGCTCGGTCTCGTCGGCTGGTTCGTCGTGCTGCCGGCGAACACGCTGATCGGCGAGCAACTCTCCAAGCTGGCGGCGAGCGAGACACGTTACCGCTCGCTGGTGGAGCGGATGACGGACGGGTTGGCCGTGTTCCGGCTGGGCGGCTGCCTGGAGTACGCCAACGACCGCCTCTGTGAGATGCTCGGGCAGACGCGCGAGGAACTCGTCGGCCGGCCACTCACGACGTTCGCCGCGCCCGCGGACCGACCGGGACTGATCGAGTTCCTCGAACGGGCCGATCGGGTGGGATCCACCGGTGTCACGGAGGTCGACTGGCAGGTTCCCGGGCGCGACCCGCTCTGCACGATGCTGGCGCTCGGCCGCACGCCGCGCCAGCCGGGCGTCGAAGCGGGACCGTCCCGGGACGAGGCGGGCGTCGAAGGCTTCCCGGGCGGGGCGGACGCCACCGTCGAGCAGGTCTACTTCGCCGTCGTCACGGACATCAGCGACCGCAAGCGTGCCGAGAACGTGCTCCGCGAGGCCCGCGACGAACTCGAGGAACGCGTCGCCGAACGAACCGCCCAGCTCGTCGAGACGAACTCGCATCTCGAGCGGGAGATCGCGGAACGACTCACGGCCGAGGAGCGGTCCCGAACCCTGCAACACCAGCTGGCCCACGCCGGCCGCGTGACGGCCATCGGAGAGTTGGCCACGGGCCTGGCCCACGAACTCAACCAGCCGCTCGGCGCGATCGTCAACTACGTGGAGACGATCGAGCTGCTCCTGCAGCGGCCGAGCCCGGACCTGGACCAGGCGACCCGGGCGATCGAGGCGGCTCGCAGCTCGGCGCTGCGTGCGGGCAGCATCATTCGGCGGATGCGGCGTTTCGTGCAGGGACGGCGGCAGGAGCAGGTCGAAGTCGATCCGAACGAACTCGTCGCCGAGGTCGTCGAACTCTGCACTCCCGAGGCTCGCCGGGCCGACGTGAGGATCGAGACCCGGTTCGACGAGGTTCCCGCCGTCCGGGTCGATGCTCTCGGGATCCAGCAGGTCGTCGTGAACCTGGTCCAGAACGCCATCCAGGCCATGCTCCGGTCACCTCGCGACCGACGCTCGATCCGCGTCGAGACCGCCGTCGACGGCGACCGGGTCAGCGTCCGCTTCGTCGACTCCGGCCCCGGCTTCGACAGCGACCCGGAGGAGTTCTTCGAGCCGTTCCGGTCCACTCGGGACGAGGGGCTGGGCATGGGGTTGCCCATCAGTCGGTCGATCGTCCGCGAGCACGGCGGGGAACTGTTCTCGTTGCCTTCCCGCGATGGAGGAGCGATCGTGGGGTTCACGCTGCCGGCCGTCGTGTCCTCGTCGTTGGAGGGCGAACGTGTCCGCGCCTGAGTCTCCTCCCACGGTCTACGTCGTCGACGACGACGTCGACATCCGCGACTCGATCTCGATGCTCCTGGTCGCGGCCGGCTACGAGGTGCAGCTCTTCTCGGAACCGTCGGACTTCCTCGACCGCTTCCCGACCGAGGGCCGCGGCTGCCTGCTGTTCGACGTCCGCATGCCGAACATGACCGGCATCGAACTCTACGAGCAGCTGCTCAACGCGGGCGTCCGCAACCCGGTCGTCTTCATCACCGCCCACGCCGACGTGGACACGGCGATTCGCGCGATGAAGACCGGTGCGATCGAGTTCCTGGAGAAGCCCTTCGACCGCGTCTCGCTGCTGACGCTCGTCGAGAAGGCGATCGACCTCGACCGCGTGTGGCACTTTCAGGAGACGCAGTTCGCCGAGGTCGACGAGCGGATCGGCCGGCTCAACCGCCGCGACCGCGAGACGCTCGACATGCTGATCGCCGGGGCGATGAACAAGCAGATTGCCGCGTCACTCGGGATCACCGAGCGGGCCGTCGAGATGCGACGATCGACGCTGCTGAAGAAGCTGGGCGTCTCCTCGACGGTGGAGCTGCTGGAGATCGCCGTCACGCACCGCGTGTTGCAGGAGGTCCGCGAGGCGGCCAAACACCGGGCCTTCTGTGCGCCGTCCTGGCGGAATTCGTAGCCGCACGGGACGTGCCGCTCCGTTCGGGTTCCCGAAGAGTTCCCTGCCGGGCGGGACCGAAGCCTACGGGTCCGTCGGGTTGCGCCGGACCGGTGGTTTCGGTCTGCGTGAACTGCCTCACTTGTCAGAGGTGGCGGTGCTCGCCGAGGGGACCGGACGACGATTCACGACTGGGGACGGCGCCGCGTCCGTTGCTCAGCGTCCGAAGGTTTCCCACGGAGGATGAACCGTGATTCGTTTGTTTGCCCTGGCTGCCGGGCTCACCGCACAGGTGACGACGGCGCAGCCCGTCTCGTTGCCGGACGCTCCACGTCCCTACTCCGCCGCGACGCGAGTCGCCGTCGCGCCGGACGAGCCCGCCGGCGGCACGGCCGACGAGGAGACGGAGGTTGTTCCGGAGGCTCCGGCCTACGACGACGCCGTCACGCTCGACGCCGCCTGCACGGACAGTGGTTGTGACCCCAACCCGAGCGACGTCGCCTGCGACGACGTCGGTGACGGCGGCTGGCTCGACGCGTTCTGTGGCGACAAGCCGCTGCTGGGCGACTACCGCAACGTCCCGCTCTTCGACGACGGTTGCGACGACTGCGACGGGAGCGGGTGGTACTACTCGGTCGGCGGCGAGTTCCGCTACCGCTACATGGACGAACGGAACCGCCTCCGCCCGCAGGGCACGCTTCGCAAGTCCAACTACCACCTCACGCGGTTCACGCCGTTCCTCGAGATCGGCAACGACTGGATCAAGGCGTACGTCCGCGGAATCGACGCCCAGATCACCGGCCACGACATCCCGTTCGTCGCCATCGACCGCAACCGCTGGGACCTGCTGGAGTACTACGCCGACGCGAAGGTGGGCGACGTCAACGGCGCGCCGGTCCGCGTCCGCTACGGTCGGCAGCTGCTGCTGTACGGCGACCAGCACCTCGTCTCGCCGCTCGGGTGGGCGAACACGTTCCGTACCTTCGAGGGCCTGAAGGGGTACGTCTCCGGCGACAGCTGGGACTTCGACGCCTTCGCCGTGCAGTCCTCCAACGGTGCCTCCCGCGGCATCGTCTTCAAGCCGGAGCAATTCGACACGAAGGACGAGAGCCGGTGGTTCTCCGGCGTGTACGCCACCTACAAGGACGCCCCCAAGGGACAGGTCGATCTGTTCTGGCTGTGGTTCAACGAGAACGAGCCGCTCGCCAACCGGCAGGACGGCGACCGGCACACCATCGGGGCCCGCTACGCCGGCAAGCACGCCGTCACGGAGTGTGACGAGGCGCTGCACACCTACTTCTGGGACGTCTCCGGCGGCTACCAGTTCGGGAACGACGTCTTCGGGACGGCCACGCAGCAGGACGTGCAGGCCGGTTTCGTCTCCGCGACCGCCGGCGTGACGCTCGACAGCGTCGCCTGGAAGCCCACCCTGCAGGGCATCTTCTGGTACGGCTCGGGTGACGACGATCCGAACGACGGCACGATCAACACCTACAACTCGCTGCACCCGCTGGGCCACGCCTACTGGGGCATCATCGACAACTTCAGCGGCCAGAACCTGATCGACTATGCCGTGCAGGGCAAGGTCTCTCCCACGAAGAAGCTGACCGTCGTCTCGGCCTACCACGTCTTCGACAAGGCGACGACCGGCGACGCCGTCTACAACATCGTCGGTGCCCCGCTCGGCCCGCTCGGTGCGGACCGGCACATCGGCAACGAGCTCGACATCATCGCCACCTACAAGTTCTGCCCGAACCTCGCCGTGCAGTGCGGCTACTCCTGGTTCTGGTACGGCGACGCGATCAACACCACGGCGTTGAACCGCCCCGACGCCAACCAGTTCTACATGATGACCACCTGGGGCTTCTGAGCTCCGCGAGACGAGTCCTTCCATCCGAGAACCGGGTCGTGACCTCCGTCACGGCCCGGTTTCTCGTGCGCGTCGAGGACGCACACACGGCTGCCCGCTTTCGAGGCAGCCGACTCGTCCCGGTGTCCGGCCGGTGCACCCCCGTCTTCGGATTACCGAATCGAACGTTCGACGGCACGGGTGCGGGCATCGAAGCTGCGATTCTCGTCGGGAAACGAACCCCGACGCACGGTTCCTCCTCTCGCAACGGCGTCGTGCCCGGCAAGCCCGTGCCACGTCCGTTGCGTCAGGGGGGTGGTCGGGGACTCCCCGCACTCCGACGAGACGTCCCAATCATGCCGTCGAACTCCCGCTCGACATTCCTCGCGGCCGTTGCGCTCTTCGTGGCCGCCACACTGACCGGATGCGGCGGAGGCCAGTCCGCCGTCGACGAGCTTCTCAACGAGGCCGCCGCTGCGGCGTCGACCGACTCCGGTGCCGACGAGGGGACCACGGAGCCGGCGGAACCGACCGGCGAGAAGCAGTTGCTCGACCTCGAGGAGTCGAAGCTGAAGTTCGGCTTCATCAAGCTCACCGACTGTGCGCCGATCGTGATCGCGAAGGAGAAGGGCTTCTTCGACGACGAGGGGCTCGAGGTCGAGGTGATCGCCCAGCCGAACTGGAAGACGCTGCTGGACAACGTCATCTCGGGCGAACTCGACGGAGCCCACATGCTCTCCGGCCAGCCGCTCGCAGCGACCATCGGCGTGACCACCAAGGCCCACGTGATCACGGCCTTCACGATGGACCTCAACGGCAACGGCATCACCGTTTCCAACGCCGTCTGGGCCGACATGCAGAAGGCCGACCCGGCACTCGACACGCCCGAGCCGAAGCACCCCATCACGGCCAAGGCCCTCCGACCGACGGTCGACGCCTACATCGACGAGGGGAAGAAGCTGCAGATGGGCATGGTCTTCCCCGTCAGCACGCACAACTACGAACTGCGGTACTGGCTGGCCGCGGCCGGCATCCACCCCGGCATGTACACGAGCAGCGACCCGAACGGGAAGACGAACGCGGAGGTCGAGCTCAGCGTGACTCCGCCGCCCATGATGCCGGCCACGCTCGAGGCCGGGAACAACCAGGGGTACTGCGTCGGCGAACCGTGGAACCAGCAGGCGGTCGCGAAGGGCATCGGCGTGCCGGTGACCACGAACTACGACGTCTGGAAGAACAACCCGGAGAAGGTCTTCGGCGTGACGGCGGAGTGGGCGGAGGCGAACCCGAACACGATGCTCGCCGTGACGAAGGCCCTGATTCGGGCCGGGAAGTGGCTCGACGAGACCGACGAGCAAGGCACCCTCGTCAACCGCGAGGAGGCCGCCCGCATCCTCAGCCGTTCCGACTACGTGGGCGCCGACTTCGACGTCATCAAGAACTCGATGACCGGTTTCTTCTACTTCCAGAAGTCCGACAAGCGGCCCATGCCCGACTTCAACGTCTTCTTCAAGTACCACTGCACCTACCCGTGGTACTCGGACGGCGTCTGGTTCCTCACGCAGATGCGACGCTGGGGGCAGATTCCGGAGGAGAAGCCTGCCGAGTGGTACGCCGAGACCGCCAAGGAGGTCTACAAGCCGGAGATCTACCTGAAGGCCGCCAAGATGCTGCTCGAGGAGGGGTTGATCGACGAGGCCGACGTGCCCCGGGACACCGACGGCTACAAGCCTGCGACGACGGACTTCATCGACGGCGTGAAGTACGACGGCAAGGACCCGCTCGGGTACCTCGCCGCTCACGCCATCGGCAACCAGAAGTGACCCACGCGCCCTGATCGCGTTCCCGAGAACCGAGGCTCGGGAACGCGACGGCCTCCCGACCCCCGCGTCAGCCCGAGTTCGAGCCCATGAGCACCTTGCACGAACCACGCGACGAGTCGCACGACGAGACGTCCAGCGGGCCGGCGACCGCCGCCGAGGCATCGTCCGAGGAGTCGATCGCCCTCCGCTTCAAACACGCGTTGCTGAAGGCCATCGACGTCACGGCCCTCGGCTTTCTCGAGCCGGTCGTGCGGCTCTGCTACGGCGAGGAGCCCCGCGTTCAGCTGCGGAACATCGCGCGGCTGATCGTGCTGCCGACCGTGGCCTTCGTCCTGTTCCTCGGGGTGTGGGCGGTGACTGCGCCGAACCTGCGGACGAAGTACGGCGCACTCCCCACGCCCTCACAGGTCTGGGACGGCTGGTGCGCGATCATGACGTTTCACGAGCGCGAGATGGAGAAGTCCGAGGCCTATCTCGCCGAGGGCCCCGAGCGCGAGGCGATCGTTGCCGAGGCGACGGCCAGGTTGCAGCTGCTCGAGAGGGCGTCGAAGGTCGCGAACGAGCGGGTGGCCACCGCCCGTGAGCGGGAACAAGCCGACAAGGAGGCCAGGCTGACACCTCTCCGGGCCGAACTCGAGGCATTCGAGTCGCAGCTCGAGGCGGAGACCGAGGAACGGTTCGCGGCCGTCGAGGCGATGAGCACAACGCATCCCGCAGACGACCGTGCCGTGCTCGTCCGAGAATTGGCCAAGGTGGCGGAGTGGACCGAGAGCCAGGAGGAGATCGTCGCGCGGATGAAGGCGTCGATGAAGGAGATCGAGGACGAGAAGTCCCCTGCTCTCGTCGCTGCGCTCCACCTGCAGACCAGCGTCGCCGAGGAGAAGCAGTTCACGGAGAAGCTGATTCAGGTGGCCGGCGCCAAGAGCCGGGAGGTGAAGCTGAACGCCCTCGTCGCCAGCATTCGCGAGGACCAGGCGGCCCACGCGTCCGCCGACCCGGACTCCGCCTACGAGCTGGCCCACTCGATCGCCAAGGACCGCGCACGGCTCGAGGACGTCGTCGAGTCGACCTACCCCCGACCGTGGACGCTGCCGATGCAGATCGTCCGCTCGATCCTGACCGTGTTCTCCGGGTTCCTGATCGGCGTCGCGATCGCGATTCCGCTCGGGATCCTGTGCGGGCTGAGTTCCACGTTCATGGCGATGGTCACGCCGTTCATCGCCCTGTTCAAGCCGGTCTCGCCCATCGTCTGGCTGCTCATCTTCTGGATCGTCGTGGGCGGCGTCTTCCCCGACCCGGCGTCGAGTCAGACGCTCCAGGTGCTGAACTACCTCGCGAACTCCGTGCTGTCGGTGACTCCCTACGTCGGCTCCATCGTCGACGACATCGACATCAACCCGGCGTTCATCGCCTCCGCCCTGACCGTCGCCACGTGCTCCCTGTGGGCGACCATGGTCAACACGGCTCTCGGCGTGGCGTCGGTCGACCAGGACCACGTCAACGTGGCCCGGGTGCTGAAGCTCTCGCCCTACGACCGCCTCGTGAAGATCGTGCTCCCCTCCGCGTTGCCGCTCGTCTTCGCCGGCATGCGAATCTCGCTGGGGATCGGCTGGATGGTGCTCATCGCGGCCGAGCTGCTCGCCTCCTCCGAGGGACTGGGCAAGTTCACGAACGACATGTTCCAGAACGGAAACACGGACAGCTTCGCGAAGATCATGGTGATGGTCTTCGTCGTCGGTGTGATCGGCCTGGTCCTCGACCGCATCATGATCGTCTTCCAACGACTCGTGTCGTTCGAGGGCTCGGTTGCCACCGTCTGAGGTCTCCGCGTGTCCTTCCTCGAACTCTCGCACGTCGACAAGGGATTCGGACCGGCCGCCGACCGGTACGAGGTGCTCGACGACGTGAACCTGTCGATCGACCGCAACGAGTTCGTCGCCGTCATCGGGTTCTCGGGAAGCGGCAAGAGCACTCTCGTCTCGCTGCTCGCCGGGCTGCTGCAGCCGGACGCGGGCGAGGTCCGCATGAACGGCGAGGTCGTGACCGAGCCGGGGCCGGAACGGGGCGTCGTCTTCCAGAACTACTCGCTGCTCCCCTGGCTGACGGTCGCCTCAAACGTCGAACTCGCGGTCAAGCAGGTCTTCCCCGAGATGTCGCGCACGGAACGGCGAGAGCACGTCCAGCACTTCGTGGACCTCGTCAGCCTGAGCGGGGCCGAGCATAAGCGGCCGCACGAACTCTCCGGCGGGATGCGCCAGCGGGTGTCGCTCGCTCGGACCCTCTCCATGCGTCCCGACCTGTTGCTGCTGGACGAGCCGCTCAGTGCACTCGACGCGCTCACGCGGGCCACCCTGCAGGACGAACTCGTGCGGCTGTGGCTCGAGGACCGCCGGACGGTGGTGATGATCACGAACGACGTGGACGAGGCCGTGTTGTTGGCCGACCGGATCGTGCCGCTCACGCCCGGACCGAACGCCACGCTCGGTCCGGACTTCGTGGTCGACCTCGAACGCCCACGCGACCGGACGACGTTGAACTACGACCCGGCCTTCGTGCGTCTGCGGAACCGGATCACGAACTACCTCGTGGACGTGAACGCCGAGTCCCGACAACTCCGCGTCGACCGGGCGGTCCAACTGCCCGACGTCGTCCCCGCCGACCTGACGACCGTGTGACGACCGAGGCGAGGGACCCCACCATGCTCGAACAGCCCACCTCAACCATCGACCAGTCCCCGCCGACCACCGTCCCCTCCGCCGAGACCGCCGAACCGACGGTCGAGGCGCGGGAGAACCTCCGCGACCTGCGATTCGTCGAGTTCTACGAGGTCGTGAAGGCGTACCCGAATCCGTACGGCGACGACTTCGTCGTGATCGACGGGTTCAACTTCATCATGCGGCGGGGAGAGGTCGTCTCCGTGATCGGTCACTCCGGCTGCGGCAAGTCGACCGTGTTGACCATGCTCGCCGGGCTGAACGACATCACGTCCGGCGGAATCGTGGTCGACGGTCGTGAGATCGACGGTCCCGGTCCCGACCGGTCCGTCGTCTTCCAGGCACCCTGCCTGCTCCCGTGGATGACCGCGTTCCAGAACGTGATGCTCGGCGTCGACCGGGTCTACGCCGCGGCGACGAAGGCGGAGCGCAGGCAGGTGGCCGAGTACTACCTCAGCGTCGTCGGCCTCGCCGACTCCATGCACCGCTATCCGCGCGAGCTGTCCGGCGGAATGCAGCAGCGGGTGGGCATCGCCCGGGCGATCGCGCTCAAGCCGAAGACGCTGCTGCTCGACGAGCCGTTCGGCCGGCTCGACTCGTTGACGCGGATGGAGTTGCAGGACGTCATCCTCGACATCCTCGACCGCGAACGTGTCACGACGGTCCTCGTCACGCACGACGTCGACGAGGCGATCTACATGGCCGACCGCGTCTGCATGATGACGAACGGTCCGCGGGCGACGGTGGGGCAGGTTCTCGACATTCCGTTCGAGCGCCCCCGGAACCGCCGGGAGGTGTTGGAGCATCCCGACTTCTACGACCTTCGCGGGGCGTTGCTGGGCTTCCTCGAGGGGCAGGAGAAGAGGAAGGCCTCCGCGGACGGAGCCAGTGCGTCCAAGCTGACGGTGCCGTCCGACGTGTCGCTGCAGGAGACGAAGGCGGACATCGTCGCCGTCCCCCCCCACCCGGAGACCGGCGTCGCCGTGGCGGGCGGGCTCGTCTCGGAACAGCACCAGCCACTCGTGCGCGTCGTCGAGGTCTGGCAGCCCGCGGAGGACGGAAGCGGACTGCGGCTCGTCGAGGGCCACTACCGAGACGTGCCAGGCTTCGAGGAGTCGAGCAAGGGGATCGCCTTCGACGAGGGAGACGGACTCCCCGGCGCAGTGTGGAAGTCGGGGTTGCCCGTCGTGTTCGACGACCTCGACCGTGACGACTTCCTGCGCCGGGACGCCGCCACCGCCAGTGGACTCACCGCCGGAGTCGGATTCCCGGTCTTCGACGACGGGGAGATCCGTTCCGTCGTCCTGATGCTGACGGCAGGCCTCGGCACGGCGAAGGGGGCGATCGAGTCCTGGTTGCCCGAGGCCGAACGCCGCGAGCTGCATCTCGGAACGGCCCACTACGCCAACCTCGAGCGGTTCGAGAAGCTGAGCCGTTACGCCTGTTTCCCCACCGGTTCGGGGCTGCCTGGTCGCGTGTGGGAGGGCGGGCGACCGGTCCTCGAGACGGACTTGCTCAACTCCCCCGGGTTCATCCGGTCCTCCGGAGCGGAGGTGGACGGGTTGGGGACGGCACTCGGCATCCCGCTCTTTGCTCGACCCCGCGAACTGAGGTCCGTGCTGGTGTTCCTCTCCTCGTCGGACCGTCCCACGGCTCGGGCTCAGCTCGTGTGGAACGTCGACGAAGCGGGGGCGGTCACGCTGGAGTCCGCTGCAACCGAGACCTGCCCGTGGACGTCGGCGGCCCTCGCGGAACAGGACTTCCAGCCGAGCGAGGGATTCGTCGCCCGTGTCGTCGAGGACCGGACGGCCCGGTTCTCGACCGACCTGTCAGCCGACTGGAGCGGACTCGCAACCGCCGCCCAGCGCGACGGACTTCACTGGGCACTGGGGATCCCGGTCGTCGCGGACGGCCGCGTCGTGAGCGTCTGCACGCTGCTGGACTGACCTGGAAAGCGTTCCCGCCCTGCGGTGACGCCCCTGCGTCGAGCGTCTCTCGGTCGGTCGTCGCGGACGATGCGTGGCGAGCGGCAAGCGGTAACCGCATTCACCCGGTGACGCTCGACGAGCGACCCGACGACCGAACGAGAGAAGCCCGGCATCCCGAGAGATGCCGGGCTTTCGAGTTCGTCCTTCTGGCGGAGCTGTCAGACGACCTTCGTGAGGCCGGGGTGCGGGATCGGGTAGAAGCCGTCGGCGTCCGGGACGGTCGGCGGGGTCGAGTCCCACGTGAGGTCGGCGGACTCGACGATCTGCACCTCGGAGTTGAGGGCCTGCTCCCACGTCAGTTCCTTGCCGGAGTACGTGCACATGCGGCCGAGGATGGCCGTCATGGTGCTCGTCGCCCCGTACTCCCCCTCGTTGTAGGGGAGGTCGTTGCGGACGGCGGCGAACAGGTTGTCGTGCTCCGTCTGGTACGGGTTGTTCTTCTTGCCCTTGTACCGCCAGGTCTCGCCGCCGTTCGCGGTGATGCTGGCACCGCCGATGTTGGCGAAGCCGTTCGCCCCGAGAGCGTGCTCGGAGACGCTGTTCCAGACGTTCGGCTGGTGGCGGCACTCGCTGAACATGTAGGTGCCGTCCTCGTACTCGAACTGCACGCAGTGGTGGTCGAAGATCTCACCGTACTTCTTGTCGGTGCGAACCTGCCGACCGCCGGTGCCACGGGCCTTCACGGGGTGCCCGCCCTTCAGCCAGTTCGAGACGTCCAGGTTGTGGATGTGCTGCTCGCAGATGTGGTCGCCGCACAGCCAGTTGTAGTAGTACCAGTTGCGCATCTGGTACTCCATCTCTCCCGAGACCTGGTCGCGATTCTTGCGGGGGTCCCAGACGCCGCGGTTGTTCCAGTAGACGCGGGTGGCGACGATGTCGCCGATCGCCCCGTCCTTGAGACGCTTCATCGTCTCGAGATAGGTGTACTGGTGATGCCGCTGCAGGCCGACGCCGACCTTCAGGTTCTTCTCCTTGGCGAGCTTCACGCTGTCCAGCACGCGGCGGACGCCGGCGGCGTCGGTCGCGACCGGCTTCTCGAAGAAGACGTGCACACCCTTGTTGACCGCGTACTCGAAGTGGAACGGCCGGAAGCCCGGCGGCGTGGCGAGGATCACGAGGTCGATCCCCGAGTCGATCACCTTCTTGTAGGCGTCGAAGCCGACGAACTTGGCGTCGTCGGCGACCTGCACCCGGTCCGACTTGTCCCGCAGCGCCCCCTTGATCCGCTTCTCGCTGGCGTCGAGCTGGTCGCCGAACACGTCCCCCATGGCGACGAGGGCGACGGGGCCCTCGGTCGACAGGGCCTGGGACGCGGCCCCGGTGCCCCGGCCGCCGCAGCCGACCAGGCCGACCTTGATCGTGTCGTCCGCGGCCGAGAACGCCCGGGCGTCGCCGGCGAAGCCGTTCAGCAGCGATCCCGCGGCCGCAGCGGCGGCGGAGGTCTTCAGGAAGTTGCGTCGTGTCGTGTCGCTCATGGAGTGCTCCGGAAGAGAGAGGTGTCGGGTTCGAGAAGTCGAAAGGGTGAGTTGCTCAGCGGCCGGCGTTCTTCGTCCGTGCCTCCTTGGGGATGACGGGGTCGAACTTCGCCCGCTCCTGCTTGTTCGGCACCTTCAGCGGACGGACGAGGCGGAAGCCGACGAACGTCGCGTCCGTGTGGTACCACACGCTCTTGGGCAGCTGGGGGTCCTGAATCTTCCACCAGTCCTCGGAGTAGCCGCGGGCGGCGCTCCGGCAGGCGTCCGCGTCGTCGTACCAGGAGCCGCCCCGGACGACGCGCGGATACTCCTTCGTCGGCATGTTGACGGGGTTCTCCACAACGCCGCCGTTCTTCTCCGCCATCTCGGCGAGCTTGGCGTACCACCCCTCGTCGTAACCGTCGAGGCACCACTCGGCCACGTTGCCGTGCACGTCGTGCAGGCCCCACGGGTTGGGCTTCTTCTTGCCGGTCAGGTGGTAGTTCACCTCGCGGTCCTCGCCGCAGTTGTCCTCGAACCACCCGAAGTCACCGAGCTTCTCGGCGTCGTCGCCGAACGAGTAGGCGGTCTGCGTTCCGGCACGGGCGGCGTACTCCCACTCGGCCTCGGTCGGCAGCCGGTAGTAGTGGCCCATCTTCTCGGTCAGCCACTGGCAGTAGACGCGGGCGGCGAGCTGCGTCATCGAGATCGCCGGGTAGCCGTCGTGGCCGCTGTCGAAGGTCATGTCGGTGTACGGAGGCGTCGGCCGGGTGACGGCGTCGGCCCGCGGGTCGAGCTTCGTCGGCTCCAGATCGAGTGCCTTCCGGCGGGTGATGTCGAGGTCGAAGTTCCAGATGTCGTACTCGAACCAGCTCACCTCGTACTTGCCGACCCAGAACGGATCGACCTTCACCTTCACGGGCGGACCGGCTCCGTCGACGTCGGGGTCGCCCATCAGGAACGTCCCGCCCGGCACGGGGACCATCTCGAAGGTCACCTCGGTGCCGGGGATCGTCACCTTGTACGGCTTCATCTCCTCGAACGAGTCGACGAGCGTGGGGTCGTCCCTCGTGCCGAGCACGTCGATCGGGACGACGAGCAACTCCGACTCGGTCTCCTCGGCCGACGCGACGGACGCGGCGTCGAGGGCGAACGCGGCGACCAACATGGCGACGCCGACGGCTTGCACGCGATTGCGAGACGAACTAAGCCTGCACATGGGCGGGGCTCCGATGAAGTGAAGGGGCCGCTCCGGACGGCGCGGTGGGGAGGTCGTATGTCACGTCGAAGAGTGGTGAGCGGGCGGCGAGCGGGAAGTCTCGCCGCGGCGCTGCTGCTGTCGATCGTCGCCATTGGTCAGGCGGGGGAACCACGTCGGTTCGACTTCGCCCGACCGCGGATGGGAACGGTCGTCCGAACATCAGTCTACAGCGACGACGAAGCCCTCGCAAACGACGCGGTCAGCGCGGCTTACGCCCGTGCCACCGAGCTGAACGCCATTCTCAGCGACTACGAGCCGACCAGCGAACTCAACCAACTCTGCCGAGACTCCGGTCCGGGAAAACCCGTTCGCGTCAGCGGTCCGCTCTTCGACGTGCTGACGCAGAGCGAAACGGTTTCGCGAGCAAGCGGCGGAGCCTTCGACGTGACGGTGCGACCGCTCGTCGCGCTGTGGCGGAAGGCCAGACGCACCAAGACGTTGCCGCCCGAAGACCAACTCGCCGAAGCACTCACACGCGTCGATGCCCGGTCCGTCGTTCTCGACCCGGAGAAGCGTACGGTCGAACTCCGCAAGTCGAACACGAGAATCGACTTGGGGGGTATCGCGAAGGGCTACGTCGCCGACGCCATGCTCGACGTCCTCCGGTCGCGCGGGCTGACGCGGGCGATGGTCGATGCCGGGGGCGATCTGGCGCTCGGAGACGCCCCGCCCGGCCAGCGGGGCTGGCGAGTGGCACTCGACGGACTCGACGACGAGGCCAATAAACCCACATTGCTCCTCGAACTACGAGAAAAGGCGGTCGCGACCTCGGGGGACCTCTACAAGTTCCTAGAGATCGACGGCGTCCGATACTCGCACATCGTCGATCCGAAGACCGGGCTCGGACTGACCGAACGGATCGCCGTGACCGTCGTAGCAGAGGACGCGGCCACCGCGGACGCGTACGCCTCCGCCGTCAGCGTGCTCGGTCCCGAGCGTGGCCTTGTGCTCGTCCGGAGGACGAAGTCCGTCGAGGCGCGCATACACTTCTTCAGCAAAGGCCGCGTCCGAACGCTCACCACCTGCGGCTTCCCCGACCCGCTTCCAACCCGCGACGAGACCCGACCCCGATGAGCAGCGCGGACGCCCCCCTCTCGCCTGGCAACGTCCGAATGACGCTGCTCGGCACCGGCACCAGCGTCGGCGTGCCGGTCGTCGGCTGCCCCTGTGCCGTCTGCACGTCCGACGACCCCCGCAACAAGCGGACCCGCTCCGGCGTCTTCGTCGAAGCGCCGGAGGGGAACTTCGTCATCGACACGTCGCCCGAACTCCGCATCCAGCTGCTCCGGGAGAACGTCGAGGTCGTCCACGCCGCGGTCTTCACCCACGGCCACGCCGACCACATCTACGGTCTCGACGACCTCCGCATCTTCGGCTTCCGGCTCGAACAGGCAATCCCGCTCTACTGCGAGCCGGAGGTCGAGGCCGTCATCCGCCGGGCGTTCTCGTACGCCTTCCAGCCGCCGGTCGAGACGAACCACAAGTTCGCCACGCCCAACCTGCGGTTCGAGTCGGTCGGCCTCGAACCGTTCTCGTTGCTCGGGGCCACGCTGCGCCCCCTGCGGCTGATGCACGGCCGCACGCCGGTGCTCGGCTACCGGGTGAACGACGTCGCGTTCTGCACCGACGTCAGCCACGTGCCGGACGAGACGCTGCCCTACCTCGAAGGGCTCGACACGCTCGTGCTCGACGCCCTCCGCCACGAGCCGCACCCCACGCACTTCTGCATCGAGCAGGCGATCGCCCTCGTGGAACGCCTGCGACCCCGTCGGGCGTACTTCACGCACCTCTCCTGCCATCTCGACTACGCCGCGACGAACGCCGCCCTGCCGGACGGCGTCGAACTCGCGTACGACGGCCTCCGCATCGACTGCTGAGCCGCCCCCGGCGATCCGAGTGCTTGCGTTCCCGCCGCGACAGCCGACAATCGCGGCAGGCCGGCGTCGCCGGTCGTTCGAGGACCAACTGGGACGGGAACCATGAAGCGACTCTTGTGGTGCAGCGCACTGATGCTGAGCCTCGGCCTGTTCGGCTGCGGCGGCGGCGACGACACCGAGACCGACGGCGGGGGTGGAGGCAACACCAACACCACGGACGGCGGAGGTGGCGGCGAACAACAGGCCGCGAACGACCTCGACCTGACGTATGTCCTGCCGGAGTTTCAGATCGCCGTCGTCGCTCACCCGCAACGAGTCTGGAGTTCGCAACTCGCTCAGGGAGTCGTCGAGAAGGACACGATCGCCGACAGGTTCCTCGAGCAGTCCGGCCTGGACCCACGGAAGATCGAACGGGTGCTGGTCCTCGGCAAGGTGCCGCCGCCAGAGGTGATGACGCCACGCACGCGGCAAGGGGGCGTAGGGGACGAGTTCCCCGAGGGGTTCGAGCGGGATCTCGAGCAGGGTGAAAGCGAAGAGGCCTTCGAGGCGGACGAAGCGTCCGAGGAGGAGGGGGAAGCCGCTTCCGAAGAGTCGGCCCCGTTCTCGGAAGAGGAGTTCGGCGAGGAAGAGGAAGGGCCGGGCTTCGGTCCCGGCGAAGGCGGGAACTTCGGCGGCGCCCGGCTCGAGCCGCCCCCGCGGCCGGAGATGCCGGCACTCGTCGTCTGGTACTCCGAGCCGATCGACACGGCCGCCGTGCTCGAGAAGGCGCCGGTCGATGCCGACGAACCGCTGAGTCACGCGAACACGAAGATCTACCAGAGCCGCTGGTCTCCGGAGACCGAGCCGTCCGTCGCCTTCCCCACGGAGAAGACGATGCTGTTCGGCCGGGTGGCCGTGCTGAAGAAGCTGATCGACGCAAACGGACCGTCGAGCGGAGCACTGGCCGAACGGCTGTCGAAGGAGAGCCTCGACGCCGACTTGGTGATGGTCAGCCTGCTCGCCGACCACGAGGACTCCGTCAAGGCGTTCGCCGACGTGATGGGTGGCGACTTGCCGGAGGACGCCGCGACGGCGCTCGACTTGTCGACGGCGGTCGATGCCGTCGTCGCCCGGATCGACCTCGGTGCAGAGAGCCTGATCGACGTCGTCCTGGAGACGGAGTCGGCCGAGGTGGCCGGGCAACTCGCGGCGAAGGGCAAGGAGGGCGTGAAGGCGCTCCAGCAACTCGTCGGCGTCTTCAAGAGCTTCGCCGGACAGGACCAGGACGCGTTGGCGATATTCGGGCTCGCCGAGAGCACGCTCGCCGGTGTCTCGATCGAGAGAAGCGAGACGACGGTGCACGGCAAAGTCGCCGCCCCGTCCGACTGGAGCCCGGTCGTCGCCCTCGTGAACGACGCCGTCGAACAGGCCAAGGGAGCAGCCAAGGCAGCTTCGGCGAAGAGGGACTTCAAGGAGATCGGCGTCGCCTTCCACAACTTCCACGACGCGTACGGCGGCTTCCCGTCCGTCGCGGCGTTCCAGGACGCCGAGGGGAAGCCGCTGCTGAGCTGGCGGGTCGCCCTGCTCCCGTACCTCGAGGAGTCGGCTCTGTTCGAAGAGATCGCCTTGGACGAGGCATGGGACAGCGAGCAGAACAAGGCCCTGCTCGAGCGAATGCCGGCCATCTTCAAGTCGCCCGGCGTGGACGAGCCGGGCATGACGACCGTCGTCGCCGTCGTCGGTGACACGACGGGGCTCGGCCCACTCCCCAAGGGAGCCCCCTTCCGGCCGGGCAATCCCAAGACGAACATCAAGTTCCGGGATTTGACCGACGGGTCGTCGAACACGATCCTCGTCATTCGCACGACGCCCGAGAACGCCGTGCCGTGGACCAAGCCGGCCGACCTGCCGTTCGACGAGGAGAAGCTTGACCAGCTCGTCGTGGACTCGTCCGACGGGGCCTTCATGGCGATCTTCGCAGACGGTTCGGTCAACAAGCTGGACGCCAAGATTCCAGCGGAGGTGTTGCGAGAATTGCTGATCCGCAACGACGGTGAAATTCCCCGGTACGACGAGTACGTCAAGTAGTCGTTGGCCACACTCCAGTGCGACAGCAGCCCGGCTCGACCACGAGCCGGGCTGTTTTCACGTCCCCGAACGAAACACTACCGTCGTTCGACACCATCAGGTGTCGTCCCCAAGTCTCGACGAGGTTTCCGATGCCCGGCCGCTTCCCGTTGACGTTGCTGATCGCTCTCGCGTCCTTCGAGACGTTCGCGGCCGACCCCGCGACGGTCTCGTTCGAGGGGAAGCCCGGGACCACCCTCGAACCACGAGCCGGGCTCGCCGTGAGAACGGCCGGCGAGAACGGACTGACCCGCGTCGCCGAGACGCCGACTCCGTTGCTCTACGACCCTGCCGTGAAGCGGACGCGTCCGAACACGTCGGCACTCCGGTTCGCCAAGGGGGATCGACTCGAGCTGGCCGCCCCGGCCGGTCTTCGCAGTTTCACGCTGGAGATGTACGTCAAGCCGAGCGGCGTGCCGAACCGCCACCTGAGGATCGGCGTGAAGTCGCGGAACTCGAAAAAGGGGGCCGAGGCGGCGATCGGCGTGCGGCGACTGTGGAACTTCCGACAGTCCTACTGGGGCGGCTTCGCCGACGACGGCCGCGGCCATCGTGAGGAGTGGTCGACCGGCCACTACGTCACCATCTCCCGCCTCCGCGGAGACGCCCTCGGCTGGCGGCACCTCGCCCTCGTCTACGACGACGAGAAGCGGACCGTCTCGACGTGGCTGGACCACTGGCAGGTCGCGAGCCGGACGTTCGGCGAGCCGTTGACCTGGGACGACGCCCCGTTCCTCGTCGGCGGCGACGGCTCCGGGAAGACCGACTTCGAGGGACTCGTCGACGAGGTCCGCCTGACCTCCGAGGCACTCTCGCCCGACCGGTTCCTGCGAGCCGTGACGACACCGGTCGAGAACGTCGACTTCTCCTCTCCCGCGACGCTCCTCCCGGAGGACAGCGGCTACGTCGATCTCCGGTCCGGGTTCGGGGCGGTCGGCGACGGCGTCCACGACGACACGGCCGCCTTCCAGAAGGCGTTCGGCGAACTCGCCAACAAGGTGCCCGGAGCGTACTACACGCTGTACGTCCCGCCCGGCAACTACGTCGTCTCGGACCTCCTCCGCTGCAGCCGGTTCTTCGTCGTCCAGGGCGCGGGACGCGACCGCACCACGATTCGACTCCGCAACGACTGCCCCGGTTTCGACGATCCCGAACGGCCTCGACCGGTCGTCCGCGCCTCCAGCACGAACGGTCCGCCCGGCTCGAACAAGGGCGTGAACGGCAGCTCGATCGGCATCTACTTCAGCGACCTGACGATCGACACCGGCAGCGGCAACCCGGGCGCCAAGGGGTTCGAGTTCCACTCGAACAACCACGGCCTCGTCGAGAACGTGTTGATCCGCAGCGGCGACGGCACCGGCCCGGTCGGCCTCGACCTCACCCACAAGACGAACGGGCCCGCGCTCGTGAAGAACGTCGAGATCGACGGCTTCGACCGCGGCATCGCCATCGCCTACGCCGAGTACAGCATGACGCTCGAGCACGTCGTGCTCCGAAACCAACGCGAGGTCGGCGTCCTCAACCGGTCGAACATCCTGGCCGTCCGCGGCCTCCGCAGCGAGAACCGCGTACCGGCCGTCCGCAGTCTCGGCGGGGCCAGCATGCTGACCCTGCTCGACTCCCGGTTGCACGGCGGCGACTCGGACCAGACCGCGATGCACGTCGAGGGGGCCCTCTACGCCCGCAACGTCGACGTCGAGGGGTACGGCAAGTCGCTCGAGAAGAAGGTCTACGTGTGGCACGGCTGGCGCGAGAAGCCGGCCTTCGAGTGGGCCGACGGACCAACCCTCGAAGGCGACCTCGACGAGTGGTGGGGCGACACGACCGTCGCCCCGTTCGGAGGCGGCGAACGGGGCTCGCTGAAGCTTCCAATCGAAGAGACGCCCGCGATTGCTCTCGGCGATGTCGAGACCGACTGGATCAACGTCCGCGACTTCGCCGACCGCGTCGAGGGTCGCGACTGGACGGCCGCCCTCCAGGCGGCGATCGACTCGGGAGCCAAGACCGTCTACCTGCCACAGGGCGGGTACGAGGTCCACGGCACGGTCCACCTCCGCGGGGCCGTCGAGCGGTTGCGGGGCATGCGTGCCTCGCTGCACCGCCCGAAGGACTTCGACGGCGAGGCCCCGTTGCTCGTCTACGACCACGGCGACCCGGACCACGTTGCACTGCTCGAGCATCTCGAGATTCGCGGACGACTGCACCACTCCTCGCCTGCGACGCTCGTGATGAAGCACGGCAGCCCCGTCCGCTACACGACCGCCCCGGAGGTCGGCCGGTTGTTCATGGAGAACGTCCAGGCGACCGGCTGGGAGTTCGACAACCCGCAGCAGGTCTGGGTGCGGCAGTGGAACCCGGAGTCCCACGCCGCCGGCCCGTGCATCCGCTCGAAGGGAGCGACGATCTGGGCGCTCGGCTTCAAGACCGAGTACCAGAGCAGCAAGCTCTGGGCGGAGGGGGGAGCGAAGACCGAGATCCTCGGCGGCTTCGTCTACCCCGTCAACAAGGACATCCCCAAGGACCGGCCGGTCTTCAAGAACGTCGACTCCGACATGTCGCTCGTCTACGGGATGAGCGTGTACGTCGCGAACCACCGCCTGCAGGTGGACGACACGCAGAACGGCGACCGGGTCGAGGTGCTGCAGGAGTCTGGCCGGTGGGCCCGGGCCCGGTTCCGGATGGACCTCTACACGAGCCGCCGACCCGACGAGAAGTGACCGGCGGACGGCCGGGTCACGCGGTCTGCCGCGACTCGATCTGCATCAGGGCCGCGTCCGTCCAGCTCCGGGCCTCGCGTGCCTTCAGGATCGTCTGTCGGAACGTCGCCGGGTTCACCACGCCGGTCAGCACGCCCAGCGTGCTGCCGTCCGCGGCCAGCAGGTGCAGGTCGGCGGCGGCGAAGAAGACCTGACCGGGAGCCTGCTCGACGGCCACCTCGTCGATCGACGCGAGCGGAATCTCGACCACGAGCCGCGACCGCGTTCCGAGCCACATCCGCCAACGCCGAACCGAGCGGTTCGTCACCTCGTAGGTGTCCCCGAGTGCCTTCTGCGCCAGGTACAACAGGGTGGTGAACGGCGCGACGGGCAACCCGAAGAGCAGGTGCGACAGCTTGACCTTCCCGAAGCCGACCGGGATCGCGTTCAAGATCGACCCGAACAGCTGACCGACCCAGCTCGACGAGATCGACGGGTACGTCACCGCGACCGTCCGTTCCACTTGGGTGCTCACCCCTGCGATGGCCTGCGGTCGCATCATCGTAACGCCCGTCGTTCTAGGTCGTTCCGTGGGACTGGAGTGGTCGGAAGCTAGCACAGTGCTGCAGCCGATTCCAGCACGACGCGGCCCGTCGCCCGGCATGCTCGGCGCGCGACGCGTCGTCCGTTCGTCAGCCCGCCTGTCTTCTCTGTCCCGAAGTCTCGCGGAGGAATTGCAGCGATCGGCCGGGGCCGCCGGATTGCGACGAAGATTCCCGTCCGGCAGGTCGAATCCGATTCGGGGGGGTGCCCTGAAGAGTCCAACTGGCCCGACGGGTCGAATTGATGGCGGACAAGAGGTCGTCCGCGGAGTCGGACGAGGAGATCGACACGATCGTGGAGACCGAGGGGGCGGCCGACGAGGTCGAGCCCGCGGCCGAGGATCGCCGTCCGCGCCGCAAACGCAAACGCCGCCGCTGGCTGTTCCGCCTCTGCCTGCTGCTCGTCCTCGGCCTCCTGGTCTGGTTCGCTCCCGCGCTGGTGGCACGCTCCGCCCTTCGCAGCCAGATACTCCCCTACCTTCTCGCTTCCTACCCCGGAACGATCGAGACTCCGGCGGCGGACCTGGGCTGGACGTCCCCCGTCGTGTTCCGCGGCGTCGTCCTCAAGGATCTGCAGAACGAGCCCCTCGCCGAGGTCGCGGTCGTCGAGACGGAGCTGCCGCTCTGGAAGATCGTCACGCACTCGGGCGACGTCGGCACCCTGCGGATTCGCGAGCCGAAGGTCTCAATCCGCGCCCGCGACGACGGCTCGAACCTCGAAGACGTCCTCGCCGGGATGCTCTCGACCGACGCGGCCGGCGAACGGCTGGGGCTCGTCGTCGAGGTCGAGAAGGGTCGGATCGAGATCGCCGGTGGCGACGCCCCCGCTCGTGGGGCAATCGAGATCGCCACCGCGAGGGTCGTTCGCCCGGCCCTCGCCGACGAACCGACCACGGTCGAGATCGACGGCTCGCTCGACGACGGCGAGCGACCGGGACGCGTCGAGTTGAAGGTGACGTTGCACGACGCGTCCGGCACGCTCGATGCCCTCGAGGGCGAACTCGAGGCCGACGACGCACCGGTCCGCGTCCTCTCCCCAATGCTCCACCGTCTGCACCCGGGCCTGGACGTCGACGCTCGGCTCGACGGCCGACTCGCGATCGCGAAGCCGGCGGCCGAGGCGAAGGGAGACGAGTCGGACACCGCGACGATGCCCCTTCCGGCCGGCACGACTCTGTCCAGCGACCTGACGCTGACACGACTCGAAGCCGACATGCCCGGCGTCCTCGCCGAACGACTGCGACTCGAACGCGTCGAACTGGGGGGCGAGGTCACCACGCGTGCCGACGGCGACCTCGACGTGGAAGCGGGCAAGCTGGAGACCGACGTCGGCCGCGTCGCGTTCGACGGCGTCGTCCCGGTCGAGGTGGGCACCGAGGACGAGTGGACCGTTCGGCGGATGCTCGAGGTCCTCACCGGCCACCGCCACCAGTTGACGGCCACGGTGGACGTGCAGAACCTCGTCATCGCCCTCCCGAAGACGACCCGCATCCGCGACGGACTGCGACTCGAGTCCGGCACGATGCGGCTCGACTCGTCGACGTCCGACCGGGACGGGCGGGACGCGTGGATGCTGCGGGCGACGGTCGCGGACCTCGCCGGGCGGGTGAACGAGACCGACGTCCGGTGGACGGAACCGGTCCACGTCGCCGTCGACGTCCCGGTCACCGACTCCGGGCCGCGTGTCGAGTACGTCGCCTGCCGGGCGGACTTCCTCCGCGTGGACGGGCGCCGCTTCGGCGGTGGGGTCGATCTCGACCTGGACTGCGACCTCGACCGGCTGCGAACGGAACTGGGCCGGTTCGTCGATCTCGGCGCGGTCGAGCTGGCCGGCCGGGTGCGCGGGCGGGCGAAGCTGTCCGAGTCGCTGGACGAACACTGGAACGCGAACGTCGATCTCGAGGCGACCCGCTTCCTGCTCGCGTGGCCGAACCGACGCCGCTGGTCCGAACCGCGGCTCGTCGTGACCGGTCGCGCGTCCGGGCGGGGGCTGCTGCATGCCGTCGAGCACGTCGACGAGGCGCGGTTCGACGTGAAGAGCGGCGAGGACGAGCTCAAGCTGGAACTCACCCGCGGCGTAGCGTGGAAGTCCGACCCGTCCACGCTCGTCTGGCCCGTCGCCTTCGAGGGGAGCGGTGCGCTGGACCGGTGGCAGACGCGGGTCGCCCCGTTCGTCTCGCTCGAGGGCTGGGACCTCGGCGGGGCCGGCTTCGTCGACGGACGGGGCCTGTTCTCCGTCGACCGCGTCCTGCTCCGCGAGTGCGAGGCGGAGGTGCGGGGACTTCGCGTGCGGGGGCCGAACGTCGACGTGGCCGAGCCGCTCGCAACGCTGCGGACCGACGCCGAGTGGAAGTCCGAGGGGGTGTTCGTCTCGCCGACGACGACGCTCGCGACCCGGACGGCGGCGGTGCGAGCGGTCGATTTCCGGTGTGACTGGTCCGGCGGAGGTCCCCCGGTCCTCTCGGGCGGCACGGCGATGCGCGTCGATCTCGCCGGCGTCCAACGCTGGACCGGCCGCCGCCCCAGCGTGTTCGGCGTCCTCTCCGGCAGTGCGAAGTTCAAGCACGAGAACCCGGTGACCAAGTCGCTGTGGCGGGTCTCGCTGTCCAACTTCTCGACCGACCGTCCCGTCACCGGCAACGACCCCGACCCGCTGACCTTCGACGGAAGACTCGACTACCACCACGAACGGGACATCGTCGCCGTCCGCAAGGCGAACCTCGGGACGGACGGCCTGACGGTCGCGTTGACGGGCCGCACGACGCAGGCGTCGACGGCCCCGAACGCGGAGGTCGCGGGGGAGCTGTCGTACGACTGGGACCGGCTCCAGCCACGACTGCGTCCCTTCCTGGGGAACGTCGTGCCGACCGGCAGCGGCCGGCGACGAGTTTCGTTCCAAGGTCCTGTGGACTTCTCGAACGGCATTCCGGCCGACGTCGTGGCGAACGGCGCACTCGACTGGCGCGCAATCGACGCCGTGGGGGTCGCGGTCGGACCCGGAGAGCTCGTCGCGTCGCTGAAGAACGGATCGGTCGCCTTCGCACCGCTGGACCTCGCCGTCTCCGGCGGGCGGCTGCGGACGACGCCGTCACTCCTCTCGACGCCGGCCGGCACGGTCCTGCAGTTGTCGCCCGGAAGTACCCTCACGGACGCCCGTCTGACTCCCGAGATGACCCGTCGCTGGCTCGGGCTGGCGACGCCGTTGCTGGCGAACTCGGCAAGGGCCGAGGGACGACTCTCCGCGTCGGTCGCCCAGTTGAGCTCGCCACTCGCGGACTGGCGGGGAACGGAGGCGACCGGGCAGATCGTGGTGGACACGGCCCGCGTGCAGGCCGCCCCGGTCGCCGGCGAGTTGCTCGGCGTGGTCCAACGACTCCAGCAACTGGCCGGCGGGGCGCTCGGCGGTGTCCTCGGTGGCGGCGTGAACACGAGCATCGAGGCGTCGCGACAGACCGTGAACGTCCGCGTCACGCGGGGCCGCGTCTACCACGACCGCATGGAGGTGACCGTCGCCGGGGTCCCGGTGACGACCACGGGCAGCGTCGGCTTCGACAACACGCTCGACCTCGTCGCCGAGCTCCGCCTACCCCCGGAGATGCTCGGCAACACGCGGCTCGGCCGGGTGCTGACGGGACCACTCCGCATTCCGATTCGCGGCACGACCTCGTCGCCCCAACTCGACGCGAGCGTCCTGACGAATCTCGCAGGCCGACTCGGCGTCGACTCGCTCCGCGGCGAGATCGAGCGTGCCCTGCCGGACGAGATCGGCCGCACGATCGACCGCGGCCTGCAAGACCTGTTCGGCCCCCGCCGCTGACGCCCGCGGTCGCCAGTCCGGCGGCCCGGGCCATGCTTCGGTCGCGGCGTTGAACGCGTCACTTCGCCGGGAGATACTCGGGGCTGTCGATCCGCACCGGGAGACTGCCTTGAACGTCCTTCACACGGCTGCCTGCACGACACGTCGCGCGTTCTTCCTCGCGACCGCACTCCTCGTGACCGTCTCGGTCGCTGCCGTCGATGCAGCAGAGCGGCCGAACGTCGTGCTCGTCATGGCGGACGACATGGGCTGGGGGCAGACCGGGTACTACGGGCACCCGATTCTGAAGACGCCGAACCTGGACGCGATGGCGAAGGCCGGGCTGCGGTTCGACCGGTTCTACGCGGCGGGGCCCGTCTGTTCGCCCACGCGGGCCAGTGTGCTCACCGGGCGAACGCACAACCGGACCGGCGTGCCGACGCACGGACACGCCCTCCACCGGCAGGAGAAGTCGCTCGCGACGGCCCTCAAGAAGGCCGGCTACGCAACCGGGCACTTCGGCAAGTGGCACCTCAACGGTGTCCGCGGGCCCGGCGTGCCGGTGCTGGCGTCCGACCCGCACCACCCGGGCCACTTCGGCTTCGACGAGTGGCTGACCGTCACCAACTACTTCGACCTGAACCCGCTGATGAGCCACATGGGCGAGTTCGAGGCGTTCGAGGGAGACTCGTCGGAGATCGTCGTCGACGAGGCGCTGAAGTTCGCCGGCCGACAGAAGGACCGGCCGTTCCTCGCGGTGATCTGGTACGGCTCCCCCCACAGCCCCTGGCGGGCGAGCGAAACCGACCAGGTCGAGGGAGAGGAGGACCGGTCCGCGAACCACCATGGTGAGCTGGTCGCCATGGACCGCAGCATCGGAACGTTGCGGGCCGGGTTGCGGAAGCTCGGCGTGGCGGACGACACGATCGTCTGGTTCTGCAGCGACAACGGCGGGCTCGCGGGCGTCGGGCACGACTCCGTCGGCGGCCTTCGCGGCCACAAGGGAACGGTCTGGGAAGGGGGGATTCGCGTGCCGGGCATCGTCGAGTGGCCGGCCGGCATCGAGCCCCGCGTGACCGAGTACCCCGCCTCCACGATGGACGTCTTCCCGACCCTCGTCGACCTGCTCGACCTGCCGGCGGACTCGATGCTCGACGTCGTCGACGGGACGAGCCTCGTCCCGTTGTGGAAAGGAGAGATCGGTCCGCGGAAGAAGCCGATCCCGTTCCGGTTCCAGACGAAGGCGGCCCTCGTCGACGACCAGCTCAAGCTCGTCACCGAGAACGTCAGGCGGGGCCCGTTCCTGCTGTTCGACTTGGAGAAGGACAAGGCCGAGACACGTGACCTCTCCGCCGAACGTCCCGAGGAGGCCAGGCGACTGCGGGCGTTGATGGAGGCGATGGTCGAGTCGGTCGAGCGGAGCCGCGGCGGCGCGGACTACCCCGAGGGGCGCGTCACCCGCGAGGGGCCGCACGGCCGGTTCTGGTACACGATTCCCGAGTACCAGCCGCACCTGGCCAAGTGGGCCGAGCGACCCGAGTTCGTCAACTGGGCGAAGCGAGGTGCCAAGAAGAAGCGACGGAAGTAGCGTCGTCTACTCGGGCGACGGACCCGGATCCTGCCACTCGCCCGTCTCGATCAGCTCGCGGGTCCGGTCGTGGCGGTACTCGAACATGCGGTCCAGCTTCTTGCGGACGAACCAGCCGCCGAACGTCCGGCCCAGCCAGCCGAGCGGCGGACGGTACTCGACCTCGTCGCGGAGGAGCGTCCCCCCGTCGCCGTCGTCGAGACAGCTGTGTCGGTGCGTCCACTCGGCGAACGGCCCGGACTCCTGCACGTCGACGAACGACCGCGGCGGGTCGTACTCGGTGTGCACGGCCACCCACCGCACCCGCATCGGCCCGACCCGCCCCTCCAGCACCACGCGGCTGCCGACCTCGAGCGACCCGCTCTTCTCGACCACCCGCATGTTCTCCCAAGGCGGAATCAGCTCCTCGAGCGCCTTCGGGCTCTCGTGAAAGCGAAACACCGTCTCGGGCGGCGCGGCGATTCTCGACTCCTTGACGAACTTCACTGGTCTGTCCTGTGTCGTGAGTCTCGTAGGGGCGGTGACGACCTGCCGGCGATGTAGTATGGACGACGAGTCAATCCTCGGCACCGTTCGAACGGCGAGAAGCACGACCCGCAGGAGGGAGCACGCACAGTGAGCGAGGACGACGTCGGCCGCTTCTTCGACACGCTCTCGGCCGGGTACACCGAGGTCATCGAGCGGTGCTTCCCGCAGTACCGGGAGATGTTGTGGGCTCTGCTGGACTACCTGCCCGACGACCGCAAGTACGACTCGATCCTCGAACTCGGCTGCGGCACGGGCAACCTGACCGTCCTGCTGGCCGACCGGTTCCCGACCGCGACGATCCACTACGTCGATCTCTCCGGCGAGTCGCTCGACGTGTGTGCGGAACGACTGGGAACCGATGCGAGGTTCGTTCGCGTCCACTCCGACGTCCGCGAGCTCGACTACGCGGACGCGTCCTTCGACCTGGTGACGTCGAGCATCGCCATTCACCACCTCGAGTCCCCGGCGAAGCGAACGCTGTTCGCCGAGGTTCGTCGTTGGCTGCAACCGCACGGTGTGTTCGCCTTCTGCGACCAGTTTCGCGGCGCGACGGACGACCTCTACGAGCGGCACGTCGCCAACTGGCGCGAACGGTCACTCGCCGCCGGCGCGACGAGCGACGAGTTCGGCATGTGGATGGACCACCAACGAGAGCACGACCACCACGACACTCTGGGCGACCAGTCGGCCTGGCTCGCCGACGCGGGCTTCCCGGTCGTCGACTGCGTCTGGCGGTGCCTGCTGTGGTCCGTCGTCCAGGCGCGTCCGTGACGGGCGCGCCGTCTCACTCGGCCGGAGCCGCCACGGGCCAGCCGAGGGCGTGGTGCAGGCGGAACTGCGACTCGTTGTGGTCCGCGACCGAACGGGCGTAGTCGAGTCGGGCGTCGTTCAGCGCCCGCAGCGACTGCAGCACCTCGATCGGCAGCCCTTCTCCCTCCCGGATCCGCTCGGCGTTGCGGCGGTAGGAGTCCTCGGCCTTGGAGACCCCCTCGCGGGCGATCTCGATCTGCGACCGCCGCGCGACGACGCGGGCGTGGGCCTCGGCGATCTGCCGGGCGACCTGGTCCATCACGCGGACACGCTCGGCCTTCGACCGACGGACCGAGGCCCGAGCCTCGTCGCGGGCGGCCCGTTCTCCGAAACCGAGGTTCCGGAACTCCCAGGAGACGAGTGCGTCGAAGTCGACGCGGTCCTGGAAGTTGTCGATCCGTCCTCCGAGTCCGCCGCCGAATCCCGAGTAGCTCGCACCGAGCAGCAGGCTCGGCACGAGAGGGGCCGACTTCTCTCGCTGCAGACGCCGAATCGCCTCGCCGACGAGGGCGGACTGGGCGTGCAACTCCGGCCGCCGCCCGAGCCCCTCGGCGACGAGCCCGCGGAGTTCCGAGTCGGGGGTGACGAGGTCGAACGGCACGAGCGCCGGTTCCACTGGTTCCAGCCGGGTGGCCGCGTCGAGACTGAGGACCTCGGCCAGTCGCGCCGCCGCGACGGCGACCTCCTCTTCCGCCCGCGAGTGCTCCGTTCGACGCAGCGAGAGTTCGGTCTCCGCCCGGTCCGCGTCGGCCTGGCTGCCTTGGCCGCTCTCGGCGAACGCGGTCGTCACCCGCACCAGTTCCCGCGTGTTGGCGACCGTCTCCTCCGCGACCGCCCGCCGTTGCTCCGCCGCCAAGAGCTGCAAGTAGGTCACGGCCGCGGCCAGCAACTGGTCGTTCAGCTCGGCCGACTCGGCGTGACGTCGCGCGGCCGCGGCTCGCTCGGCGATCAGCGGTTGGAACCATGCGTCCGCACCGTGGAACCGAGCCACCACCCCGGGCACCGGATTGGTCCCCGCTCCGACGGCACCGGCTCCCAGTCCGGCCTGCAGGGACGACCGGTCGACGTCGGTCACCGTTCCGTTCGAGGCCTGCAGCGTGCCGTCGTGCTTGTTGTAGCTCGCCCCGGCGCCGATCGACGGCAGCCAGAGCACCTTCGCCGCACGCCATCGGGCATAGGCCTCACGGACCCGTTCGTGCGCGATCTGCACGCTCGGGCTGCGACCCCCGACGAGCGCGAGCGCCGTCGGCAGGTCGAGTTCGTGGCCGGCAACCCCGTCGAAAGCGGCCGGCTCGGCGTCGTTCCCGTGCGGAGTGAGTACTCGTTCGACGGTGCTCGGCTCCCATGTCGCTCCTACCGCGGGGGCCTTCGGCGCAGGAAGCAGTGTCGGGCTGGAGGCGGACACGAGTCGAGCCGCCCCGGCGTCGGCCGTCTCGCCGGACTCCACGTGGGCGACGACGTACCGCACGCGGGTGCCGTCGGCGAGCGTCTCGTGGACGACGTCTCCGACCTCGGGTTCGATCGCCGCTCCGGGGCTCGCTGTCTCGGCGGTTGCGATCAGCGAGACTTCTGCGGATCGCGTCGCTTCGGACGCCGACGACGAATCGACGAGTTGGACCTCGGCTTCGGCGGCGTCGGACGCGTCCGGCAGGCGGACGTGTTCCCCGTAAAGCGAGGCGTGGTGCCGTGCGGTCTCGTCGGCGACCGAGAACCGTTCGGCCCCGTCCGGCTGTGACGTCACGCGGGCCGGGTCCGTCGGGAGAGCGACGCAACCGGCGAAGAGCCCGGCCATCGCGCAGAGGAGGCTCGCGTTCGACGCTCTGAGCATGTCCTCGGTGACTCTTCGGCAGTGCGCGGGAGCGGACTTCTCCGGTTGTATCGGTTGCGGCGATCCACCCGGATGAGCCGGTTCGCCGGCATCCCCCGGCACGGACGCCCGCGGAGAGAGTCACCGCGCTGTGTTGCGCGCGGAGGGATGGGCGTGGCCTACGGGGGCCGTTAAGCTCGGACAGCTACGCAAAGTGTGACGGTCGAACCGCCCATGAAACGTCTCCCGATCCCCGCCATCGCCGGAGTGCTGGCGTTCTCGTTCTGCGCTCCGGGCTGCAACTCGTCCGGTTCGCCGCCTGCGAACGGAGACGCGACGACGCGGAGCGATCTCACCGCGGTGACCGTCGTCGAGCCGCAGTCGGTCGAGCTGACGCAGACGTCGATCCAGCCCGCGGTCGTGCACGCCTACCAGTCGGCGGACGTGCACGCGAAGGTCTCCGGCTACGTCGAGTCGTTCGCGAAGGACGTGGGCGACCCGGTCAAGTCGGGCGACGCGTTGGCGAGCCTTTCGATCCCGGAGATGGACAAGGAGCTCGAACGGCAGAAACAGGTCGTTCGGCAACGCGAGGCAGAGGAGAAGCGGGCGGCGGCCCGGGTGAAGCTGGCGAGGGCCGACTTCACGGCGGGCGAGGCAGCACTCGCGGAAGCCTCGTCCAAGCTCG
>JANQQW010000130.1 GCA_028284885.1 Planctomycetaceae bacterium
GTCGCCCGCGGGTTCGCAGCCGACAGGCGACGTGGGCGAGGTACAGGGGCAGCACGAGCTTCGCGAGTTCGGAGGGCTGCATGGAGAACCCGGCGAGTCGCAGCCAGCGGCGGGCTCCCTTCACCCGGGTGCCGATGCCGGGAACCAGGACGGCCGCGAGCAGCAGCAGCGTCGCGAGGAGCAGCCACGGGGCGAGACGTCGCCACGTCGGCGGAGGGACCTGCGCGGCCAGCATTCCGGCGAGGCAGCCGACCGCGAGGAACAGCAGGTGCTTCGAGAGGTAGACCCGTTCGTATTCCGTCGGCCACGACGTGATGCTTGCGCTGTGGACCATCACCACGCCGAGTCCGACGAGGACGCAGACGAGAGCCAGGAACAGGCTGCGGGTGACGTCGTTCGTCACGGCGATGCCCGTCAGGAGATCTTGAGGCTGGCGACGGCGACGAGGGCCAGCAGCGCGGAGCCGATCCAGAAGCGGACGACGATCTTCAACTCGTGCTGGCCGCCGAGGACGTAGTGGTTGTGGAGCGGGCTGCAGCGGAGGATGCGGCGGCGGGTCAGCTTGAACCAACCGACCTGTGCGATGACGCTGAGCGTCTCGACGACGAACACGCCGCCGACCACGGCGAGCAGGACCTCCTGCCGGGTGACGAGTGCCGCGAGGGCGAGGAGGGCGCCGATCGGCAGCGAGCCGGTGTCCCCCATGAAGACCTGGGCGGGATAGCAGTTGAACCAGAGGAACCCGAGGACGGCCCCGACGAGGGCCCCCATCACCACGGCCATCTCCCCGGCCCCCGTGACGAACGGAATCCCGAGGTAGTCGGCGAGGACCGCGTGGCCGGCCAGGTACGTCAGCCCGACGAACGCGGCACCGGCGAAGACGGTGCAGCCGCTGGCCAGCCCGTCGAGACCGTCGGTGAGGTTGACGGCGTTCGAACTGCCGACGAGGACGAACACCGCCCACGGCACGAACAGGACTCCGAGGGCCAAGGTGGCGTTGCCGATCGGCCAGACGAGGTCCGTGCCGAGGGGCAGACTTCCCTGGTGGCGGAACAGGGCGAAGGCGACGACGCCCGCGAGCAGGGACTGGACGAGGAGCTTCGTGCGTGCACGGAGGCCGTTCTGGCTGGAGCGGAGTTTCGTCCAGTCGTCGACGGCGCCGAGTCCGCCGAAGCCGAGGGCGGTGAAGACGGCCAGCTGGACGTAGCGACTGGTGAGGTCGCCGAACAGGAGGACGGCGAGGACGGTGGCTCCGACGACGAAGAGCCCCCCCATCGTGGGAGTGGAGGCCTTGTCGGCATGGAGTTCGTTGAGCCGTTCGGACGCGCTCGCGATCCGCTCGCGGAACCGGCCCTTCAACCAGCCGATGGCGGCCGGCCCGAGCGCGATGGCCAGCAGGAAGGACGTGACGCTCGCGAGCGCCGTGCGAGCCGTCAGGAAGACCCGCGAGTCGCCCGAGGCGTGCTGCCCCACCTGCTCCATCGCCGGGGCGAACTGTTGCAGGAGCCAGTAGAGCATGCGGGTGTCAGGGGGCAGGGGACCGGAGTCAGGGGTCAGATCGGTGCTGACTCCTGATCCCTGCCTCCTGACTCCTGCCTTGTGTCCTCGGGTGCCGGGGCGAACCCCGGCACCCGATCACGAGAACTTCGCCGAGAAGCGGCAGCCGTTGGCGATCGACCCAAAGACCGCTTCGCGACTGCCGTGGATGCTTCCACCCGGACGAGCCGGGCGTCACGTCGGATCCCCGCAAACCCGTGAGCGTGTCCGGCGAAGTTCTCCGATTGGTTCCTGGAGGGTGGTGGTGACGGGAGGGTCAGGCGGCTCTTGCGGGGTAGCCGCCGGTGGGTGTTCGGCTGGTCGAGGTCGCTCGCTCGCGGAGCCACTCGACGACGCGTTCCATTCGCATCGCCCGGGAGCCCTTGGCGAGCACGACGTCCCCGGGCCCGAGCGTGCAGTCGAGCACGGCGAGCAGGGTGTCGAAGTCGGAACACACGGCCAAGCGGTGGGCCTCCATGCCCGCCTGCCGCGCTTCCTGCGCGACCCGCTCGGCGTGTGCTCCGAAGAAGAAGGCGTGGTCGATCCGCGACTCGGCGACGACGCGACCGAGCTCGACGTGGTGCCGTTCGGACTCGTCGCCCAGGTCGAGCATGTCGCCGGCGACGAGCAGCGTTCGGCGACCGGGTCCGAGGTCGGCCAGCAGACGGCAGGCCGCCTGCATCGAGGCCGGACTGGCGTTGTAGGTGTCGTCGACGAGGACGAACTCGCCGAGGTTCTCGAGGCGACTGCGACCTTCGACCGGGCGGAACCGGGAGAGGCCGTGCTCGACGTCGTCCCAGTGCATGCCGATCTCACGGGCGACCGCCACGGCGGCGAGCGTCGGGACGAGAT
>JANQQW010000134.1 GCA_028284885.1 Planctomycetaceae bacterium
AGCAGACCGTCTCGAACGTCGCGGTGGCCCCCCAGGTTCGGGAGTACCTCGTGGACGTCGGTCGGGCGACGCGGTCGCACTCCGCCGTCACGCTCGGCCTCAGCCCGCGGGGCGTTCTCGTCTGGCAGCGGGCGGCCCAGGCGTCTGCCTTCCTCGACGGCCGGGACTACGCAACACCGGACGACGTGCAGTCGATCGCGGAACCGGTCCTCGGGGTGCGGTTGGCGGTCGACCACGACGAGCCGCTGCGAGTCGTCCGCGACATCCTCGAGTCCGTCGCCGTGCCCTCCTACACGCTTCCTGCGGAACGAACGTCATGAAGTCGATTCTCCCCCTGTTGCTCGTCCTGCTCGCGACGCTGTCGTCGTCCGGATGCGGCGGCACGTCGACCAGCGCCGCCACGGAGGCCGGGCAAGACGAACACGAGCACCACCATCACCACGAGGAGGAGCATCGTCCGCGGGACTTCCCGGACGCCGTCGGCAAGGCCGGGCTGCGGCATCGTGGGGTCCTCTGGGAACTGGAGCACGAACACGGCGACCGCCAGGAGTTCGCCCACGAGTTCGGGGAGTTCCTCGACGTGATCGACTGGCTGCCCGAGTTCGCCGCCGACAGCGACATGCGAAAGGCCGAGTGGGACCGGGTGCACGCGGCCACGGCTCGGCTTCGCGGTGCCCACGCCGTCGTCGAGCGGAAGCTCGCGGAGGGAACGACTCCCACGGCCGGTGACGTCGACGTGGAGGCCGCGAACGCGGCGTTCGAGGAACTGGAGTCCGTCCGTGCGGAGACGCGGGCTCTGTTCGAGAAGAAGAAGGGGGACCAGCTGTGAGCGAGTACCTCTGGTGGGGCGCACTGCTCCGACTCGTCCAGGCCTTGCTGCAGGCGGCCCCGTTCATCCTCACGGGGCTCGTCATCTCGGGCGTGTTCCGGCGCCTCCTGGGGTACGAGAACACGCGCCGGCTCTTCGGCGAGGGAACCTGGCGGGCCCTGCCACAGGCGTGGGCCATCGGCATGCTGCTGCCCGTCTGCTCGTTGGGCGTCATCCCGATCGTCCGCGAGCTGCGGAAGGCGGGCCTCAGCGGCGGGACCATTCTCGCCTTCGCCCTGTCGGCACCGCTGTTCAACCCGCTGTCGTTGCTGTACGGACTCACGCTCTCCGAGCCCGTGGTGATCCTCAGCTTCGCCCTCTGCTCGCTGGTCGTGATCACGGTCGTCGGGCTCGTCTGGGACCGTCTCTTCCCGAACTCCGCAGGGGAGCGGGCCGAGTCCCCGCCGGTCCCCTACGGCGTGAAGCGGTTGGTCTCCATCGGCGTGCACGGAGCACGCGAGTCGGTCGGCGGGACGGCGCTCTACGTCCTCGTGGGCGTCCTCGGTGTGGCGAGCATGAGTCTTTATCTGCCGCACGGCTTCCTGCAGTTCGCGATGAACTCCGACAACCCGTGGGCCCCGCTCACGATGACGGGGGTCGCCATTCCCGCCTACGCGACGCCGATGCTGGCCATGTCGCAGCTCGGCTCGATGTTCCAGCACGGGAACTCGATCGGGGCCGCGTTCGCACTGCTGGCCTTGGGGGCCGGCATGAACTTCGGCCTTGCCGCGTGGATGTTCTGGAACTACGGACCGACTCGCGCTCTGGCGTGGTTCGCGATGCTCGTCCTCGTGGTGATCGCGCTCTCGTACGGCGTGGAGAAACCGTTGCAGACGACCACGGCCGGGGCGGCCGACCACACCCACGCGTTCGACGTCTACTGCCAGCCGTTCCACGGAGAGGAGAACGACCTGGCCCTGATGGTCTGGGAGAGGATTCGACGAGACCTTCAGGTCTACGAACTCGTCGGCGCGGGAGCCCTCGCGATCTTGATGCTGGTCGGGCTCGTCCTCCGCTTCGCGGATCCCGGTGGCCGGACCGAGTCCTGGCTCGAGCGGCCACCCGAGGAAGCGAGTCCGGACACGTCGGACGAGGCTCCGAAGGAACCGCAGGTCGGCCGGTTCGACGTCGTCGTCCCGCCCGCCGTGCTGGGGCTCGTCTCGCTGTTAGTGATCGTCGCCGTCAGCGTCGCCTGCTGCTTCGTCTACTACCCGGATCAGGAAGAGGTCTTCGAGGAACTCCGAATCTGGCACGTCGAGGCGATCGCCGCGGCGAACGACGGCGACGTGGAGATGGCGGAGCACTTCATCGCCGTCTCGGACGAGTGGAGCCGCAAGCTGGAGGTCGGCACCTACCTCCGCGAGTGGTCGCTCCCGGACTACCACCGGACCAAGGGAGAGGTCTTCCGGTTCAAGCTCGAGCTGTTGCGGCACGCCGCCGAGGACGGCCACGAGGACGAGGTCGACGAATTGCGGACCGAGGTGTCCAGGGCGTATCGTCGTCTCCGACGGGCCTACCAGGACGACCCGACCTCCGGGAACTGACGGCGATGGGACTGGGACTTCCAGCACTCTCCGATCCGACCGCGACCGCGTTCGTGGCCGGACTGCTCGCCGCCGTCGCGTGCGGTCTGGGGGCGTTGCCGGCGTTCCTGCTCGACTTCCGGTCGAGCCGTGCCGTTGGTCGCGCTCACGCGTTCGCGGCCGGCCTGATGGTGGCGGCAGCCGTGCTCGCGCTGGTGGGGCCGGGGGTCCACCTCGCCGTTCGTGGCGACCAGCCGGTGCGGGGGCTGCTCGGGCTCGCCGTCGGGGCTGGGCTCGGTGCCGTTCTCATTCCTCTGCTTCGCTCCTGCCTTCCCCGCGGTGGTGACATGACGCTGACGGCTCGGCTAGGAGGCCGGAACGCACTGCTCGTCTTCGTCGTGATGACGCTTCACTCCGTGCCCGAGGGAATCGCGGTCGGGGCCGGCTACGGTGCTGGTGGGCACGGCCAGTCGCTCGACGGACTCGGCCATCTGCTCGCAGTCGTCATCGCCGTCCACAACGTTCCCGAAGGGCTCGTCGTCGCGTTGCCCATGCGGGCCGGAGGCGCCTCGCTGCGAACGTGCTTCGTCGCCGCGTTCCTGACGAGCCTGCCACAAGCGGTCGCCGCTGCCCCCGCGTGTCTGGCCGTGTCGGTGTTCGAACCGGTCGTACTTCCGTCGCTCGGCTTCGCGGCGGGGGCCATGCTGTACTTGGTGGCGGCGGAACTCGTTCCGGAGGCGCGTGCCCACTGCGGGCGGGCCGACGTCGTCGGCTGGTTCGCGGGAGGAACGGTGATCGCCGCCCCGTTGGTCGTTCTCTAGCACCTGAGGTCTTCGTGTCAGGTCGTCGGTTCGTGTCGCTGTGCCTCTCGGCACTCGTGCTCCTCGTGCTCACGAACGCGGCCTCGGCCGGCGAGGTCGACGAGCTCACGGGCCTCGAGAAGACGAACATCCGGATCATGGAGGTTGCGACGGCCTGCTGGTTTCTCGCCGTCGGCTGTTCGATCGGCAGCTTCCTGAACGTCGTCGCGTACCGCATGCCCTTGGGGATGCGGCTCGGCAGCCCGAAGTCGCACTGCCCCCACTGCAAGACGCCCCTCAGCCGTCGCGAGAACCTCCCGGTGCTCGGCTGGCTGCTGCTGCGTGGCCGCTGCCGTCACTGCTCGGCCCCCATCTCACCGCGGTACCCTCTGGTCGAGGCCCTCGTCGGCGGGTTCTTCGTCACACTCTTGTTCGTCGAACTCCTCTCGGGTGGAAAGAACCTCCCGGTACGGACGCCGAACTCGTTCGCCGGCGTCGTGTGGGTCATCTGGTACACGAAGTGGGACCTCCTCGGACTGTACTTCTTTCACTGCTGCCTGCTGTCGCTGCTGACCGCCGTAGGTCTGATCGCAGTCGACCGACAGCGCGTGCCGTGGTCCCTCGTCTCGTGGGGTGTGGCGATCGGCGTCGTCTTCCCGACCGTCTGGGCGACGCTGCACCCGGTTCCCGCCGTCGTCCCGCGGCCCGAGTGGCTCGCGGCGTACGAGTGGCGGTACGAGTGGACGGACACCGTCTTCAGCGTCGGTTGGAAGCAGAGCATCGGCGTCAGCCTCGCGGGGCTGCTCGACTCGGTCGCCGGTCTCGCGGGGGGGCTGCTCTGCGGAGCGGCCGTCTCGGTCGCCGAACGCGACGCCCGGCGGCGGCACAGCGTCTGCGTCGCGTTCGCAATCGTCGGGACGTACCTCGGCTGGCAGGCCGCGGTCTCCGTCGCGACGGCAACGGCGTTGGTGTCGCTGCCGTTCAAGGGGCTGTCGAGGTTCAACCGACGGCTCGACGTTCCGACGCCCGTGGTCGTCGCGGCCGCGACACTGGTGCAACTGCTTACGTGGCGTTGGCTGTCGGAGTCGAGCGGATGGCCCAGCCACCAGGGGCTGCCGTTCGTCGCGTGGCCCGACGATCCCACCGCCCAGTTGGCCGCTCTGCTGGCGACGATCGCCGTTCTCGGGCTGGTCGCTCGCCGTGTCTCGTCCCCGGCCGCGTCTCAGGAGGACGGGGCGTCGCCATCTGCGGAGTCGTCGAACGAACCAGACGACGCGAACCCCGCGTCCGCGGCAGCGGCCGAACCGCACGGCCCCGACGCAACCGGCGAGCCGACAGGTTGACGAGCGGGAGCGAATGGGAATCGCGACGGGCGCTCCAACGCAAAGGTGGCACTGGGATTGAAGAACTGCGAATCGGTCTGCGGTGCAGGATCCGGCGCAGTTGACGACGGGCTTGCTCTGGTTGACCGACTCTGGCGTGAATTCGACGGCAATCCCGTCAGGCGGTCATTGGTGTCGCCACTTCCTCCGTCGGAAGAGGTGGGTAGTCAGTCGCGCCGGCAGATCGTCAGTTCCCCGCTTCGGGTCACGACGAACCGTTCGCGCTCGACTGCATCGAAGAAGGCCTTCGATGCGTTGCCGAACTACGAGTCGTCATGCAGTTCGATGGCGATCGCATCGACCTTGGGCAGCCACGAGTCGGTTGAACCGACCGCATCCGCTCCCTCGATGTCCATCTTCAGGAGGGAGACTCGGCTGGTGCTCGATCGCTCGATGATCTCATCCATCGCGATGTCGGACAACAGCGTGTTCACCGGGGGACTGAACGGTCGCATCTACGCTTGGAGTGTCGACGGCCACACACATGGTCCCGTCGATGCCCTAGAGGGCGAACTCGAGATCGCAGCAAAACCGCGTCCAGGCCGTGACCGCAGTCCGGGCTCCCTCGCTACTCACCTACCTCAAAGGTGAACGGCGCGCCGTCCTTCTTGACATCGGCGGTCAACGGAGTCGTTTCGTCGGCGGTGTAGACTTCGAGAATTCCGGCCGTGTCGGTTGCTGCGTGACCGCCGTCTGCGGTTCCGACGGCGATGACGGTCACCTTGCACTTGCCAGCCGGAGCGTCACCGGAGAACTTGCCGCCCTCGCCCACTGGCAGGGTTGCCGTTCCAACTCCGTCCTCGGGCGTGAACGTGATCCCGTATCCCTCGGCCGCGAGTGGTTCGCCTTTGACGGTCACAGTGCCACTAACGCTTGCCGTGGGCACGGCGCTACCTCCCCCGCCGCAACCACACAGGAGAACGACGGAGAGAATGCCGGAGGGAACGGCGACGGAGCGGAGAGCTTGCATGGTCGACTCGGAAACGAGTGAGAGTGGGTTTCCCCCCATTCAACGATTTTCCTGCGAAAATGCAAACGATCACCGCCCAAGCACGGGACCAAAACTCCGGATGTTCGAAGAGACATGACGACGGTCTACTCGGTTCGCCGCTAGGTGCACCGACGACGTCAACTGGTAGAGGAACGCCAGCCGCCGCACTGACCGCCGGTGGTCTGAGGCCTCGGTTGGCGTTGGCAAGTTGACCGATGGTGCTTGACACGGTCGGAGCATGCGGGAAAACTCTAGGTTCTTCTGCCATTTCCCAAATGGAGACTCCACCATGCTACGACTTCTCGTTGGCATCCGTCGCCGTTCGGCGTTCACCTTGATCGAGTTGCTCGTCGTGATCGCGATCATCGCGATCCTGATCGCGCTGCTCCTCCCCGCGGTCCAGCAGGCGCGTGAGGCGGCGCGTCGGTCGGCCTGCAAATCGAACATGAAGCAGGTCGGCGTCGCACTTCACAACTACCACGACGTCCACTCGACCCTGCCTCCTGCGATGATCTACCAAGCGGGTCGCATCGACAATCGGGCCAGCGTGGACGATCTCAACAACGGTGGTTCCTTCAACTGGTTGTGCCAGATCCTGCCCATGGTGGAGCAGACGTCCCTCTACGAGCAGATGAACCCCGGCGCGAGCATCACGGATGCGTCCAACAACGAGCGGTCGGTCCAAGTCGCCGCGTACATGTGTCCGTCCGATGCGAACAACGAGACTGCGTACAACGTGAACGGTACTTGGGCACGCGGCAACATGGGGGCCAGCCTCGGACGACAGCTGAACGTCGATCAGGCGGGTGACCGCTTCTGGACGGAGCTCGCGAACAATCGCCGTGGCATGATGGGCCGCAACCAGTCGGCCAGAATCCGCGACGTCACCGACGGCACCTCGAACACCGCCATGGTCTGGGAGATTCGGGCGGGCCACGTTGCCAGCGATCCTCGCGGAACGTGGGCCCTCGGCCGCATCGGTGCGAGTCTCGTCGGTGGTTGCGACCGTCAGGGCGACTGCGACGGCATCAACGAGGGAGACGCGAACAGCGAGGACGTTCGGGGTGCCAACAGCGATCCCTCGCAGGGGATGGGGGCCTGGACCGGCGGAGACGGGCAGGCTGCTCCGAAGAGTCTTCACACGGGTGGCTGCCACGTCATTCTCGGTGACGCGAGCGTTCGGTTCCTCAGCGAGAACATCGACTTCAACGTCCACCGCGCCATGAACTCGGTCGGTGGCAACGAGGTCTTCGAGTTGCCGTAAGGCGACTTTCGGGCGATGGTGAGACGGGGTGGGCCGTGCGTGCCCACCCCGTCTCACGTTCACACCTTCGTGCCGGAGAACACAAGCCGTGCGGACGACCCTGCTCGTGGTCCTCTCCGTCGTCCTCTCCGTCGGGATCGGTGTCGGGACCTGGATCGCGACGAACGGGGACTCCGACCGCACTGCCGACGGGGACGACCGAGGGCTGCCGGACGGGGTCACGCTCCAGAGTTTCACGGCGGCCGAGCGCGAGTTCCAGGCGAACTACGGTCGTGAGCCGGACCGGATCGACACGCTCTCTTGGCTCGCCGAGCGTCTCGTCGGTGAGGGCGACGCGGCAACGGCCGTCGCCTGCTTTCGGGAGATCCCGGACGACGACCCTCGATACGGCCACGCGGCACGGCTCCAGGAGGGGCAACTCCTGTTGAAGCTGCACAAAGCTCGGGAGGCCGAACGGTCGCTCCGCACGTATTTACGACTGGAACGCGACGAACCACGCTCCCCGCCGGAGGACGTGATCCACGCCTTGCGGCTGCTCGTCGATCTGTGTGGCGTCCAGCAGCGTCTCGAGGATCAGCGTCCTCTGCTAGGCCTACTCGCTGCAGTCGACGCCCAGTCCCCGCACGAAACGATGATCTTCCTGTTCCCGACGCAACACCGTTGGGTCGGTGGTGATGCTCGGAAGCGGCTGGAGGGGTTTCTGGAGACGACGCCCGACGACACGAATCTGTTGCTCGCCCGCGTGCACTACCTCACCTTTGCAGGCGAGTTCGAGGCCGCCGCGCGTGACCTGGAGTCCTGCGGCGACCGGCTCGAACCGGACGACCTCGACCGGATCTCCGCGGAGCTGGTCCTGCTCGACGAGTCGGGCCGACTCGAGGAACTCGAGGCCGCTGTCGCGTCGCTACCGGCGTACACGGAACGGGAGCCGTGGATCGTCACACTCCACCGCGGACGGGCGGCCGCCCGGGACGGCCGGCACGACGAGGCGGTCGTCGAGTTCGAACGGCTCCTCGAGAAACTCCCCACGCACGGCCCGGCGACGTCCGAGATCGCTGCCTCCCTCGCCGTCCTCGGCCGCGACGAGGATGCGGCATTCGCACGTCGGCGAACGAGCGTGCTCGGCCGCGTCTCGAACCGACTGACGCGCGTTTCGCAGTACGGCGAGGCTGCCGCTCTCGTGGACATGGCAGGCCTCTGCCTCGAAGGGGACTTCCTCGAGGAGGCTGCCGCACTGATACGGCTGGGCGAGCGGTTGGGCGTCGGCGACGGGGAGTTGGGCTCCGTTCGCGAACGACTGGCGGAGAAGGACGCCCGATGATCGCAGCACGCGTTCCTTCGACTCTGCTGCTCGCCGGCCTGCTCGTCGGGTGCGGCAGCGCGTCCGATACGGAGCAACCGCCGACCGTCACGCCCACTGACAACGTCAAGACGACCGCCGAGAATCGGGATGCCGATTCGAACGTCCCGGAGGCGCAACCGGACGGCCCCTTTCGATTCGACGACGTCACGTCGGCTTGGAACGTCGAGTTCGAGAGAATGGACGACATCGCGGGGTCCCACCGTTTGCTCGAGGCGAACGGCGGGGGAGTGGGAGTCCTCGACTACGATCGCGACGGCCGGCCGGACTTGTTCTTCACCAACGGCTGTCGCCTGCCGCTCCGGGAACGGACAGGGGAGTACACGCATCAACTCCATCGCCAGTCGAGCGACGGCCAGTTCGAGGACGTGACGGACGAGACGGGCCTACGCGACGAGACCTATGGGCACGGTGTTGCCGTCGGGGACGTGGACGGCGACGGATTCGACGACCTCTACGTCTGTGCTTACGGTCGCAACGAGTTGTGGCTCAACAACGGCGACGGGACGTTCGTGCAGACCACCGACGAGGCCGGCGTGGCCGGGAACTCGTGGAGCAGCAGCGCGGCGCTCGCCGACCTCAACCGTGACGGGCTCCTCGACCTGTACGTCGTCAACTACGTCTTGGAGAACGACGAAACTCCGCGACTCTGTCAGAATGCGGAGTCCCCCGACGGGTTCGTCCAGTGTCCTCCCACGCTCTTCGACGCGTCCGACGACGTGCTCTATCTCAGCGAGGGCACCGGCCGATTCGTCGACGCGACCGACGACGCCGGAATCGACGGCGTCGACGGCAAGGGGCTCGGCGTCGCGGTCCTCGACTTCGACCGCAACGGCTGGCCCGACGTCTACGTCGCCAACGATGGCACCCCGAACTTCCTCTATCTCGGGGAGCCGGCGGACGCGGGTCACGCCCCCGGTCGTCCCGCGGTCCCTCGGTTTCGCGAGTCCTCGACCCAGGTTGGCGGCAGCGTCGACCGCGACGGTCGCCCCGGTGCGAGCATGGGGGTCGCGGTCGGCGACTTCGACCAGGACGGCTGGTCGGACCTGTTCCTCACGCACTTTCACCTCTCGACTAACACCCTGTACCGCAACCTCGAGGGAAGCGGATTCGAGGACGTCACACGCACGACGGGGCTCGGCCCTCCGAGTCGAGCGGTCCTCGGGTTCGGTACGGAGTTCGCCGACTTCGACAACGATCGGCGTCTGGATCTCGTCGTCACGAACGGTCACGTCGACGATCGCCGCTGGACCGGCCGCGAACCCTACCAGATGCGACCGCAGGTCTTCGCGAGTCTCGGCGGAGGCCGTTTCGAGGACGTGAGCCTCGCCTCGGGGTCGTACTTCGAGAAGGCGTGGGTCGGCCGTGGTCTCGCCCTCGCCGATCTCGACGGCGACCGCCGAGTCGATCTCGTCGTGTCCCACCAACGGACGCCTTCGGTCGCGCTTCGGAACGTCTCCGAGACGACGGGGCCAGCGGTGCTGCTGGAACTCGTGGGGACCCGCTCCAACCGGTCGGCGATCGGCGCTCGCGTTCACGTGGAGGGTTGGGACGAGGAGTTCACCCGCGAGGTCCCCGGCGGAGCGAGCTTTCAGTCGTCGTCCGACCGCCGAGTCCACGTTGGCATGGGTGACGCGCACGTCGTACCGCGACTCCGGGTCGTCTGGCCGAGCGGTCGTACGACGACCTTGGACGAGGTTCTCCCCGGCACCTACCTGCTCGTCGAGGGGCATCGGTTCCCAATGCCTTTGGAACCGCCGTCACACGACTAGAGAAATCGACTGGCAGATGCCGTGGAGGACTCTCATGGCCGCGGATTGCCCGTTGACGTCGGGGCATTGCGTCCCGATCTCGCTCTTGCGTGAATATGGTGCCGAGTACCTGGTTTCGTGTCGGCGGCGTCGAGCCGAACGAGAGTCGACCGACAGCGCCGTTCGAGTTCCGGAGAAAGACGTGAGCAGACCACGTGGACTTCGCCAACCCGTTGCGAACAGGGCCGCCCTTCTGCTGGCAGTCACAGCGTGGGCTTCCTCGAGTGCGGGGGAGTTCGTCCATCCACTCGACGTGGTCGTTGACGCCGAAGGCACGGTCTACGTCGCTGATCGTCGACTTCCGGGCGTCTGGCGGTCGACGAAGACCGGATTCGAGCCGTTCGTCGTTGGGGCGAAGCGATTTCGCGAGCCGCTCAACGCCGTGCGGTGCATCGCCCTCGACGGTGACGGTCGGCTTCTTGTCGGCGATTCGGCCACGCGGGAGGTCTACCGGATCGGCTCGAAGGGACATGTCGTCGGGCTGACGAGCAAGCCGTCCGAGCCGGGGGCGATCGGGATCCCCAACGACATCGCGGTTGACTCGAACGGCGTGATTCACGTGGCGGACCTCGAAAGCCATCGCATCTGGCGGGTGCCGGCGCGCGGAGGCAAGCCGGAGGAGTTTGCCTCGGTCCGGGGTCCGCGAGGACTGGACTTCGACGAGGACGGACGCCTGTGGGTCGTCTGCCACGGTGAGGATCAGGTTCTGCGATTCACGCCCGACGGTCGGTCCGAAGTCGTGGTTGCGGGCAGGCCGTTCCGTTTCCCGAACGACATCGTCGTCGTCGGGGAGACCGCGTACGTCACGGACGGCTACGCGAAGTCGGTTCTCGCCGTTCGGACTGGGGAGAGGCCGAACGTTCTCCGCAAGGGGGGGCCGCTTTCCAACCCGGTTGGACTCACGGCTCGGAAGGACGGCTTGATCGTCGTCGACTCACGGGCACGACGCCTGTTTCGCGTCGGCTTCGACGGTACGATCGGCGACGCGGAGGAACCGGTCGGTCCGGACGACGCGACGGAGCACACCACCGAGTGACCCGCCTCGGGCTTGCCGCTCGCCGTGTCTCGTCCCCGGCCGCGTCTCAGGAGGATGTGGCGTCGCCACCGGCGGAGTCGACGAACGAACCAGACAACGCAAACCCGCGCGGCCGCGGGAACGGCCGAACCGCTCGGCCCCGACGCAACCGACGAGCCGACTGGTTGACGAGCGGGAGCGGATGGGAATCGAACCCACCTGTCGCCCTTTCGGGCGGCACACCGGGTTTGAAGCCCGGTGATGCGTCCGTCGAACCAACGACAAGCCAACAAGATGCGAGTTCGGGCTCGAGTGTCTTGCCGTCCTGCTTACCTGATTCGGCTGAACCCGATCCCCAGCTCGCCCATGTCGTCGAGGCTTGGGAGACGCTCCCAACAGCGGTTCGAGCGGGCATCTTGACGATGGTCGACGTGGCGTTGAGGTAGGCAGAGGAACTTCTTCGGTTGGAGTGCGTGTCAACCGACGGGTGAGCTGGGATGCCAACAAGATCAACACTCTCCACGCTCGGTCGATCACTGCGTGAGCTTACGCGGGGGGCGGGGTTTCACAAGTGTCGTGGACGAAGGAGTGCGGTCCGTAACGGCCGATGAGCAACTCCACACGGACGATCTCGTCTTCGATCATGTCTTCCGTGTGATCGCCGCGGCCGAGCGCCTCGAAACGCGCACGCATGAGGTCGGCCAAGAGCTCGACGAGCATCGTCGGTCTGTTGTCTAGATCGTCGTGAGTCATGAGTGGAACGCTCTCTTATGATGGTGGGTGACAGGAGGGTTGAACTCGGTGTCACGAACGCCAAACCCTATCACCGGGCTCGAGTCATGGTGTGACTGGATGCCCTCTTCAACGAGTGGGCGCGTGGATCCGGCACGCGCTTCCGCCATCACGGGTCGTGCCGAGGGTGTTCGCCTTGCTCGTGTGAGTGCATACGGGCAAGTACAGCAACAGGGTTGAGCTCCCGGCGACAAGCGGGGTGATGAGGCAACTGAGACTCAGTGCGGTCAATGCCTGCCTGGTCGTTGCCTCGGCGCCGGATTGTGCGGTGGCCAGTCGGCTGTTCATGCTCCGATGGCCATGCCTGGGTCGCTCAAGAGATGGCAACGCCGCCGTCGTCGTCGGTCACCACTCGTCGTACGTGACGGATGGTACGGCAATCGTTGCATCGCGGCTGTTGACGATGAGCGCACCCGTGCTCCGCGAGTACATCCAACCTTCGGACGGGTTGTTCTTGGCGTTCAACGATCCGTTCTTGTAGTGCACCAGATCGTTGTTTGCTCCGACGTGGCTCTGGGGGAACGGACCGACGAGGTAGGGGGCGAGATCCCCGGGCAGGTCGTCCGACTGACCCGGTAGCGTTCCCCCGTTCTCCGCTTGGCAACAGTCGATCGCCTCCCTTAGAACGGCGAGCGAACGCCTGGTGGACGACTCGCGTGCCTTCGCCCCCACGTCGACCATCTTCGCAGCGCCTGCGGCTGTGATGATCCCGACCACCACCACGACGACCACGATCTCAATCAGTGTGAACCCTCGTCGTCTCATGGCTGGCAGAGCCTGTCTGCGGGGTGCAGGACTCGTGTCCGAGAAGTCCCAGTGGTTCCTGCGCAAGGATGACACGAGGTTGTCACGGCCGTCCGACATCCGTGTCCCGACCGACGAACGAGATGCTCCGTGCGGACAGGAATCGAGTCCTGCGGACGAGGGCATGGGGTAACGCCTCGCCCCTCGACCACCTGCGGCGTTGAGCGCGGGCACTTCGGCGTTGCCGTTGGGTGCACGTGCTCTGCGGCAACGTCCTGTCCCGCGACCACCGTGCGACGTGACCGTGCCTCGCCGAGGTCGGCCACGTGATCGAACGGCTCGTGCTCCGCAGTACGCCTTGGAATCGAGTTCGATCGAACGGTCGCGGCGGCACCTGCACGAGTCGCTCAGCGGCAACCCCTCCGCTCACGCGGATGCCGTGCGTTGCGCTGGGGAAGCAGTTCGCTGCGAGTGACCGGCCTGTGTCTCGTCCACCGTGCTGCGCGGATGAAGGGACCAAGCCTCAACCGCCGAGCGAGTCTAGACGGCGGCCGGCTCGTGGCTCTGCTGTGAGGTGCCGTTCGCAAGTTGTGCAAAGTTCACCGCATCGAGATAGCAGGCCCTGACGGCCTCCGGTTCCAGTCCCAGGAGTCGAGCGTCCGCCCAATCGGCACGCTCGTAGGCCAACACGCAACTCAACGCACTGCCGGCAACTCCCTCCCGGTGGAGCAGCGCCTCGTTCACTTCGTGGGCGAGTGGGATGTCGTTCAGCAGCTCGTGCATGCTGCGGTCGAGCAGGAGATCGAGCGCCGAGAGCAGTCCGACGGTGAAGAACCGCTTTGCATCGTGCCTGCCGAGTCGCACCCCCAGCAACTCACACATCTTCCCGCGAACGACGGCGACGTCGACGAGCGACGACGGTTTGTCTTCGATGCCGGAGAGCACCATCAACGTGACCAGGTGGCGGAGTTGATCGAGTCCGATGAGCACGGCTGCCTGGTGTACGGAGTCAACCGTCCGCCGAAGGCCGAAGGCGGACGAGTTGATGTACCTGAGCAGTTTGTGGCTGAGCGCAACGTCGCGGACGATCATCTCCTCGATCTCCCGAGTTTCCGACTCCGGATCGTGGAGTTTCGCGAGCAACTGCACCAATGCGAGCTTGCTGCCGGTCAGCGTCGCTCCGGCAAGGACCCGTGGTCTCGAGAGAAACCAGCCTTGGAACAACTCGAACCCGAGATCACGGTACGTTTCGTACTCCTCCATCGTCTCGACCTTCTCGGCGAGCAGTCGTACCGGGCGACGGCGCAGCACGGCCAACTGAGATCTCAACGCCTCGAGCGACTGTGCTTGGACGTCCAGCTTGACGATGTCGGCCGCCTCGACGAGCGGAGCGTGGTCCTCTGAGTAGACGAAGTCGTCGAGAGCGATCGTGAAGCCTTCAGCCGCGAGGCGACGGACTGCATCGAACAGTGGCTCGCACGGCTGGACGTTCTCGAGGATCTCGATGGTCAGCAGGCTTGGGTCACATGGGATCGGCGGTCCGTCCAACAGGAGCTGCTGCGGGAAGTTGACGAACGCGGGAAGGCCTCCGGTGACTGCATCAACGCCGATCTCGAGCAGGAGGTTGACCAGGACGCTGGCCGTTGCCTGATCGGCGTCTTCGACGTTGGCGCGATTGTCCTCGCTGTCACGGAACAGGAGTTCGTACGCGGCGACGTTCAGGTTGGCGTCGTAGATGGGCTGACGGCCGATGAATGCGCGTGCCATGGAGGTGTCCCGTCGTTTCGCTGGTCGAGTGAAGAACCGTCTCGAATGGGAGAGTGGAGTGCTCGGAGGCCGGGTCGTGGAAGTCGAGCGGCTTCCTGCGGAGCGCCGGCTGTCGGCGCGCGAGGAGAGAATCCTCGTCAGGGACACGGCGGTCCCCCGTCGCTTGTAAGTTCAGTGATCCGTGGGCGTGCACGGCACTTCGAGAGTCTCGGACAACGCAAGAGGACCCGCCGTCCGAGAGGGGAGTCGAGCGGCCCGCGACCAACCGGACTCGTCCGCGAGAGGTCGTTCGTGGACGAGCGTGGCTCGACACCGTGCACCTCGACGAGACCGCGCCGGTCGTTCTCGGTTGCGACAAGGAGGCGGACCGCAGCGGACCTCGCCCCGATGCCGGACGAATGCAGGTTCACGAGTGGTTCTGGTCCACTTGAGTAGTCGCCCGACAGTCGAGTCATCCGAGAATCTCCTTCGTCAGCGCGATCTGCCCACTCCCCGGTTTCGGAAGTGCCTGCTTCACGGACAGTCCTCGCTCTGCTGCGGTGAAGTACTCGTCGGCACCGCGTTCCGCCTTCTGCCCGTCGGAACGACGAATCAACTCCAGGTACGGCTGCATGAACTCCTCGTCGTTACGACGCATGACCTGGGCGATCGAGCCGTCGTCGAGAGCGACGACGCTTCCGATCGGGAACAGGCTCACGGTGTTCAGGAGTGCCCGGGCCGCGGCCTGATCGACGTCCCCGCGCTTCGCCATTCGGAGGAGACACTCCATGGCGTGGTAGGGGATCAACGCCTGGCGGTGAGGACGCTCGGAGACGAGGGCCTTGTAGACGTCGGCGACCCGGACGACGTGCGCAAGTGGATGGATCATCTTCCCCGCCCGGCCGCGTGGGTAGCCACGGCCGTTCGGCGACTCGTGAGTCTGGTAACAGATCATCGGCACCATCCTCGGGACCCCGGGCATGCGTTCGAGCACGTTGAGTGTGTGGATCGGGTGCTTCTGGACGGCCAGCCACTCGACCTGGGTGAGCGGGCTCTCTGCGTTCCGAATCGCCTCCGGGACGCGGATCATACCCCAGTCGCAGACGAGGGCAGCCACGCCCGCGGTACGGACGTTGTCCTCGTTGAAGCCCATCTCGACGGCGATGGACATCGCAAGTAGGGATACGTTGAGGGCGTGCTGGCCGAGCCCTTGCCGACGTGCCTCGGTCGCGACCGACACGATGCAGTCGCCGTCCGCGGCGACGTCCGAGAGGTGTCGCGCGGCCAGTTCCACGACCTGGTCGCCGTTCACCCCACCACGAAGTGCGTCCTTCATCATCGAGTCCAGCGACTCGCTCGTCGACTCGTGTTGGAGGATCAGGTTCTCGCGGTGCGAACTGTCGTACGCGCGCCGACCGTGGAACACCATTTGTTCGCGAGCGGCCGGCCCGGTGTTGGAGAACGTCAGGAGCCCCCCCTCGATGATCGCATCGATCTCGCCGGCCAGCTCGGAGTCGACGTCGGCGAGATCGATCGACGCATCGTCGAACGTCACGACGTCGACGTCGTCGGCGTGCAGTTGGACTTCACCGGTCGCACTTCTCTGCTTCAGCAGTGCGACGAGTTCATGTGTCACCTCGGAACCTTCGGCGAGCAACAACACGCCACGCTCGTCGTGGATCGGGTGCTGCAAGGTTGTCCCAAGGATGAGAGAGTCGACGTTGGCCGATACCAGGGTGGCGGTCATTGTGGTCTCGAAGGGCCTCCATACGGGTTTCAGTCCGGGAGCGCGAGCCCCCGTGCAACGCAGGAAGGATGACACCGATTCGCGCGGCCCAGCGCCGGTCGACGGCGCCGGTGCACCGAGCGTCTGGCGATCGACTCAGGCATGATGGCTGTGACGGTTCGGATGCCCCACGACCCGACAAAGCGTTCGAATCGTTCGGCGACCCTCGTAGAGGTTTCTGCCTCTCCCGGGGAGCCGGGCTCGGCGGGACCGTTGGCCTTCGTCTCGTCAGTCGTCTCGGGAAAGACTTCGACTCGGTCAGGGGTTGCGTCCTCGACCGCGCGCGAAACGTCGCGCTCACCGAGCAGGAGGACGTCGTTCGACGGTGCCACCCGCAGAGCCAAAGAACCAGGCCGTCCTGATGTCCGTCCGGGGGAGTTGCCGACTGAGGCTCTACGGCATGAGACCGTGCCCGACGGAACGGCCACAGCGGGAACACGATGTCCGACGAACTGCTGCACGAATTCCTCTCCGAGAGCTGGGAGAACCTCACCCAGCTCGACACCGAGATCGTCGAGCTCGAGAAGCAGCCAGACGATATCGAGCGGATCGCGAGCATCTTCCGCACCATCCACACCATCAAGGGGACGTGTGGCTTCATCGGCCTCGATCGCCTCGGCGCGGTCGCCCACTCTGCGGAGAACGTACTCGGCCGCATGAGGGCCGGTGAACTTGGTGTCGATCCCAGCTCGGTGTCCCTCGTGCTCGAGGCCGTCGATCGAATCAAGGAGCTGCTCGTCAAGATCGAGGAGACGGGCGCTGAGCCGGACCTCGACAGCAGCGACCTGATCCGGAAGCTCGACCTGCTCGCCTCGATTCCAGACGCCTTCAAAGGACAGGAGTCGGACCAGTGCGAGCCGACGCCGTCGCAGGTCGTGGGCGAATCGACGTGTGCCAGTCCTACCCCTCAGGACTCGTCGGACGCGAACCCAACGACGATGCCGGCCACGGACTCCGACTCTGCACCGCCTGAAGTTGCCCGCGCCTCGGAGACGGCTCCGATTGAGGCGTCCGAGGAGTCGGGCACGTCGCCGCGGAAGGGCGTTGCCGACCTCTCGATCCGCGTCAACGTCGACGTGCTCGACAGTCTGATGAATCTCGTCGGCGAACTGGTACTCACCCGGAATCAGCTGCTGCAGCTCGTCCGTGGCGACCAGGAGTCCCGTTACACGACGCCCATCGTTCACCTCAACCGCGTCACGACCGACCTGCAGGAAGGCGTGATGAAGACGCGGATGCAGCCGATCGGGAACGCGTGGAACAAGCTGCCACGGCTCGTCCGCGACCTGTCGAACGTCACGGGCAAGCAGATCGAGCTCGAGATGTCAGGGGCCGAGACCGAACTCGACCGCACCGTCCTCGATGCCATCAAGGATCCGCTGACACACATGGTCCGAAACTCGGCCGACCACGGTGTCGAGGATCCGGCCACTCGTCGCGCCAACGGCAAGCCCGAACTCGGCACGATTCAACTGTCTGCCTGCCACGAAGGGGGGCACGTCGTCATCTGCATTGCCGACGACGGCGGTGGCATCAACATCGAGAAGGTCCGCAACAAGGCCCTGAGGCAAGGGCTCCTCGACGAGGCGACCCTGTCACGGATGTCGGACCACGAGACACTGCAGCTGATCTTCCGACCGGGGTTCTCGACGGCCGAGCAAGTCAGCTCCGTCTCCGGGCGCGGTGTGGGGATGGACGTCGTCCGTACACAGATCGAACGAATCGGCGGCACGGTCGATCTCTCCTCCTCGCCAGGAGCTGGGACGACCATCAAGATCAAGATCCCGCTCACGCTTGCGATCATCTCGGCTCTCGTCGTCGAGAGCGGTGGGGAGTCGTTCGCGATTCCGCAACTCGGTGTCGTCGAGCTCGTCCGACTCGCCGAGGAGGATCGCGGCCGAATCGAGTGGATTCACGACCGCCCCGTCTTCCGCCTCCGAGACCGACTGCTCCCACTCGTTCAACTCAGTGAGATCCTCGAGCTTGAGAATCGTTCGCTCCGGGACTGTGAGGAGGTCAACATCGTCGTCGTGCAGGTCGGCGAAGAGCAATTCGGGCTCGTCGTCAATGAGGTGTTCGACACGGAGGAGATCGTCGTCAAGCCGGTCGGACGGCTGTTGAAGGAACTTGGCGTCTATCAGGGGACGACGATTCTCGGCGACGGCCGGGTCATCATGATCCTGGACGTCACCGGGATCGCCTCCCGTTTCGGCGGGCTCTCGAATGGGGTCGAGGAAGCCGACTCCGCGGACGCTACGGACGTTCGCAGCGGTCACGAGAGCACGACGACGAGCCTGCTTCTGTTCGATCCGGGTGATGGCTCCCAAATGGCCGTGCCGCTCAGCCTCGTTGCCCGGTTGGAGGAGGTGCCCAGCGAGGCGATCGAACGGGCGGGCAACCAGCTGGTCGTCCAGTACCGCGGCGACCTGCTCCCGCTGCTGGCGATCTCCGGGACCGGTCAGGCCGAAGGAGCGGAGATTCAACCGGTCATCGTCTTCACCGAGGGTAGAAACTCCATGGGTTTGCTCGTCCGAGAGATCAAGGACGTGCTGGAGGAGTCGCTCGTGATTCGCATGCAACGCGGCCGGCCCGGCATCGCGGGAACTGCGATCGTCGACGGTGCCGCGACAGAGGTGATCGACACCCGGCACTTCCTGCTGCAGGCCCATCCCGACTGGTTTGCCTCGCCCGAACACGAGATCGACCAGCGTCTCGTCCTGCTGGTCGACCGCTCCCCGTTCTTCCGCCAGCTCGCGGTGAACTCTCTGCCGGCGAACGACGTTCACGTGACGGCGGTCGCCGGTCTCGAGGAGGGCGTGGAACTCTACTCAGCGGGCCGGCGATTCGACGCGGTGATCGTCGAGATCGAACTGTCCGACGCGGACGGTGTCGAGTCGCTGCTCCGGAGTGCGAGCGTGGAACCGTACTCGACGACGCCGATGCTCGGGCTGACACGTGTGCTGAACGACGAGGTCCAACGACTCGCCGCAGACGCCGGCGTGAGCCGCGTGATGGCGAAGTTCGACCCGGACGCCGTCACCACGGCGATCGAACAGATGTGCTTCGAGTCCACTCGCGTTCAGGAGGCCGTGTGATGAGCGGGCCGACACTGTCCCCCCCGACCGCAGCCGACGCCTTCGCGACGCAGTACGTCTCGTTCTGGGTCGGCGACCAACTGCTCGGCGTGCCGGTCAGCGTCGTGCAGGAGGTCTTGAACCCGCAGCAGATCGCGCGGGCGCCGTTGTCACGACCGGAGATCGCGGGACTCTTGAATCTGCGCGGTCAGATCGTGACGGCGGTCGATCTTCGTTGCCGTCTCGACTTGCCGCTGAAGGAGGACGCCGAGTCGATGAACGTCGTCGTCCGTCACCGGGACGAATCGTTCAGTCTGCTCGTGGACGAGGTGGGCGACGTCATCGACGTGGCGGGCGAGCGGATGCAACCCGTCCCGCAGACGCTTGACGCTCGCTGGAAGAACATCACCCGCGGAGTGTACCGGCTCGAGGGCCGGCTGTTCGTCAGCGTCAACATCCAAGCCGTGCTCAGTTTCGGAGCGGTTCAGGCGGCCTGACGGGCCGAGACCACCGAGACGACCAAGTGTGAAACGGGGAACGAAGGCGTGAGCTCGATAGGAAAGGCACTCGCCAAGACGAGCCCCGGACCCCCACGGCCCGAGCCGAGCGGCGACGGCCCCCCTCAATCCGACCTGAAACCCGAAACCACGGGCGACGTGATCGCCGCAACGGAGGAAGCAGAAGCCATGTCCACGGATGTCAAAGCCAACGGCTCGGTCGAAGTCGCAAACGGGTCGCTCGACGCCGCCCTCGAGGCCCTCCCGGTCGCCGTGTGCTCGATCCTCGACGGCAAGATCACCCACCTCAACCGTCGGGCCTTCGACCTGCTGGGCGAACTGTCCGGTGAACTCGGCCTCTCTGCCGACACGCTTCCCGGCAGTCGCGTCGATCTGCTGACCTCCTGCCTCCCCGGCCTCGACGACGTGCTGAACTCGCCCGGCCAACCGAGGGAACTCCGTGCGGGTGAGCACTACGTCAGTGCCGAGTCCACCGCGGCTGGCGACACGACGCTTCTGACGCTCCGCAAGGTGACCGAGGAACGAGATGTCGCCTCCGAGTTCGCCAAGCTGAAGTCGATGGTCGAGCAGCTGCCCATCAACGTGATGCTGGCCAACACCGACTACGAACTCGTCTACATGAACCAGACGTCGGTCGACACCCTCAAGTCGATCGAGCACCTGCTGCCGAAGCCGGTCGACCAGCTCGTTGGTCAGAAGATCGACATCTTCCACAAGAACCCCGAACACCAACGGAGGATGCTGGCCGACCCGTCGAACCTGCCGCACAGGGCGAAGATCAAGGTCGGACCCGAAACGCTGGATCTCCTCGTCTCGCCGGTTCTCGACAACGAGGGCAAGTACATCGGCCCGATGGTCACCTGGTCGGTCGTCAGCGACCGGGTCAAGATGGCCGACGACTTCGAGCGAGACGTCAAGGGGGTCGTCAGCGTGGTGACGTCGGCCTCGACCGAGATGCAGGCGAGCTCGAAGAGCATGGCCGCGACTGCCGAGGAGACGGCCCGCCAGGCGCAGGCGGCCGCGAGCGCCAGTGAGGAGGCGACCAAGAACGTCGAGACCGTCGCCTCGGCTGCCGAGGAGCTGAGCAAGTCCATCGACGAGATCGCTCGTCACGTCCAGGACGCCTCGAAGATGACCTCGCAGGCGGTCGACGAGGCCGACAAGACGAACCACACGATCCGCGACCTCGGCGCCGCGAGCAACGAGATCGGACAGGTCATCAAGGTGATCACGTCGATCGCACAACAGACGAACCTCCTCGCGTTGAACGCCACGATCGAGGCGGCACGAGCGGGGGAGGCAGGCAAGGGGTTCGCGGTCGTCGCCAACGAGGTCAAGGAACTCGCCCGGCAGACGGCGCGGGCCACCGAGGAGATCAGCCAGAAAATCGAGGCGATCCAGACCTCAACCGGTGTTGCCGTCGAGGCAATCGACCTGATCGGTGGCTCGATCAAGCGAATCAACGAGATCTCCACGACGATCGCGAGTGCCGTCGAGGAGCAGACCGCAGCGACGAACGAGATCTCCCGCAACGTCGCCGAGGCGGCTCGGGGAACGGCGGAGGTGAGCAGCAACATCACCTCGGTCGCCCAGGCGGCGGACGAGAGCGGTCGTGGAGCCTCGGACATCCTGACGGCAGCCGAGAGCCTCGGGCAGGAGTCCACGAAACTGGACGGTGTCGCCAACGCGTTCCTCGAACGGATGCGGGAGTTCTGATCCCGACCCGACGACGACACGCGCGGGTGTGGACGCTCGAACGTGTGATACCTGACAAGCCAAGGTCTGCTGGATGGGAGCGGGAGAATGAAGAAGGTGATGCTGGTGGACGACTCTCGAACGGTTCGGCTGATCGGCCGTCAGATCGTGGAGGGAGCTGGGGTCGCCGTCGCGGAGGCGGAGAACGGCGAGGACGCCCTCGAGGTGTTCCACCGCGAGGGGGACGTCGACGGAGTCCTCCTCGACTGGAACATGCCCGTCATGGACGGTCTTTCTTGCCTGAAGGCGCTCCGGAGGGTGGCGGACGCGTCCCGGTTGCGGATCGTGATGTGCACGACCGAGAACGACTTCGAGCACATCTCCCAGGCGCTGGAGGCCGGTGCCGACGAGTACGTGATGAAGCCGTTCACGGAGGAGATCATCCGCGAGAAGCTCCTCAGTCTGGCGACCGCATGACAACCCAACAGATTCGCGTGCTCGTCGTCGACGACTCGGCGGTCGTCCGCGGCCTACTGGCCCGGGCGCTGGAGTCGGATTCGAGCACCACGGTCGCGGCGACCGCGATGCACGGGGAAGCGGCGCTCATCGTTCTCCGCAAGCAACAGATCGACGTCGTCGTACTCGACGTCGAGATGCCGGTGATGGACGGACTCGCGACGCTTCGGGCGATTCACGCCGACTGGCCCGATCTCCCCGTCATCATGGCGAGTTCCCACACCACAGCGGGTGCCGAGACGACGCTTGAGGCACTGAAACTCGGCGCCGTTGGCTGCATCGCCAAGCCACGAGCGAGCAGCGTGCACGAGGCGATTCAGCAGGTGTGTCGGGAGTTGCTGCCACTCGTCAAGGGCGTAGTGCCGGCAGCGAACGTCGCCCCGTCCTCGATCTCGCTGCGTTCCGACGGTCCTGCATCGCCTCCCCGGGTTCTGGTGGTGGGCTCGAGCACCGGCGGACCGCAGGCCCTGACCAGGTTCCTGAGCGCCCTGCCAGCCGACTTCCCGCTGCCGACCTTCATCGTGCAGCACATGCCGCCGCAGTTCACGACGTTGCTCGCGAAACACCTTGCCCAGGACACGTCCCGGCCGGCCATGGAAGCCGTGGACCGCGGGCCCGTCGTACCGGGGACGACCTACGTGGCTCCGGGTGACTTCCACTTGTCGCTCGCCTCCGACGGCGTCACGACGGTGACCCGGCTCGACCAGGGCCCAGCCGAGCACTTCTGCCGGCCGTCGGTCAATCCCCTGTACCGATCGGCCGCACGGCTGTTCGGCGCGGAGGTGGTCTCGGTCACCCTGACCGGCATGGGCGAGGACGGCATCGAGGGAACCCGCGAACTGGCCGAGGCGGGGGCGTTCGTCATCGCGCAGGACGAACCGAGCAGCGTGGTGTGGGGCATGCCCGGTGCCGTCGCACGTGACGGACTGGCACAAGCGATTCTTCCGCTGGACAAGATTGCCGAGTGTGTGCTCGCACGCTGCGGCCAGGAGACACCCCGATGAACCAAGAAGAGTACGATTTCCTGTCCAGGCTCGTGATGCGGACGTCCGGCCTGCACCTCGGACCGAACAAGCAGTACCTGCTGGAGAGCCGGCTGATCCCGCTCGCGCAGAGCTTCGACCTCGAGGGCATCCCCGAGTTGGTCGCGAGGTTGAGGCGGTCCGACGCCTTGCTCGAGACGGCCGTCACCGAGGCGATGACGACGAACGAGACGTCCTTCTTCCGCGACATCACCCCGTTCGACGAGTTGCGGGACACCATATTGCCTACGCTGATCGCCGACCGTGGCACGTCGAAGTCGCTTCGCATCTGGTGCAGCGCGAGTTCGACCGGCCAGGAGCCGTTCTCGATCGCGATCCTGTTGCACGAGCACTTTCCCGAGATCGTGCAGAACTGGCGGGTCGAGATCCTCGCGACCGACATTGCCGAGAAGATGGTGTCCCGCTGCCGCAGCGGCGAGTACTCGCAACTGGAGGTGCAGCGCGGCCTGCCGATTCGCCTGATGGTGAAGCACTTCGAGCAGTGCGACGGTGGCTGGCGGGTGAAGGACGACCTGCGGAAGCTGGTCAGCTTCCGCCGACAGAACCTGCTGGAGAGCTTCCGGCACCTCGGGCGATTCGACGTCGTATTCTGCCGCAACGTCTTGATCTACTTCGACGCAGAGACGAAGGGCCGGATCCTCGGTCAGATCTGCGGCTGTCTGCACCAAGACGGCTTCCTTGTCTTGGGTGCGGCCGAGACGGTGATCGGCTTGAGCGAGTCGTTCGACCGATTCCGTGACTGCAAGTCCGCCGTCTACCGCCCCAAGGCCGATTCGGCATGCACCGTCAGCCGGTGAATCGGGACGAACTCACGACTAGGACTGGCAGGCCCGCTCGAGTGACTTGATCTGTTGTCCGATCTCCGCGAGTTGGCCGGCGACCCGCGCGAGCGTCGCCCGAGCCTCGACGATGTCCGGTTCGACTGCTGGAGCGCTCGTCGAACCGGACGTCTCGGCATCGACGTCGCGGCCCCCGACAGTCGCTGAGGGCGGCGAGTCGGCGAGTCGCTGCTGGACGAGCGAGGTCAACTCGACGCGGTTGATCGGCTTCTTGATTACGCCGACGAACCCCATGTTGAGGATTCCCCGGAGCATCTTCTGGCGTTCCGCCTCGGATCCTCCCTTCTGCGGTGTCAGCAGGATGACGAATGCGGGCGGTGGAAGCGTCGCGGTGTCCGTCACTCTCTCGATCGCGTCGGACTCGCGGCGGATTCCCATTGCCGTCGCCCCGGAGAGCTGCCACTCGCAGATCACGAGGCTTACCTCAGGGTTCTCCTGGAGGGACTTGACCGCATCCTTGCTGCCCGTGGCCTCGCAGTCGATGCCGTCAGCCGCGAGGATCTGTTGGACCGACCGTTGCGTGGCCGGGAGGTCGCTGATGACGAGTACGTTCATTCTCGGACTTTCTCGCGTGGGACTCGTTGTAGCTGGCCTCAAGCCGTCTGCCCGATGAACCGACCAACCTTGTCGGCCAGTGCGTCCGGGGTGAACGGTTTGACGACGTAGTCGGTCACACCGGCCTCGATGGCCGCGACCACGCGGGCGCGCTCTGCCTCCGTGGTGACCATGATCACGGGGACCCGGGCATTGCGAGTTCGAATCGCCTTGAGCAACTCGAGACCGTCCATCTCGGGCATGTTCCAGTCCGTGAGAACGAGGTCGAACGACTCGGCCTCGAACAAGGCGAGTGCCTCGCAGCCGTCAGCCGCAGTGACGACGTCCGTGACGCCCAGGCTCGCGAGGCAGCGCGTCTGGATCATTCGCATCGTGTTCGAGTCATCGACTACGAGAGTCTTCATCGCACAGGGTCCTTCGGTTGGTTCGCGGTGAAGCCGGCCTCGATCGCGAAGGGCCCCACCGGGGCGTCGAACGTGATGCAGATCGGCTGTACGCTACTGGGAAAGTGGATTGTGTGCTCGCGACCGTGCACCATGTTCGGGATACTGATCGAGAGCTCGAGCGATGCCATTCGAGCCTTGGCCATGCCGACGACCATGTTCGTCAGTTCCCCCACGGCGTCCAGAACGGCGGCGTCGATGCGTTGTGCCGCGATGCCCAGCATCCCCATGTAGACGCCGATGGCGGCCTGCTTGGAGAGGCTGAGGACGACGAGGCCGTTCGCACGACCCGTGATGCCGATGGCCGCACTCACCTCGTAGGTCAACGGGGAGGGCTCCTTGAGGAACAACCCGGTACGGGTCGGCTTGCAGCCGATCATCATCTCGAAGACCTCAGCCGTCGCCGCCATCAGCGGGTTGACGGCCTCAGCCGTGAGATTCGAGTCCATCAAAGTCGTCATGGCAGCTTCCCCGGGATCGCGAATCGGTAGGGGGCCCGAGGTCTCGGGCACGACTCCTATCTAGCGTTCACTGGGGATGTCAGAGCCTTGCGGTGGGGAGTGGCGGCGATCTTCTGGCGACCGAAACAACGCAGTCCGGTCGTAACGGATGGCACATAGGGAGATGCCTCGCCGAGTCAAGCGAATTCGTTCAAAACGTGCACTCGTTGTTGTAACAGCATTGCATGTAAGGGGTTGCGAGGGACTCTTCTAATGGGGGTTTGCCTCGGTGACCGATAACGGGTGACATATTGTTGGCACTGCTTTCTGGTTCGGAGGACGGGCCGTTGCGAGGAGAAGCGACTGGGGTTCGATGGGGCGTACCGCGACAACAAAACCTGCGCGTTGCAATCGTGATGGAGCAGTCGTTGATTGCCGGGTACGTGGTGAAGGAGTTCGCGAGACATACCGAGGTCGATGCGGCGATCTTCAATTCGTTCGCGGACCTGTCCGCGGAGCGGCTAGGGCCTGCGATCGTGGTCGTGGATCAAGCGTCGATCGAGGTGGCGGAACGTGCACGATCTGCTTTCGACGGAGTCAGGGTCGTGGTGGTGTTCACGCTGCGACCTGCGGTCGCAATGCGAACCGTCGTCCGCCGAGTCCGGCCGGAGGGGTGTCTGAGCACGATGGACTCGATGCGAGAGTTCGGAGTCCAAGTCTCGCGAATCGTGAGAGGTGAGATGGTCGTCTCGAGTTCGCTCTCGGCCTACCTGGGCTTCGACGCGCGCAACAAGCGTTTCGACCCGCCGGAGAACGGCGTCCTGGAGGTCCTCACACCTCGCCAGCTTCGGTCCCTGAGGCTGCTCGCACAGGGACGATCAGTCAAGGAGACGGCCCGCATTCTCGAAACGACGCCAAAGGCCATCGACAACCAGAAGACTCGCATGATGAGGAAACTGGGGGTCCGCGACCGTGTCGAGCTTGCACGCATTGCCATTCGCGAGGGGCTCATCGAGGCCTGATGACACTGGGTGAGGTGTCCGAGTGTCGAACGAGAGCGGCAGAGTCAGAGGCATCTGGGCACGATCACACGGCGTACAGGCAACACGTCGCGGAACGTCGGGTCCTCGGGGAACTCCATCGCGTCGAGAAGCAACAATCGGTGGTTTCGGTCCTTCTTTGCGTCGTTGAGACTTGGCGACTCGTAGCCATCGTGGCGCAGCACGATGGTAGACGGCCGAATGCGACCGCCGTCGTCGCGAACGGCAGGCACGATCTGCTCGTGGACCCGATAGCGCCAGCGATACTCGGGCCGTCGCCGGAAGAGTCGCAGTTGGACAAGGTCCAATGCCCGCCCGGCATGTTCGACACCTGCCGCAGCGTGAAAGCGTCCGCACGATCGTCGAGACTCTCCAGCAACTGCCTGAGCAGCACGCGGTTCACGTCGTCGAACCACTCGTCCGCATCGATCCACAGCACCCAGTCCGAAGAGGCAGCCTCGACCGAGGCGTTCCTGGCAGCCGAGAAGTCGTCACACCACGAGACGTGCAAGACCCGCGCGCCGTACGACTCAGCCGCTCGGATCGTGCCGTCCGACGAGCCGGTGTCGACGACCACGACTTCGTCGACCTGGTCCGCGACAGATGCAATGGCCCGGCCGACCGTGCTTTCGGCATCTCGCACGATCATGATGAGGGACGTGGATGGCATGTCTGATCGAACGCGACCGCTCGCCTGTCGCTTGATTGGAACTGATCGTCGAACTCGATCCGAGCCTTGGAGTTCGGAGACACGATGAACGCCGTCAGTACCTAGGACGTTCGTGGTCAACAGCGTGCTGCAGCCACCGCCGGAGATCCGCCCGTCGCACGCCGAGGCAGTCTTCGCTTGGGCTCGGCCACTGTGGTTACACGGATATCCAGAATCGGAAGTTCTTGTTGGGGTGACTTTTTTCGCGCGGCGACGCACGGTTGTGGATCGCTGAGGCACTATCTCCTGAGGCCCCCCCTAGGGCCGTTCGCGTCACACTTCGTCCCGCTGCGAGCGGTTGCGGGGCGGTGGCCCGTAGCTTTCTGCACCGCCCCCTCTACCTCCACTGTGAGCGAACTCTCTACCAACGCTGATGGGAAGAGATCATTGCGAGTGGCATCTTGAGTTTGGGAAGGACCCACACGAGGTTCGGTTGGGATGATTCACCTAGCGTCCGTTGGGCGTATGCCAAGGGTGATGCAAGAGTCGTCACGCCTCGATTTCCGGTCCCTGCCGCCCTCCTTCTTGGGTGTGGCATTGTGTCGCATCTGATCGCGGCACGGCCAGTTGGCCCATCACAGCAACGGCTGCTCGGATTCGAGCAGGGCAATGCAGGTGGTTGAATCGGCCTGCATGGTAGTGTTCACGTTTCTGCCTCGCGGAGCACGACGCTCAGATGAAGAACTCGACGACCTCGGACTGTCTCCTGATCGCCGCACCCGAGGTTGCTCGACTGCTGCAGATCTCCGAACGCAGCGTCTGGAAACAACTCTCGACCGGCCGGATCCCCCGTCCCGTCGCCCCTTGGACGGTCCAAACGCTGGCGACTCGACGAGTTGCGGCGCTGGCTCGCCGCCGGTGTCCCGGATCGCGATTCGTGGGAGGCACGGTCATGACCTGCTCACCACGCGAATCCGGACTTAGTCCGCGTCTTGGGACTTGGGAAAGTTCGGCCCTCGCCTGAGAACGATCGTCTCTACCGGGCCGTGTGCGAAGACGATCCCGAGATCGTGAAGCTGGCCAAGAGCATCCGCGAGAAGGGCCTGCTCGAGCCGTTGGTCGTCACGTTCGACGGATGGATCGTTAGCGGGCACCGCCGAATCACCGCGTGCCGGCTCGCCGGACTGTCCAGGGTGCCGTGTCACGTCCTTGGGAAGGCGCGCTCGGACTACGGCGATGAGGAGTTCCTGCGGCTCCTCCGGGAGTACAACCGGTCGCGGGAGAAGTCCTTCGAAGAGTCGTTCGCCGAGGCACTCGTCGACGCCGACGCAGCCAAGGCGTACACCACGCTCCTCGAACACCGGAATTCCCGGCAAGTGGGAGCATTCACGTGCACCATGGTGCAGTCGAGGACGACCCCGTTTCGCACGATGGCGAGTCTCGCGAGGTCGCCGCAAACCCCTTGGAATGCAGCGAAAACACTGCATCCGAAGGGGGCAGCGGGAGCGGATGGGAATCGAACCCACCTGTCGCCCTTTCGGGCGGCACACCGGGTTTGAAGCCCGGGGCGGTCACCAGAGCCGCGTACGCTCCCCCGTCGCACGGCCGAGGGGGCTGCGACGTCGCTTCAGCCTACGCGGGCCGCGTGTCCGCGGGAACCGTCGGTGTCAGCGCAGCAGGTGGGCGTTCGCGATGGTGATGCCGGAGAGCAGGGCGCCAACGATGCCGAGGAAGCCCTGGTCGGTGCCGCAGAGGTACAGGTTCTCGACGTGGGTCCGTCCGTCGACGATCTTGTGCGGCGCTCCGTAGACGGCTCCGTCGACGTGGCCCGTGAACCGGCGGATCGTACGGGGGGTGAAGACGTCGGTGTCGCGAACGTGAGGACGGAAGTCGGGCACGAAGCGGACGGCCGACTCGACGATGCGGTCGGCCCACTCGCTCTTCGCGGCGACGTACTCCTCCTCGGGCCGGTCCTCCGTCCAGAAGCCCGGGTCGGCGAGGGCCGTGATCCGGATCATGCCCTCGGAGGTCTCGGGCTCGTCGTACTGGAAGTTGTTCGGCGAGCAGACGATGCCGCTGCGGACGTCGCAGGGCGCGTCCGGGCGGTCGTAGGTGAACTCGGGGCGGTCGTTGTAGAAGACGATCGTCTCGTCGTGCCCGAGCTCGGCGGGCTGGACGTCGAGCGGGAAGATCGTCTCGACGAACGAGATTTCGCCGTGCCTGTACTCGTCGCGGGTCTGCGACTCGTCGCCGAGGAGCTGGGCGGTCTCGAAGGACCCGGCGGAGGAGACGACGTTGTCGGCCTCGAGCTCGGTTCCGTCGTCGAGCGTGACGCCGACGGCATGGCCGTTCTCGTGTTGGATCGACTTCACGCCGGCCCGCAGCCGGAGTTCGCCGCCGAGCGAACGGAACTGCCGCGTGACGGCCTTCATGATGGGCCGGACCCCGCCGGGCGGCCTGCCGAACCCCTCTTCGTAGAGCGCGCGGAACATGATGACGAACTGGTTCCAGTCCATGTCCCGTGGTGTGGCGCTGCCGTAGAACATGACCGGGCAGAAGATCATGTCGGCGAGCAAGCGCCCTTCTTCGTCGTCGCCGAGGGTTTCGAGCACGACCGACCGGGCGGAGACCTCTTCCCGGTCGAGGGCGAGCGGGTCGTGTTCGTCGATCCGGCGGAGCAGCCTCAGGAAGCGGTCGACGTGCTGCGGGAACTCGCGGTCGATCTCGGCGGCGAAGGCGTCGAGGTCGTTGGCGAACCGCAGCGAGTGTCCGGGGAACACGACCGTCGATCCGTTCTGGGGACGGAGGTCGAAGTCGTCCCAGCGCAGCCGTAGCTGCTTGAGCAGTTTCGCGAGCGGGCCCTTGCGAGTGCCGGGCGGCGCGTAGTTGGTGACGGCGTGCAGGCCGACGTCGTAGTTCCGTCCGCGGAGCCGGTAGAAGGAGTTGAGGCCGCCGATCGTCGTGTGGCGTTCGAGGACGACGACCTTCTTCTCGTAGTAGGCGAGCCGAATGCCGGCCGCGAGACCGGAGAGTCCGGCACCGATGATGATCGTGTCGTAACGCATGACGGGGCGAGTCTACTCGTCCTCGCCGGTGTCGCCGAGTCGTTCCCGCAACCGCCGAATCTCGGCCTCGGCCGCCTCGGTTGCCGCCTCGGCGGCCTCGTAGCGGGTGAGCAGTTCCTCACCGGTCTCGCGTTCGCGGAGAACGAGGTCGGCTCCTGCGAGCTCCAGTGTGACGTCGAGTTCCTCGCTCACGAGTCGGCCGGCCTCGTCCGGTTCGACGCGAACGTAGCCGCGGTCGCCGAGCCGGTAGCCCTGT
>JANQQW010000350.1 GCA_028284885.1 Planctomycetaceae bacterium
CGTCCGCGAGGTGGTCGTCGACGTCCTCCGACTGGTCGCCGGGGAGGAGGAGGTCACCCTACGAATGAACCCGGCGGACGAGGCCGTGCTCGGGGACAACGCCGACGACCTCGTCTCCCGCCTCACGACGTGCGCGCGGGGACGAATCGTCGGGGACGAGTCGGTCGAGCGAGGCGGCTGCGTAGTCCGCACACGACATGGCGAGATCGACGCTCGCGTCGAGTCGCAGCTCGGCCGGATCGCCGCCGAACTCCGCGGCGGCGACCCGGTTCCCCCGAACGAGGAGACACCGTCGTGATCGACGTCAGCGAGCAGGTGGCCAGCGTCCTTCCCTACGGCGTTTCCGGTCGGGTCAGCCGCATCGTCGGGTTGACGCTCTCAGTCGTCGGGTTGCCGGTGCCGGTCGGCTCCCGTTGCGAGATCGTCGGCTCGGGCCGTCGCCGAATCGAGGCGGACGTCGTCGGCTTCCGCGACGGAGAGACGCTGCTGCTCCCCTCCGGCCCCGTCGACGGCGTCGCACCGGGCGACCACGTGGAACTCCGGTCCTCGTCGCCGACCGTCGCGGTGGGACGGGGGTTGCTGGGACGCGTCGTCGACGCCCACGGCCGCGTGCTGGACGGCGAAGCCGCGCCCGCGTTGCCGCACCGGACGCGGCTCGACCGGCCCCCGACCGCGCCCCTCTCGCGACCGCGAATCGACACGCCGCTCGGCACGGGCGTCCGCGCGATCGACGGACTGCTCACCTGTGGCCGTGGTCAACGGCTGGGAATCTTCGCCGGCAGCGGCGTCGGCAAGAGCACGCTTCTGGGACAGATGGCTCGCTCGACGACCGCGGACGTGAACGTCGTCGTGCTCGTCGGAGAACGGGGTCGCGAGGTTCGCGAGTTCCTGGAGCGAGACCTCGGGCCGGACGGTCTGGCACGAAGCGTCGTGGTCGTCGCGACGGGCGACGAACCAGCCTTGGCTCGCATCCGAGCGGCCCGCTTCGGGACGGCGATCGCCGAGTCCTTCCGCGACGAGGGGCTCGACGTGCTGCTGGTGATGGACAGCGTCACGCGATTCGCGCTGGCCATGCGGGAGGTGGGGCTGGCGGCCGGCGAGCCGCCCGCGACGCGTGGCTATCCGCCGAGCGTGTTCGCCGCCCTGCCCCGGTTGCTGGAGCGGAGCGGCCGCACCGACCGCGGCAGCATCACGGCCTTCTACACCGTCCTCGTCGAGGCGGACGACACGAACGAGCCGATCGCCGACACCGTCCGCGGCATTCTCGACGGCCACGTCGTGCTCTCGCGCAAACTTGGCGAACGGGGACACTGGCCCGCCATCGACGTGCTGCAGAGCGTCAGCCGGTCGATGAACGACGTGGTCACGCCCGCGCACCGCGAAGCGGCCGGCTCGGTGCGCGAACTCCTCGCCGCCTACGAGGAGTCCCGAGACCTCGTCGAGATCGGCGCCTACCAGCAGGGAACGAACGAACGGACTGACACGGCGATCCGCATGCGCGACGCCGTGGAGACGTTCCTCCGCCAGACTCCCGACGACTCCACCCCCTTCGACGAGACCGCCGCACTGCTGGCTCAGCTGCACGCCGAACGGCACCCCGCGACCGTTCCGACGGACTGACCTGACACGGACACGAACACGGAAGTCGAGCTCCCACGTTGTCACGATTCGCCTTCGAGTACGAACCACTGCTCCGGTACCGACGCCATCGCCGAGACCTGGTGAGGCAGTTGACGGCCAGCCTGCTGGCCGACCTCGCCGTCGAGGAGGCTCGGAAGGCCGAGCTGGAACGAGAGCGTGCCAGACAGTTCGAGGAGATCAACGACTTGACCCGGTCAGGGCGAGTCGACGTCGAAGCGGCCTCCCAGCGTCGCTTCCACGGAGGAGTCCTGCTCGGCGAGATCGAGGCGGTCGATCGGCGGCGGAACGTCGTCGAGCAGCAACTCTCGGTCTGTCGTCGGGCGCTCGTCGAGGCCGATCGAGAGGTCCGCGTGCTGGAGCGGCTGCGGGAGAAACGCCGGGTCGAGCACGCCTACGAGAGCGGACGACGGGAACAGCTGGCACTCGAGGACGCCTGGGTTTCGGGACGTAGCCGGGAGGCAATGGCATGATGCGGACGATCGTGACCGTGCTCGGTGTGGTCTGTGCAGCGACGCTGGTGACCGAGGGACTCGCGCTCGGGCTGTTGTGGTACCGCGGGCAGTTGAACGCGGAGTCGGTCGCCGAGATCACGGCGATTCTCTCGGGCGAGGAACCGGGGGGAACGGCGTTGGCGGACGACGAGGCTCCGCCTCCCTCGACCGAGGAGGTGGCGAACGCGATCGCCCGCGAGCGGCTCGAGCTCGACACACGCGACGACGAGTTTCGGGTTCTGATGAAACTCGTCGAAGACGAGCGTCGGCAGCTCGACGAGGACCTCGCGGTCCTGGAGTCGTCGAAGAAGAAGTTCGAGGAGCGACTCGCCGAACTGGAGAAGACGTTGACGTCCGAAGGAGTCGACCAGGCTCGGCGGATCCTGAAGGCTCAGCGCGCGGAGGACGCGGTCGCCCAGCTGGCACCGCTGGAGTTCGAGGAGGCCGTGATTCTCCTGCGAGGACTTCCGGACAAGACGATTGCGGCGATTTTGCAGCAGTTCGCCGCGAGCAATGACGAACAACAGAGACGAAGGGGACTCGAGATCTTCGAGGCCCTCTCGCGTGGCGAACCGAAACGGTCGGTCGTCGACCAGGCCGCCGGCACGGGAACCGAGGACGCCGGCGGTACGGCCCCCCCACCCGGGTGAGAGCCCTGTCGTCGTCCGACGGCTCTCGCGGAAGGAACCGCGGATGAACGTCCTCGACGTCATCGAGCCGACTCGGAGACAGCCACCTAGCGGCCTCTCGGCCAAAAGGCCGGACGCGGCTCCCGTCGAGAACGGCGCCGCCGCGGCGAAGCCGTCGGAGTACGGGACGGCCCTTCGCAAGTCGGTCGCCGGGCGGCGGAGCCAGGCGGAGGCCGGCAGTGAGGAGCCCCGTCCGTCCGACGGTCGGCCCGTCGAGTCGAGCGGCGAGACTCCCGTCCCCGTCGAGCAGCGCCCGCCGGCACCACCGGAGGAAAGTGCCGCCGTCGAGGAGGCGATCCCCGAGTCGGCCGTCGTCGAGGGAATCGCCGTCGCGGACGACGCGGCGGCGTTCGTGGTTCCTGCCGGCTTCCCCTCTGAGACGGACGCCCTGCCGCCCGAGTCGCTGACGCTGTTCACCGGGCCGACTCGAGGTGGAGACCCGCACTCGAACGGCGGGGTGCGTCCGAACGGCGAGGTCCTCGCGAACAGCGAGGTTCGCGTCGCGGTACCCGAAGCGGTCGTCCCCACACACGACTCGGCGCCGGTCGTCGAGTCCGCGGGGGTTCTCGACACGATCTCACGACCGCCGCAGAGTCTCCAACCTCGCCCCGGCAATGCGATCTCTCAACAGTCGGCGCCGCCCGACCAGCCGATCGTCGAGACGACGCCCATATCGGTCGAGTCGTCAGACCGGTTGGAGCAGACCCCACGGCCGACCGAGGCGTCGCAGACGACACCGCCTGTTTCCGCGGTAGACGAGCAGCTGCCCTCGAACAAGGCAGCTTCACTCACCGAGGTCCCGACTGCCTCCGAGACCGTCGTCCCCGCGAGCGAGTCGCCGCTGCTTCCACCGAAGTCGCTCGAAGTCGCGCCGTCGGAACCACGATCGACCGAGCGTCCCGATCCGACAACGCTGCAGAGCACAACCGTCCCGGAAGCGGAGCCCGGCGTCCCGCAGCTGCCCGAGTCGAACGGAACGGAGTCGGGACGTCGATTCGACCGCCCTGACACTCCGCCCGCCGACTCAACGGCGTTGGCCGGTCAGCGGGTCGCGGAGACCGTCACGCCGCCACATGCCGCCCTGCCCTCGCAAGTCGCAGCAGCCGGCCGACCGGGTCCGGCCGGTCCGACTCCGGAGTCGGCTTCCGTCGCGAGCTCGAGCGTCACCGAAGCCGTGCCGCCTGCGGCCTTGCCACAGCCAACGGTCGAGCCTGCCGCCGAGTCGACGACGGCCGCCCAGAAGACCGCTCCCGAGGTCGCCCAACGCGTCGAGCAGGTGCAACGGGTCTCGGACGCCATCCGGACGGCCGCCACGACGGGACCGCGTGAGCTGCGAATCCGTCTCCATCCACCGGAGCTGGGGGCCCTGCAGGTCGAGATCGTCAACCGTGACGGCGGTCGACTCGTGGCCCGGCTGTCCGTGGAGACGCCGGCGGCCCACGCCGTCCTCTCCGAACAGCTGCCGTCCCTGACCGAGCATCTCGCCGGACGAGGACACGTGGTCGAGAGGATCGACGTCGTCGTCACGGAAGGGGACGACCGGACCGGCCGAGACGTGCGGACGGCCCGCTCGGACCGCGAGTCGGACGCACGTGACCGGTCCGGAGAGCGCGAGCAGCGGCGACACCGGGACGAGCGGGACCGTCAGGAACGCGAGCCTCGCCAGCCACCACGTGACGAGGACGAACAGAGCGCGAACTGACGGCGACCAAGGCGTCCGTCCAAGAGACCCGAACGGAGACAGAACATGGAGATCGGCGGGATCAGTGCCGACCAGCTGGTCGTCGACCGGGAGGAGGCCGGGTTCTCCGGACTCACCGCCGACGACTTCATGCAGATGCTCATCGTGCAGCTGCAGAACCAGGATCCGACGGAGCCGATGACGAACGAGGAACTGCTGACGCAGATCTCGCAGATCCAGAGCCTGCAGTCGAACGTCGAACTCGCGGACGCAATCAAGGGGACGACGTCGACGCAGCTCCTCTCGAACGCCGCCAACTTCATCGGCAAGAGCGTCACCGCCGCGGTTGGGGCCAGCGAGGTCACCGGAGTGGTCGAGCGGGCCCGCGTCGTCGACGGTGACGTGTTCGTGACGGTGGACGGGACCGACGTCCCGCTCACCGACGTGACGGGAGTGAACTCGACGACCTGACCTCGGTTCCGAGTCGTCGTCCGGGAGGCGGTGGGGGTCGTCGTCCCTCGGCGCGCGAACGTCGGCGGCTGCAAGGGCAACCAGCCTGTCGTCCGGCCCCGATCCGGCCGATAACCAATGACGAGTGGCGGTCCGCGTCAGGATGCGCAGCTGCCACGCGAGGTGTCGAGTGACTCGTCCCCTCGTTCGAGACAGCACGACCAGGGAGGGCTCTCGTGGGACTCACGTCTGCGCTGAACACGTCGCTCAACGGGCTGACGCTCAACGAGACGACGATCGACGTCGTCGGAAACAACATCGCCAACGCCGGCACCAACGGGTTCAAGGCCTCGAAGGCGCTGTTCGCCACCCAGCTCTCCCGCACGCTCAGCGTCGGCTCCAGTCCGTCCGGCACGAACGGCGGAACGAACCCGCGGCAGGTCGGGCTCGGGGCGACCACCGTCTCCATCAGCAAGGACTTCTCCCAGGGAAGCATCACGAACAGCACGAGCCCGTCGGACCTCGCGATCCAGGGGGACGGCTTCTTCATCGTCGACGGGCCGGACGGACCGGCCTACACACGCGACGGCGGCTTCCAGCTGAACCTCGACAACGACCTCGTCAACTCGCAGGGGTTCCGTGTCCAGGGCTACGGCGTCGACGCCGAGTCCAACATCCTCACGACGAACCTGGCGAACGTGAACATCCCGGTCGGTGCGCTCAACGTCGCCGTCGAGACGGAGAACGTCAGCATCACCGGGGCGATTCTCACCACGGGCGAGGTCGCTACCCAGGGGGCACACATCCTCAGCGAGGCCCTGACGAACACGTCCGGTGGCAGTGCGACCACCAACCCGATCGTCTCGACGACGCTGCTGACATCCGTGTTCGAGGACGGCTCCACGACCGCGCTGTTCACGAACGGCCAAGTCGTCTCTTTCTCTGGGAACAAAGGAGGCCGGACCACGCCGCCCGAGTCCCTGACCGTGACCGCCACGACGACCGTCGCCGACCTGCTGACGCTCATCGACGACACCCTCGGCATCACCTCGACGGGAACGCCCACGATCCCGAACGACCCGAACAAGCTGCCGGCGCCAGGGTTGCCCGGCGTGGACGTCGTGAACGGCCAGATTCAGATCACCGGCAACACCGGCACGGCGAACGACCTGCTCGTCGGAGCGGGGGATCTGACCGTCGACGGAACGTCCGTGCCGATCGTGTTCACGAAGGACCAGGCCGCCGACGGCGAGTCGGCCGTCACCGACTTCGTGGTCTTCGACTCCCTGGGCCAGGAGGTGGCCGTGCGGATGGCCACGGTTCTGGAGTCGACGTCGAACACCGCCAGCAACGTCCGCTGGTACCTCGACAGCGTCGACGACAGCGACGCGAACATCGAGTTGGCCAACGGGCACATCGTCTTCGACGGCGAGGGGAACGTCACCAGCGGCGGGACCGCCACCTTCGCCATCGACCGCGCGCTGACGGCCGCGTTCAGTCCGATGCAGATCACGCTCGACATGACGGCGATGTCCGGCCTCTCCACGCCGACGGCCGGCAGCTCGATTTCGCTCCAGTCGCAGGACGGCTCCGCGCCCGGCACGCTGACCAGTTTCGGCATCACCGAGACGGGCGTCATCAACGGCATCTTCGACAACGGGATCAGCCGGACACTCGGCCAGATCGCCCTCGCTCGCTTCGCGAACCCCCAAGGTCTGCTCGAGGCGGGAGCGAACACGTTCCGGGAGGGCGTCGGCTCCGGCCCGCCGTTCGTCGTCTCGCCCGGCAGTTTCGGCGGCGGCACGATCCGTTCCGGTGCCATCGAGCTCTCGAACACGGACGTCGGCCGGAACCTCGTCGAGCTGATCGTCGCCTCGACCAACTACCGGGGGAACGCACGGGTCATCAGCTCGGTGCAGGAACTCGTCGACGAACTGCTCGTCCTCGGCCGGTAGTCCACGCCGACGTTCGTTGAGGAGTCTCCACGGTGATCAAGCTCACGCGACTCGACGGCGAGTCCTTCGTGCTCAACGCGGACCTGATCCGGAGCGTGGAGGGGCGCCCCGACACGTTCGTCACGCTCGTCACGGGCGAACGCGTGCTGGTGCGGGAACGCGTGGACGAGGTGGTCGGTCGCAGCCTTGCCTGGTCTCGGGCCGTGCGCTTCGGCGGCGCGACTCGACGTCGGAACGCGGCGTAACGGAACGCAGAGGGTGGGTCGCGGGACATGGACAAGGCAACGCTCGGGGGCTTGGTCGGGGGCATCGCCCTCCTCCTGATCGCGATCGCGATCGCGCCGGGCTCCAGCTTCGGGGCGTTCGTCGACTACCCGTCGCTCGCGGTCGTCGTCGGCGGGGCGATCGCGGCCACCTGCATCGCCTTCCCGGTCGGTTCCGTCCTGCTGCTCCCCGGCGTCACGAAGAAGGTGTTCGCCGGCGAGGCCGCCGAGCTCAAGCCGGTCGTCGCCCAGTTGGTCGAGTGTGCGGAGATCGCCCGGCGTGACGGCATCCTCGCGCTCGAGGCCAAGTGCGACGAGATCGAGGACCCGTTCATCCTGATGGGCGTGCAGATGGCCGTCGACGGGATCGACGCCACCACCATGGAGGCGATCCTCCGTGCCGAGATCGAAGCCGTCGGCTCGCGGCACAAGGTCGGGAAGTCCCTGTGGGAGACCATCGGACGGTACGCACCGGCGTTCGGAATGATCGGCACGCTGATGGGCCTGATCATCATGCTCGGCAACATGGACGACCCGGAGGCGATCGGTCCGGGCATGGCCGTCGCCCTCATCACCACGCTCTACGGCGCCATCGTCTCCAACCTGTTCTGTCTGCCCTTCGCCGACAAGCTCGCGTTCTACAGCCGCAAGGAACTCGAGCGCCGCGAGATCATCGTCAAGGGGCTGCTCGCGATCCAGGAGGGGGACAACCCCCGGCTGCTGGAGCAGAAACTGAACGTCTTCCTCCCGGCAGCCGACCGGGCGGAACAGGAAGCCGCCTGACGGAGGGACGCCGTGTCCGAACCGGCCGACGACGGACCGCCGGGCGTCCCCGAGTGGGTCGTCACCTACGGCGACATGATGTCGCTGCTGCTGACCTTCTTCATCATGCTCGTCTCGATGAGCGAGCTGAAGCAGGACGGCGCGGTCCGGATGATGATGGACGCCCTCCATCAGCGGTTCGGACCCT
>JANQQW010000352.1 GCA_028284885.1 Planctomycetaceae bacterium
ATCAGTTCCACGACGACGCGGACGCCGAGGCGACCGGCCGGCGGAGGTCCACGGCGGAGCACGCCGGCGAGTTGACTGCCGTACTACTCGCCGTCCCGACGGAGCAGTCCGCCGCGACGATCGCTGCACTCGCCCTGAACGAGACGCAGCCGACCGACCGGACTCGTGAGTTCCTCGCCCACGTCGCCCGTTACGGGTCCGTCGAGACGCTCGAGTCGGCCGTCGGTTCGGCTGTCGCCGCACAAGACGGCGAGCCGCAACTCCAGCTGGAGATCCTGCTCGCAACCGCGGACGGCCTACGCCGACGGGGAAGCAAGGGGTCGGTCGGGCTTCGCAGCCTCGTCGCGAAACGGACAAGGTCGCTTCTCGGCTCGGAGTTCGAACGGGTCCGCTGGACGAACGACGGCAGCAGGGCGTGGACCGTCGAGAGTCGCCGTTCGTCGGACGGAAACACCGGTTCGTTCTTCAGTACCCTTCCCAGCGGCGAACAGGCGACCGGCGTGTTCCGCTCGGGCCCGTTCGAGCTGCCGGAGAAGCTGTCGTTCTTCGTCGCCGGTCACGCCGGTCCGCCGGACCGCGACCACCACGGGCGGAACGTCGTCCGACTGCGGGACGCGAAGACCGGATCGGTCGTCGCGACGGCCGAGGCTCCGCGGAACGACGTCGCACAGCGTGTCGAGTGGGACCTGTCAGGCCACGCGGTGAGGCGTGCGTACCTCGAACTCGTCGACGGCGACGCGACCCGCGCGTACGCGTGGCTGTCGGTCGGGCGATTCTCGGTGGACGCCCTCGACCCCACGGCGTTCGACCCGTACGACGCCGCGACGCAACTGGTCGAGGCGTTCGACCTCGACGAGGTCTCGTTGCACCTCTCGGACCTCCTCGGCGACGAACGTGCGTCACTCGCACGACGGCAGGCGGCAGGCCGGGCAGTCGTGGCGATCCGTCCGGACGGCCGTGTGGCCGCGTTGCTGACGAGTGCCGCCAACCCGAGACTTCCGGCCGAACTCCGCTCGCGGATGCTGACCGTCGTCGCGGAGCGGAACCCCGGTCGCCTCACGGAGACGTTGACCGCCGCGTCGCGGCTGTTGCCGGCGACGGAGCAACCGGCGTTCGTCGAAGCGCTCTCGACCGATCGCGACGGTGGCGAGGCGTTGCTCCGTCTCGTCGAGGGTGGGCACCTCCCGGCACGCCTTCTGGTCGGTCCCGGCGTGCGCGAGCGACTCCGGGCGGCGGGCGTCGACTCCGCCGACACTCGCGTGGCCGCGCTGACCAAGGACCTTCCGACGACCGACGAGAAGGTCGCGGCGACGATCGCCGCGCACCGCTCCTCGTTCTCCACGGCGGAGGCCTCGTCCGATCGCGGGCGGGTCGTCTTCGAGAAGACCTGTGCCACGTGCCACCGCATCGCCGGGAAGGGAGCCCTCGTCGGACCACAGCTCGACGGCGTCGGCGTCCGGGGTCTCGATCGTCTGCTGGAGGACGTCCTCGACCCGAACCGCAACGCCGACGCCGCCTTCCGCACGACGACACTCGTGCTCGCCGACGGCAAGGTGCGAACAGGTCTGCTTCGCCGCGAGGAGGGTCGGACGCTCGTTCTCGCCGACGCGAAGGGGAAGGAGTTCACCGTCGACTCGGACGCCGTCGAGGAGCGTGTCCGGTCGTCGACGTCGCTGATGCCGGCCAACCTTCACGAGGTGCTGTCATCCCAGCAGATCGACGACCTGATGGCGTACCTTCTCGGGCAGCGGACGCAGGCGAAGCCCTAGGACTCGGTTCGCAGCTTGTAGAAGAACTCGCCGTCCCCCTCGAGTTCGACGACCGACTCGAGCGACGACCGGGCGTTGTACGTGTCGGGGACGTACTGTTCGGAGCCCGCGGTCATGGAGACGCCGTCGGGTCCGAGGACTCTGGCGTCGTGCACGTCGCGATACGCCTCGATGCGGACCCGCTTCGCTCCGGCGGTGCTGTCGAACGAGAACTCTCCGTCCTCGATGGTCCCGCCGTACGATCTCGTCTTCCCGTCCGCGGACTCGAAGACGATGACGCCGTGCTTCACCGGGACGCCGTCGAGAACGACCTCGCCGGAGACGCCGACCAGCGGCGGGCCGTCCGCTCCGCCGTTGCAGCCGGAGACGGCGAACGACAGGGCCAGTCCGACGACGGCCGTCAGGCCGCCGACGACGACGGTGCGTGACGCGATGACCTCGTGGTGTTCGTGGTTCACGGGAGGCTCACCACCTCTCCACCACCGCGGGTCCCCATCGCCTGGAACGTCGCGCGATCGACGTTCTCGCTCGTGAAGGTGACGGCACCGTCGGCCATCAGGACGTTCACGCCGCCGGTGTGCCGGCTTCTGGCGAAGTTGTACCGGGCCCCGCTGCCGACCGCCGTGCAGGGCGCCGCGGGGTCGGTCGTCGTCTTGCAACTCCAGTTCTGGTCCGGCAGCGAGGTGTTCGGGGGCTCGTCGGCCGTGAAGCCGTAGGCCCCGTGCGGCGCCCCGCCCCAGTAGCCACCCTGCTCCCCCCACGCGGCTCCCCCCTGTCGCAGAATGCCTTCGCTGGCCATCAGGGTGTTGGAAGAGCCGTCTGTCAGGTCGCGGAACTTGGTGTCGGAGTCCATGTAGAACATGCCGCCGTGGTCGGTGTTGCTGGCGAAACTCGCCGTCCCGATGCCGACGCAGACGACGTAGCTCCCTTGGAACGACGTGGTGTCCCCGCCGCCACCCTTCCCGGGAGCCCCCGGGTTGGACGGACAGACCAGCGTTGGCACCACGGTCTGGGAGATCTGGTTGTCGATCTGGTGGACGTACTCGGTCGTGTCGGCCTCGTACAGGTCGTACAGGTTGGCCTGTTCCACGAACGGCAGGATGCGGTGGAACCAGCAGTCCCGGCGATGCGTGGCCCCGGACCGCTCGATCTGCGATCCGTAGGGGAACACGCCGTGGGCCTCGTGGTAGTTGTGCATCGCGATGCCGAGCTGCTTCATGTTGCTGCGGCAGCTCGAACGTCGTGCAGCCTCTCTCGCTTGCTGCACGGCCGGCAGCAGAAGAGCGATCAGGATCGCGATGATCGCGATCACCACGAGAAGTTCGATCAGCGTGAATCCACGCCGACGTTGGCACGGACCGTCCTCGTGGACGCTCGGCAGGTGGGACATCTCGATTACCGGGAGGGCTGGTGGACCGCCTGAGCGAGCGGTCCGGTGGGTCGTCACAACTCATCAACATGTGCAGCAACCCGCGGGCCAATCCGAGCGCTTCCAACGGTTGACAGCGAATTCACACGTTTCGGGCCGCTCTCGGGACGGATTCGAAACTGTTTGACCATGCTGCGGGCACGCGTGACGCTCGGACGGGCAGCTTGGTCCTTGAACGCACCAGCCTCGCCCGATCCAATTGAACGCAGCTGCAACGAATTCCCTCACCGACGCCGCGCTTCGTGGCGACCGACGGAGAACACCATGCACGTGAGACTCACGCTCGCCTCGCTTCTCGTGCTGCTCGGCACGTCGCTGCTGCCCGCCCAGGACGGGTTCGTCGAGATCTTCGACGGCAAGACACTCGACGGCTGGGACGGCGACCCGAAGTTCTGGTCCGTCGAGGACGGTGCCATCACCGGCCGCACCACCAAGGAGAACCCGACGAAGGGGAACACGTTCATCGTCTGGGACGGCGAGGTCGGCGACTTCGAGCTCGTGCTCGACTACAAGATCGTCGGCGGCAACAGCGGCATCCAGTACCGCAGCTTCCGGCTGAAGAACGCTGCCGACAAGTGGCGGATCGGCGGCTACCAGGCCGACATCGATTCAAAGGACACCTACAGCGGCATCGTCTACGGCGAACGGGCTCGCGGCATCCTCGTCGGCCGGGGCCAGAAGGGCGTCATCGGCGAGGACGGCAAGAAGAAGGCCGAGCGGTTCGCCGAGTCCGCCGCCATCCAGGCGAAGATCAAGAAGGAGGACTGGAACACCTACCGCATCGTCGCGGAGGGGAACCACTTCGTGCAGTACATCAACGGCGTGAAGACGTCCGAGCTGACCGACAACGACGCCGAGGGCGTGGGCAAGCGGATGGCCAAGGGGCTCCTCGCCCTGCAACTGCACGCCGGCCCGCCGATGGTCGTGCAGTTCAAGAACGTCAAGCTGAAGAAGCTCGACGGCGAGAAGGCGGCCGCCCTGCCGGCGGCGAGGCCCGTTCCCGGCGTCGCTCCGAATCCGGCACTCGTCGTCCGGATGGACGCCCAAGGCCGGGCGACGGTGGACGGCCGCCTGTTCCGCAACCTGGCCTTCGCCCTCGCCCCGGTCGCCAACGACGTGCTCGCCAACGGGGTCGTCCTGGAGATCGACCGCAACTGCCCGCACAGCCACGCTGTCGAGGCCGTCAACGCGTGCCGGAAGCGGGGCGTCGAGAACATCAGGATGACGCTGCTCAACTCCGGTCTCACCGTCGAGTCGGAACAGGGCCGGATCGACGTCTCGCGTGACGGTGCGATCTCCGCCCGCACCCGCCGAGTCGGCTTCGACTACGCCGACGGCCGTGGCCGCATCTCGCTGCTCGGGATTCCGGTCTTCCGCTTCGGCGGCGAGGAACCGACCGACGCCGTCGAGGTGCCGGAGGTCGATCTCGGAGCGCCCGCCGAACTCGACCTCGGTGCCGAGGGCTCGTTGGAGGAGTCGTCGATCGAGACCGAGTCGAGCACGACGTTCGTCGCGGCCGACGCCCCGAGGAAGATCGTCTTCGTCGCCGGCCGGCAGAGCCACGGGTACGGGGCCCACGAGCACAAGGCGGGCTGCATGCTGCTGGCCGACCAGCTCGAGAAGTCCGGCCTTCCCGTCGAGACGAAGGTCGTCACCAACGGCTGGCCGGAGGACACGAGCGTCTTCGACGGCGCGAACTGCATCGTCGTCTACGCCGACGGCGGCGGCCGGCATCCGTTCCACGCCCACGTCGACGAGGTGGACGCCCTCGCCAAGAAGGGGGTCGGCATCGTCTGCATCCACTACGGCGTCGAGGTCCCCAAGGGCAAGTCCGGCGACGCCTTCCTCGAGTGGACCGGCGGGTTCTTCGAGACGAACTGGTCCGTGAACCCCCACTGGGAGGCCGAGTTCGACGACCTGCCCGACCACCCCACCACGAGCGGCGTGAAGCCGTTCAAGGTCAACGACGAGTGGTACTACCACATGCGGTTCCGGGAGGAAGGCGTCACGCCGATCCTCACCGACCTCCCGCCGAAGAGCACGCTGGTGAAGCCGGACGGCTCGCTGGCCCGGCCCGACAACGCCCACAACAACAACCCGCACGTCCGCAAGGCGATCCTGGAGCGGATGGAGCCACAACACGTCGCGTGGGCCCGCGAGCGGGAGGACGGCGGCCGCGGCTTCGGCATCACCGGCGGTCACTTCCACTGGAACTGGGGCAACGACCAGATGCGGAAGCTGATGCTCAACGCGATCGTCTGGTCGGCCGGCATGGACGTCCCGGCCGAGGGCGTCCCCACGCAGCCCGTCAGCGTGGAGAACCTGATGGCCAACCAGGACTACGACGTGCCGAAGAGCTTCAACCCGGTCCGCTACGAGATGCTGCTCAAGCAGTGGAACGGGGCGAACTGACGCCGTCGTTCGTTCAAGCGAACCGCGAGCCCCGTTCCGCCGAGTGCGATCGGGGCTCTTCTCTTGCCGGAGACCATCGTGCCGCGCTCGACCGTGCTTCTCTGCCTGTGTCTCGCGACGACGTTCGCCCGAGCCGAGGACGAACCGGCGTCCCAGCGTGTCCCGTGGACGACCTCGCGGATCGTCGGCTCGCCGGAACCGCCGCCGCCGTACGTCACGGAGCGGATCTGGCCGAAGCTCGCCTTCCAGCAGCCGGTCGAGATGGTCGTCGCCCCGGGAGAGGCCCGTCCGTACGTCGTCGAGCGGAAAGGCCGCATCCTGCGTCTTCCCGCCGACCGGACGAGCGACGCCACCGAGGTCGTGATGGAGGGGGCCAAGGAGATCGCGGGGCTGACGGCAACGTACGGGCTCGCCTTCCATCCGAACTTCGAGGAGAACCGGCTCTGCTACGTCTGCTACATCCTCAAGCCGGAGCTCCCGAACGGCACGCGGGTGTCGCGGTTCCGGATGACCGAGCCGCAGGAGGGCCGGCCCGCCCGGATCGACGTTTCCAGCGAGACGATTCTGCTGGAGTGGAAGTCCGGCGGGCACAACGGCGGATCGCTCAAATTCGGGCCGGACGGATTCTTGTACGTCTCCACCGGCGACGCCGCTGCGCCCAGTCCGCCCGACGGACTCGACACGGGGCAGGACGTCTCCGACCTGCTCGCGAGCATCCTCCGCATCGACGTCGACCGTGAGGAGAACGGCAAGCCGTACGCGATCCCCGACGACAACCCGTTCGTCGATCTCGACGGGGCTCGCCCGGAGGTCTGGGCCTACGGGTTGCGAAACCCGTGGCGAATGAGCTTCGACCGCAAGACCGGCGACCTCTGGCTGGGCGACGTCGGCTGGCAGCTGTGGGAGACGGTGCACCGCGTCGAGCGCGGTGGCAACTACGGCTGGAGCGTGAAGGAGGGCCCGCAGCAGGTTCGGCCGACCGCGATGCACGGCCCCACGCCCGTTCTCCCGGCCGTGAAGTCGCTGCCGCGGTCGGAGGCCGCGTCCGTGACCGGGGGCTTCGTCTACCACGGCGACCGGCTGCCCGACCTTCGCGGGACCTACGTCTACGGCGACTACGTCACCGGCAAGATCTGGTCGCTGTCGCACGACGACGGCGAGCTGACCGCCCACCGCGAACTGACCGACACGCGGGCCGCCGTCATCTGCTTCTTCGAGGACCACGACGGCGAGATCGCCTTCCTCGACTACAACGCCGGCACCGTCCACCGCCTCGTCCCGAACGAGTCCGCCGGCCAGCCCTCCGACTTCCCGAGGAAGCTCAGCGAGACCGGGCTGTTCGCCGACGTTCCGAAGGGGAAGCCCGCGGACGGCGTGTACCCGTTCGAGGTCAACGTCGCCCGGTGGATGGACGGCGCGAAGGCCGAGCGGCTCGTCGCGATCCCCGGCCACGGCACGATGACGCTCCGCGAGCCGACCGAACGGGTCCCGAGGAACTGGGGCAAGTTCCCGGAGAACACGGTGCTCGCCAAGACGATCTCCGTGGAGCACGGCGACGAACGGCGAAAGCTGGAGACGCAGATCCTGCACTACAACGCGGAGGACTGGCGAGGAAACTCCGGCGAGTGGATCGGCTACACGTACGTCTGGAACGACGAACAGACCGACGCCACGCTCGCCCCGGCCGAGGGTCGCGACCTGACGGTCGAGTTCGGCGACCGAACACTCCGCTGGCACGTCGCCAGCCGCGCCGAGTGCTACGCCTGCCACAACCCCTGGTCCGGTTACCGTCTGGGGTTCACGATTCCGCAGCTGAATCGCGAAGTCCGAGGCCACGAGCAGTTGGACAGTCTCGAGCAAGACCTTCGGCTGGTCTCGCTCGAAGAACCGAAGAACGATTCCGCGAAGTGGCCACCGGCATTCCCGAGTTGGGACGAGGGGGGACCGGCCCTCCACGTCGCCGGGACACGCGATGACGCCGCCGCAGTTCGCGCGTACCTCCACGTCAACTGCGCTCACTGCCATCGGTTCGGCGGAGGCGGAACCGCGACCATCCAGCTGCGGTACGACCTCGAGCTCGAGAGAACCGGACTGGTCAACGGCCGGGCGACGCAGGGCACGTTCGGAATCGACGGGGCGGGAATCGTCGTCCCAGAGGATCCGGCGCGATCGCTACTCCTCTATCGGATGGGGAAGACGGGACGCGGACGGATGCCCCACATCGGCTCGCAAGAAGTGGACTCGGCCGCGCTGCTGCGCGTCGCGGGCTGGATCGCGGCGCTCGATCGGGACGACGAGTCGGCCGCCGACCCGCAGAGCGGTCTGAAGGACGTCCTGCGGCTGCACGACCTTCGACTCTCGGAGAACGAACGGCAGAAGGTCGAGCGAACGCTCCTCGGTTCGACGCGGACCGCCCACGCGACGGCCCTCTCGCTGTGGGGAGCGCCGCCGGCGACCCGGCCGACGTCCATCGTCGCCCGAGCTTCGGCCGATCCGCGTCCCGAGATTCGCGACTTGTTCGAGCCGTTCCTCCCGCCCGAGAAGCGCATTCAACGCCTCGGCACCTCGGTCGCACCGGAGACGATTCTCGCGAAGAGCGGCGACGTCGAGGCGGGGCGGCGGCTGTTCCTCGAGTCCAAGACGCTGCAGTGCCGGCAGTGCCATCGCGGCGGGGACGAGGGCGGGCGCGTCGGGCCGGACCTGCTCGGAATCGGGAAGCGAAGCAAGCCGCGCGAGATTCTGACGGCGATTCTCGAACCCTCGGCGTCGATCGACCCGAAGTGGCGGGCGTACGTCGTCGAGACGAAGAAGGGCCGCGTGCACTCCGGGCTGCTCGTCGAACGGGGCGAGAACGGCGTGGTGGTTCGAGGAGCCGACGGAAAGGACGTGCGGATCGCGGCTTCTGACGTGGAGGAGGTGACCCCGCAGGCCCGGTCGCTGATGCCGGACCTCCAGTTCCGGGACATGACGGCTGCCGAACTCGCCGATCTGCTCGCGTACCTCGTGTCGCTCGACGAGGAGCCGGACGCCCCGGCTGGCGCTGGCAAACCCTCAGTTCCACGGTAAGATCGAGTGGTTGCGATTCGTGACTCCCGCTGCCTCTCTCCGAGCAACCAGGATCGACCGATGCGGTTCGTCGCGCTTGCCTTGTCGGCCACTCTCCTCGTCTCGCACGCGTCCGACTCGTTCGGCCAGAAGCTGACTCCGGCCCAGATTCGGGCCCGGCAGCGGGCGGCTCAACAACGGGCCGCCCAGCAGCGGGCGAACCAGTCGAAGCGACCCGGTCAGCAGAGCGGCAAGAAGCCGGCCCCGAAACCGCCGAAGAGCAACCTGCCCTCCTTCGAGGGGGCACGCCAGAAGATCGTCGTCCCGCCACTGTCCGGCGAGGGCCGGTTGTCGGCCAAGTCCCGTGCCGAGCGGATCGACCGGCTGATCGACACGCAGCTCGGCCAGCTCGGCATCGAGCCGAACCCGCCGTCAACCGACGAACAGTTCGTCCGCCGCGTCTACCTCGACGTCGTCGGCCGCATTCCGACCGCGAAGGAGACCGAGTTCTTCCTGCGGTCTCGCGACCCACAAAAGCGAGAACGGCTGATCGACCGGCTGCTGGCGAACCCCGGCTACTCCAGCCACTTCTACAACTACTGGGCCGACGTGCTCCGCCTCGTGGACCGGGCCGACAACAACACCTACCTCCGACCGTACTCCGACTGGGTGAAGCAGCAGCTCCGGGAGAACCGCCCGTACGACGAGATGGTCCACGAGATGCTGACCGGCACCGGCAAGCCGTGGGAGAACCCGGCGGCCGGCTACGTGCTGCGTGACGCGGGCATGCCACTCGACAACCTGAACAACACGGTCCGCGTGTTCCTCGGCACCCGCATCGGCTGCGCCCAGTGCCACGACCACCCGTTCGACCGCTGGACGCAGAAGGACTTCTACCAGCTGGCCGCGCTCACCGGGGGGCTCTCCGACCGCGTGCCGAGCAAGCCGCCCAAGGGCGTAAAGGGTCTGCCGACGACCGTGAAGGTCGGCTACAACAAGGTCCCGGCCGACACCGCCGAGGGCCGCACGGCACGCCGTCTGATGCGGATGAACCGCATGGCCGTCTGGGAGAACCCGTACCGACGGCTGAAGTTCCCGTCCGACTACGCCTACGACAACGGGGACGCGAACGGCGTCGTCCAGCCGGGCGTGCTCTTCGGCGACATGCCCTCGCTCGGCCCGAAGGACTCGCGGCGCGAGGCCCTCGCCGGCTGGGTGACGGCTCCCGACAACCCGCGCTTCGCGAAGACGATCGCCAACCGGCTCTGGAAACGGGCCTTCGGCATCGGCCTGATCGAACCGGTCGACGACATGCAGGACGACACCGTCGCCTCGAACCCGGAGCTGATGCGGTACCTCGAGGAGCAGATGCGGGCGGTCGACTTCGACCTCCGTGAGTTCCAACGGATGATCTACAACACCCGCGCGTACCAGCGGTCCGCGACGATGACCGAAGTCGATCTCGAGAAGCCGTACGGCTTCCCCGGCCCGGTCCTCCGCCGCATGACGGCCGAACAGGCGTGGGACTCGCTCATGACGCTGACCGTCGCCGACCCCGACACGATCGTCCGCGAGAGCGACGAGGAGTACGTCTCCGTCGTCGATCTCGACCAGCAGACGACCGTCGACCAGTTGATGCAGAAGGCGAAGCGGTTCAACACGCTGAACCGCGAACGGAACAAGCGGAAGAAGAACCGCGTCTACCGGAACCCGAAGCAGATCGGGAACGTCAGCATCGAGCTCGCCCGGGCGTCCGAGCTGCCGCAGCCCGTGCCGGGCAACCACTTCCTCCGCCAGTTCGGCCAGAGCGACCGCCAGATCATCGGCGACAGCACGACGGACGGCACCGTCCCGCAGCTGCTGACGATGTTCAACGGCCCGGTCACCCACATGATGCTGGAGTACGGCTCGGTCCTCTACGACGAGGTCGCCTCGCAGAAGGACGTGGACGACGCAATCGACGCGATCTTCCTCAGCCTGCTGAACCGGCACCCGACGACCGCGGAGCGGAAAGTCGCCCGCGAGGAGTTCAAGAAGAACGGGGCGGCCGGCATCGGCGACGTCGTCTGGGCCCTGCTCAACACCCGCGAGTTCCTGTTCGTCCAGTAGACGCCGACCGCTCGGCCCTTCACACAACCGCCCAGTCAACGACCGATCGGACCGACATGCTCGACCTCACCGCGTTTCTCCGAGACGACTCCCGCAGCCGTCGTGAGATGATGGGCCTCGTCGCCAAGTCGGCGTTCGGGGTCTCGCTGTTGCCCTTCGTCGGAGCCGGGACGGCGTCCGCTCAGTCCGGCGGCCGGGCGAAGCGGTGCGTCTACCTGTACATGAACGGGGCGATGAGCCACATCGACACGTTCGACCCGAAGCCGAAGAGCGAGAACCAGGGAGAGACCGGCGTCATCGGGACGAAGGTCGCCGGCGTGCAGTTCGGCGAGAACCTGCCGAAGCTAGCCGGCATGGCGAACGAGCTCGCCGTCGTCCGCTCGCTCAACACCTCGACCGGGGCCCACGAACCGGGCCGCTACCTGATGCGGACGAACTACAAGAAGATCGCCTCGACCCGGCACCCGGGCCTGGGCTCGTGGCTGCACCGCATGAACGGGAAGCCGCACCGCGAGCTGCCGGCCACCGTTCAAATCGGAGGCGGCGTCGGCCCCGGTTACCTCGGCGCGAAGTTCGCCCCGGTGCCGATCGGCGACCCGAACAAGGGGCTGGAGAACACCACGGGTCCGGACTACATCACGGACACCGCCTTCAACCGCCGCATGCAGCTCTCCGCCAAGTTCGACACCGGCTTCAAGGCGAAGGCCGACAACGCCGCCGTCCGCTCGTACGACGAACTGTACGGCGACGCCATCCGTCTGCTGAAGAGCAAGGACCTCGCTGCGTTCGACATCACCAAGGAGCCCGAGGCCGCCCGCACCGCCTACGGCGACACCCGCCTCGGCCGCGGCGCCCTGCTCGCCCGCCGGCTCCTCGAGCACGGCGTCCAGTGGGTCGAGGTCGGCTACGGCGGCTGGGACCACCACCAGGATCTCTGGGACCGCCTGCCCGACATGGCCTCCACGCTCGACAACGTGCTCGCCACGCTGCTCGGCGACCTCAAGCAGCGGGGCATGCTCGACGACACGCTCGTCGTGCTCGCCACGGAGTTCGGCCGCAAGCCGAAGATCAACCAGCGGGCCGGCCGCGACCACCACCCGGCCGCCTACTCCTGCGTGCTCGCCGGCGGCGGCGTCAAGGGGGGACAGGTCTACGGCGGCACGGACGAGGACGGCTTCTACGCCGACACCGACCCCTGCACCCCGCAGGACTTCAACGCCACCATCGCCTCGGCCCTCGGGCTGCCGCTGGAGAAGGAGATCTTCTCCCCCACCGGCCGTCCCTTCACCATCGCCAACGGCGGAACGCCGATCGCGTCCTTCCTCTGACCGAGGCGTCGGCACGGAGTGTCGCAACGGCGGAACTCGGCCGCCTGTTCGACTCGCTGCGAACCGGCCTCACTGCGCTCGCTCGATGACCTCGTCCGCCACCATCGTTCCGTCCTTGGACGAGGTGCCGGCGACGGACCTCGACCGGGTCGCCGCGTCGGCCCGGACCTACAACTCGCCCGCGTGGTGGCGTGCCCACGAACGCGTGCCGACCAGCGAGATCACCGGCGGAACGGTCGAGACCCGCTACCTGGTCGTCCGGGAGTCCGACAACGTCACCGCGATCGCCCCCCTGCTCCACGTGCGTGACGCGACCGAGTTCTTCGCCTACAACCTGAGACGCCACTACTTCGAGCACTTCTTCGACAACGCCGGCGACGTCGGTCCGAGAACCAGGCGGCTGTTCGGCCTCGCCCGCGGGTACGGTCGGCTGCTCAGGGGGCTCGGCTGTCCGATGAACGAGATGCTCCTCGTCACGAGCCCGATGGCCTACGGCAGCGGAGTCGCGTTCGCCGTCGACGACCGGCCCGCCCGCGCGAGAGCCCTGGCCGCCGTCGCCGCAGCGGCCCGTGAGGAGAGACGCCGCCTACGTCGGCCCGTGCTCCTCCCCTTCCTGCCGCCCAACCTGGAGACCCTCTGCTCGGCCGGGTTCCGCGAGGTCTTCCAGTGCTACGACAACCGGATCCCGCTCGACGGCCTCGGGGCGCTGGACGACTACTTCGCGACGTTTCCGAAGAGCAGCCGGCAGAACATGCGGCGGGAGACGAGACGCACGGCGGACTCGGGCATCGTGTTCGAGGACGTCTCCGATCCTGCTCCGATCGCGGACCGGCTGACCACGATGTACGAGGAGACCTCGCGACAACACACCGACCGCTTCCCGCGGTTCCCGGCCGAGTACTGGGTCGCGTTGAAGGAGTCGCTCGCCGGTCGCCTGCACCTCGTGGTCGCCCGGCGTGACGACGAGGTCGTCGGCTTCCACACGCTCGTGGAGTGCCCGGCGACCGGTGACCTCTGTTCTCACCGCGTCGGCCGGGACTACTCGGGCGACCTCGGCAAGGTGCCGTTCTACTTCGCCATGTGCTTCTACGAGCCGGTCCGTCGGGCGGTCGAGTCCGGGTTCCGCGGGCTGCGACTCGGACCCGGTGCCGAGAACGGCAAGCGGCGAAGGCATGCCCAGCAGATCCCCCAGCACGGCTACGTCTGGTTTCCGCGGACGGTCGACCGCTTTCTGATGGGCCGGTACGCGCTCCGATTCGGCCGACTGGTCCAGAAGACGATCGCCGATTCGTGCGACGTCCCGCTCGACGTCGTGCCGGAACTCGAGCCACACTCGGCCGGACCGAATTCGGTCGACACGAAGTCCGAGTGAAGGCAGAATACGACCGCCCGAGGATCCGACTGGAGAGACCGACGTGAGCGAAGCCACCGCCGCCCCGACCGCCGAAGCGGACGAGAAGCCGCTGTTCACGCGCGAGGAGATCGCCCAGTTCGAGGCCGACGACGCACAGGCCGGGCAGGCGATCGGGCGGATGCTCGCCACGATCTTCCTCTACACGGCGCTCGTCATGTCGTTCGCCGCCTGGTGGACGTACTCGTCGATCGCGGCCGCCGACGCCGAGAACGAGGCCGGGACGACCGCCGCCGAGTAGTGCCGCGGTGACTCAGCTCGAAGCGAGTTCGTCGCTGAGCCCCTCGAGCCGGGTGAGGACCGCGGTCGCCGCGGCGGTCGCGTCGTCGACGGTCGGCTCCTCGGCCGCCTCGAAGTCTTCGCCCGCGTCGGTGGTCTGCTCGAGGTCCGACTCCTGGTCCGACGGCTGTTGCCCGTCGTCGGTCTCCTCGACGGCCGGTTCGTCGCGTCGGCGGACGGCCGGACGGATCTCGCGGTCGGAGAAGTCGAATCCGTGGTGGGTCAGGAGCACGTGCAGTTCGGCGACGAACTGCCGGACCCGTTCCCGCTCCGTGTCGACGCCCGCGAGGCGGGACTCGAGCACGTGTCGTTCCCGCTCGATCTCCTCGCGGGCCTGTTCGATCTCGTTCCGCTCGGCCTCGAACCCCGCGGACTTCTTGTCGATCTCGCGACGCTGGTTCTCGAGTTCGGCCCGGTCCGCCTGAATGGCGTCACGGAGCCGGAGGATTTCGAGCAGGTCGGCCTCACTCGGTGCTGCGGCGGCTTCTCCCCCCGGTGCCTTGCCGGCCCCCTTGCTCAACGGGCCGCCCGGACCGAGATCGACGGCACGGCCGAGTTCCGGGAACGGGCACCGCGCGCGGGTGGCGAGGGTCTGGTAGTCGCGAGCGAGTCCGTGCCGGGCGTGCGAGTTCGCGGCGACGGCCGCCTCGGCAGCGGTTCGGGCCGCGTTCACCACGCGGGTGCCGGTCTGCTGCGGGCTCTTCGACTCCACGGTCTCGGCCGCAGCCAACGCGGCGTCCACGGCCGCGTAGGCGGCGTTCGCCGCGAGGGCGCTCGGCTTGTTTCCCCGCTCCGGGTCCCCCGCCAGCATCACCGCCTTGATGACGCCTTCCTCGGCGGCCTTCGCGGCCGCCATCTCGAAGCCGTCGTCGGCTGCGAAGGAGCGGGCCACGTCGATCGCCGCGTCCACGGCCTTCTCGGCCGCGCGGGACAGGTCGTCCGCCTTCGCGATGCCGTACCGGGAACGAACGCGCATCGCGGCACGCACGGCGTACGCCACGATGGAGCGCAGAGGAAGCTGTCGGAGATCGTCGTCGGAAGGTGTACTCACGGCCGAACGGCACCCATGGTTCGAGAGAACGGCCCGCCTGAAAGGCTAGCTCGCACTTCGGACCACGCGTGGTCGCATCCGGGCGATTCCGCGGCGGCGACCGCTACAGCTGCCCCTGGAACCGGACGAATCCCTCCAACGCGTAGAACTCCGGCAGGCCAAGTTCGTTGTACACGCGGGCCGTGTTCTTCGTGCGGTGCTCGGCCCGTACCCAGAACTCGCGGGGGTCGTGCCCCGGGAACAGCGCCCGGTCCTTCTGCGACTCGTGCTTGAAGATCGCCATCTTCTTCTTCAGCAGCACCTCCGGGCTCAGCGGCACGGCTCGCTCGATCTCGTGCGGCTCGTACTCCTGCCAGGCCCCGCGGTACAGCCAGGTCTCCGGCTCGATCCCCTGCTCCTCGACGACGCGGAGGGCCTTGATGATCGCCTCGGCACACATGCGGTGCGTGCCGTGCGGGTCGGAGAGGTCGCCCGCCACGTAGATCTGGGCCGGGTTCAGCTCGCGAAGCAGGTCGGCGACGATCGCGACGTCCTCCTCGCCGATCGGCTTCTTCTTCACCTCCCCGGTGCGGTAGAACGGCAGGTCCAGGAAGCGGAGTTTCTCGGCGGGCACGCCCGCGGCCACGGCCCCGGCGGTCGCCTCGGTCTTCCGGATCAGCCCCTTGATCTTCAGCACCTCCGGGTCGTCCGGCTCGCCGGGGCCCCGCGAGGCCATCGCCAAACGGATTCGCTCGTCGAGGGCCCGGCTCTCCTCGCTGTCGAGACCGAACATCTCCAGGAACTCGCGGACGTAGTCGGTGTGCCGCATCGCGTCGTGGTCGAAGACGGCGATGTTGCCGCTCGTCACGTAGGCGACGTACACGTCGTGGCCCTGCTCGGCCATCTTGATCAACGTCCCGCCCATCGAGATCACGTCGTCGTCCGGGTGCGGGCTGAAGACGATCACCGTCTTCCGCTCGTCGGTCCCGGCCGGCGTGCTGCAGATCGTCTCCTGCATCGCGTCGAAGACGCGCTCGCGAATCCGCTCCGGCCCGCCGTGCCGTCGGACGAGGTCGTGCATGCGGTACTCGAAGAAGTCACGGGACTCCAGCTTCGACAGCGGCTTCCCCTCGAGCTGCGACAGCCAGATGACGGCCTTCTTCTCGAGCGCCGGCGTCCACTCGACCCGCCCCACCAGCCACGGCGTCTTCACGGCGGTCAGCTCGCTCGCGGACGCCGAGTCGACGACGAACGTCGCCTGCGGGTGCGACTGCAGGAAACTCGCCGTCACCTCCGGCGTGATCTCCTCCTCGACGGCTCGCCGCACGATCGGCGCCTTGTGCTCGCCGAGCGCCATCAGGATCACCTTGCGGGCCCGCAGGATCGTTCCCACGCCCATCGTGATCGCCTGGAACGGCACGTTCTCCTCGCCGAAGAATCCGCTCGCCGCGTCCATCCGCGTGACCGGGTCGAGCATGACCATGCGGGTGGGGCTGCGGCGGTCGCTGCCCGGCTCGTTGAAGCCGATGTGCCCGGTCCGGCCGATGCCGAGCAGCTGGACGTCGATCCCGCCGGCCCGCTCGATCTCCCGCTCGTACTCGTCGCAGAACTTGTCCACGTCCTCGATCGGGATGTCCCCGCGGGGAATGTGGATGTTCTCCTCCGGCACGTTCACGTGGTCGAAGAAGTTCTCCCGCATGAACCGGTTGTAGCTGTGAATACTGTCCGGGGGCATCGGCCAGTACTCGTCGAGGTTGAACGTGATCACGTTCGAGAAGTCGAGCCCCTCCTCGCGGTGCAGGCGGATCAACTCCCGGTAGACGCCGATCGGCGTGGAGCCGGTCGGCAGGCCGAGCACGGTCGGCGCGCCGGCCGAGTTGTTCTCCCGGATCAGGCTCTCGACGACGATCGCGACGTGTCGGTCGACCTGCCGGCTGTTCTCGAAGACGACCGTCGGGATCTTCGTGTTGCGGATCGCCTGGCCGGCCTGGTCGGTCCGGGGGCGGGAGAGCGTTTCGGTGGTCATGGCAGTGCGTCGAGACGGGGTTCGGGCGCGGCAGAGGCGGGAGACCGGGAACTCGCGGACGGCTCGCTCCGCGGGTGAGAGAGCGGCTACAATCCGGCCTTACTCCATCTCACCCTCTGCCGCCCGCGATTGCAATGTCCGCTGAAGACGCCCCGCCCCGGATTCTCGCCATTCACGCCCACCCGGACGACGTGGAGCTGCAGTGCTTCGGCACGCTCGCCCTGCTCCGCCGCCGTGGGTGCGAGGTGACGATCGCCACGATGACCCCCGGCGACAAGGGGAGCGACGAGCACAGCCGGGCCGAGATTTCCGAGATCCGCCGCGGCGAGGGAAAGGCGGCCGCCGACCTGATCGGGGCCGAGTACGTCTGCCTCGAGTTCAGCGACCTCGAGATCGTCGTCGACAACCTCTCCCGCCGCCGGGTGACCGAGGCGGTCCGACGGGCACGGCCGGACGTCGTGCTGACGGCCCCGCCGGTCGACTACATGTCCGACCACGAGGCGACCAGCCGGCTCGTCCGGGACGCCTGCTTCGCAGCACCCGCGAAGAACTTCGACACCGAGGTTCCCGACCCGGCCCCCCTGCTGCCCCGTATTCCGCACCTCTACTACGTGGATGCGGTCGAGCACGCGGATCTCTTCGGCAACCCGATCCCGTGCGACTTCGTCGTCGACGTCGGCGCGACGTACGAGTTGAAGTGGCAGTCGTTCGCCTGCCACGAGAGCCAGCGGGCCTGGCTGCTCAAGCAGCACGGCATGGACGACTACATGAACGCCCTGGAGAAGTGGACACGCAAGCGGGGCGAAGAGGCCGGCTGCGAGTTCGGCGAGGGCTTCCGGCAGCACGTCGGCCACCCCTACCCGCACGACAACCGGTTGCTCGACCTCCTCGCAGGCGGCGAGTAGTGGCCGTCAACGCCTCGTCGCATCGTCGGCGGCCGCCGCCGTCGTCGCAGGCGACAGGCGCACCAGTCGGAAGTCGCCCTCGATCCGTGGCGTGAACTCGTGGAGTTCCTCGACTCTTCGACCCGCGACGACGCCGCTCGCCTCGACCGCTTCGAGATCGCTGCGGCGGACGGCGAGGTACTCGACCGACTCGTCGATCTCCTCCGGCGTGAAGACGTAGCCGAGCGGTCGCTCGACGTAGAACAGGAACTCCTGCGGCCCCGGGGCGTACAGGTTGACCGTCTTGCCGTCGGGCACCTCTCGGTTGATCGCCGCGGCCGTCGGACGGTACCGCTCTCGTTCGGCGAGCAGTTTCGTCGCGAACGTGGCGTACCCGAGTGACGCGACGACGGCAATGGTCGCCGTGCCCCACAATCGACCGACACGGAACTGGAGGCCAGCCGCCCACAGCCATCCGCCGACCGCCAGTACGACCGAGGACGTGGCGACCAGGAAGCCAGCCGGCGTCGGCGAGACGACGAGGTGCCCGGCGACCATCGCCACGGCGAGCACGGCGAGTCCCGTCTGCACGGCGAGTCGGCCGAGGGTCGTCTCCCACCGCCCGGCGGCCACTCGCTCGAACGCGACGCCCAGCAGCAACGCCGCCATCGGGAAGACCGGCATGGTGTACCGGGCCGACGTCCCGGGCAGCAAGCCGATCAGCAGGAACGGGATCACCACGCCCCATCGGCACCCGACGAGAACCCGCCGCACACGGTCGTCGAGTCCGTCGAACGCCTCCCGCCGCCACAGCATCGGCACCACGAAGATCCACGGGGTGAAGTTCACGAAGGACATCAGTCCGATTCGGAGCCACTCGCCGAACGTCACCCGCGGGTCGATGAACCGGTTGAACGCCTCGTGGGCCAGCCCGTGCGACACGTCCCCGTGCGACACCTGTTTCGCGGACGTCGCGTACCACAGCAGGAACGTCGCCCCGGCCAGCCCGGCACACACCAGGTGAGCCGGGTGAAAGAGGTCGCGAATCCGACGTTCGGCCAGCACGACACAGCCGACAAGCCCGTAGAAGAAGACGGGCATCGCCGGTCCCTTCAGCAGGAACCCGGCCGCCAGCAACAGGCACGGAACGGGCCACGTCGCCCAGGCGCTCCGGTCGTTCAGCCGGGCACACAGCCAGAACAGGCAGGCTGCCCCGTTGATGCAGACCAGCAGGGCCTCCATCTCGATGAGGCGTCCCTTCTCCCACATGCCGACGTTCGTCAGGAAGACCAGACCGGCGATCAGTCGTACCCGCCGCGAGAGTTGTTCGCACGGCACGTACGCGAGCGCCGCGAGAAAGCCGAGCATCGCGAGGATCGACGGCAGCCGGGCCGTGAACTCGCTGACGACACCCGTCGCCGTGAACGAGCCGGCGACGATCCAGTTGATGAGCGGCGGCTTCGTGTGGTACGGCTCGCCGCCCAACATCGGCTGCATCCAGTTGCCGGTCCGCATCATCTCGAGCCCGGGCAGAATGCGGCGTTCCTCCTCCCCCTTCAGCTCGGCCGCCCCGAGACCGGGCAGGTAGATCGCGAGGCACGTGAGTGCGAGCAAGGCGAACAGCACGTGCGCACTCGACGGATCACACGCCTCGCTCAAGACGCGACGCCAGCCGGTCACGTCGACGTCGGGCCGTGGCCCTTCACTGGTCTCGTTCGCCATACCGCGTCCGTGCGTACGACCCTGGGGAATTCGGGCCGGAACGGTAGACGAAGCCTCGCGTTCGGGCAAGATCGCCTGCTCTGACCGCCGCGCATTCCCAACGACAGAGGCGACTTGCGCGTCGCGTCGTCAGTCCACGACCGACGTCGGGGGCGGCTTCGGGCGGTTGGGATCCACGGGTTGCGGCGGACGCGGCGGCGGGATCTTGTATCCCGCGACGTAGACGTCCTTGTCGGACTTCAGGTTCACGCGGTAGGTGTCGTTGGGGTTGTACGGTTCCCACCCGGCCGTGAGGCCGAGGGTCGCCGCGACGTTTCGGGCCGCGATGTACGTCTCGAAACTGTCCGGCCAGACGCGGAAGCGGAAGTAGACCGGCTTGTCGCGGTACCGTCGGGCGATCGTGCCGAAGCTCCGTTCGATCTTCTCCGTCTCGATGCCGACGTCGTCGTCGCGCGGCACGAACGAGAACTGCGGCCGCCCGCCCGAGACGGCGATCTTCACGCGGAACTGCCGGTCGGCGACGGTCTTCTCCTCGAAGTACTCCTTCAACTTGTCCGCATCGACCCGCACGCGCTTGTCGCTGTCCGGGTCGGGGGCGAATCCGAGCTGCCGAGCGCTCCGGGAGATCTCCGCGAGCGCCCGGCTCTCGAGCTGGTCGAGCCCGTCCATCGGGATCAGTCGGCCCCCCTTCAGCATGAACTCGACCGCCTCCGCCTTCGGCGGGGCGGGCCGGGGGTCGGGCATGTTGACGATCTTCGCGTCCGGGTCCGGGCCCTGCGGCGTCTCCGCGAGCCGCGCCTTCAGCGAGGCGATTTCGTTCGACTTCGACTCGATCGACGCGAGCAAACTCTGCTCGGCCATCCGCTTCTCCTCGAGGTCCTTCTGCAGCCGGGCCGCGTCGATCTTCTCGTCGCGGAGCGCCGCCAGCTCCTTCTCGAGTTCGGCGATCAGCTCCTGCACCCGTTCGAAGTCGAGGTCGGCCGACTGGGCCTCGGCGGCCTTCAACTCCTGCTCGAGCTTCGTCTTCGCCAGCAGTTCCTCGATCTGCTCGGCCTCGGCCTTCGCGTCTTCGAGTTCCTCGACGGTGACGAGCCCCGTGATCCGCTTGACCGCCTGCCGCACGCCGAGCTGCGTCACGATGAGGATGATCACGAGGATGCCGACGACGTTGGTCATCGTGTCGAGCAGCGAGTCGAGACTCGCGCCGCCGGACCCCGAGGACTTTCGCTTCCTGGCCATGGCCTACTCCCCCCGGAAGAGGCTGAGGTCGATCTTGCCCTGCCCGACGATGGGCAGCTTGCCGTACTTGGCATAGCCGGCGGGGCCGTAGTGCGTTCGGCAGACGTACTTCGCCGTGCCGAACGTGCCGATGCCGTCCTCGCGGAGCAGGAAGATGATGATCCCCTTCGGCGTCGCGGCGACCTTCTCGACGAGGGCGTGGAACTCGCCCCCCTTGCGGTTGAGGTCGCCCCGCCGGACGACCTTCGGCTCCGGTCCGTCGTTGATGACGACGTCGCCGGCGCGGACCTCGACGAAGGTCGGCTCCATGTCGACGCCGCTGCCGCCCGGCCGCACGACGACCTCGGCCTCCTTCGGCTTGCCCGCGTCGGCCACCTGCTTCTTCAGGTTCGCGATCTCCTCGTCGAGACCGGGCACGTCCATCTCCAACTCGGTGATGCGCTCCCGCAGGCGGTTGATCTCTGCGAGCTCGTCGGCGAACTCCCCGGCGGACTCGGCCTCCTCGGCCCGCTCCTCCTTGAGTCGCTCGATCTCGGCCTTCGCGTCCTCGAGCGTCTTCAGTCGGTCCTCGGCGTCGGCAAGCAGCGCCTTGAGTTCCTCGAGGCGTTCGAGGTCCTCCAGAACCTGCTCGTCGATCTCGGCGACTGCCTCCTTCCGATCCTGCGCCTCGGGCGACTCCCCTTCGTTGATCGCTCCGAGCGAGACGGCCATCACCATCAGCGTGAGCGAGCCGATCAGACAGGCGAGAATGCTGAGGAACGGGAACAGCGAGACCGCCTCCCCGTCCTCCTTCCGTCGTCGTGCCACGGTTCAGTCCCCCGTACTCGAAGAGTCGTCCTCACCGAGCAACCGCTTCAGTCGGTCGATCTCCGCTTCCGCAACCTCTCGGGCACGTCGCTCCTTCTCCACCTGCCGTTGCTCCGCCTCCCAGCGCTCCAGCAAGACCTCACCGGTGACGGCATCACGCAGAACGAGTTCCCCCGCCTCACGGGCCAGCGTGACGCCGAGTTCCCGACAGTCGAGCCGCCCGTCTTCGTTCAGCGGGATCGGCTCGTAGGCGTCCCCGTCGAGACGGAACCCCTGCAGCGGCGGCAACAGGTAGTCGGACGTCGGGTCGAACAGGAAGTACTCCCGCACGCCGATCGCGGCGTAGACCTGCGGCTTCACCCCCTCGTCGCGTCTCTTCGTGCTCGAAGACGTCACCTCGAACACGACGTTCGGGGCGCCCTCCTCCCACGTCTTGTAGACGCGACGTCGGCCGGGGTCCTTGTCGAGGACGACGAAGGCGTCGGGCGAGACGTGCTTGTACGGGACGCCCTCCTCGTAGTAGAGCAGCAGGTTCCCGGAGACGTAGACGTGCTGGTCCCGGTACCGCTCCTTGAACAGCTCGATCAGGCGGATCATCAAGTCGCGGTGCAGATCCGTTTCGCCCATCGGCTCCCCGTCCGACTCGGGATACTCGACTTCGATCGACTTGGCCGACTCGACCATCGCGACGCTCCCGTCAGTTGCCGTTCTTTCGGCCGAACAGTCCCCAGCCGCGGCGGGCGGGGGGGTGGACGTGCTGCTCGATCGTCACCTGCTGGCTGCCGAGGTCGACGAGCACCTTGTTGAGCGCGGAGAGCCCCTCCTGCAGTTCGGAGAGATACCCGGCGACCGCGTTGGCCGAGTGCTTCATCGACGAGGCAACCTCGCCCTGCACGGTCTCGGTCTTCTCGGCGAGCGTGGTCATCGTCTTGCCGAGTTCCTCGGCCGTTCGCGCGGCCTCCTGCTGCCGGTCCTTCACACCGCCGTCGATCTCGTTGAAGCCCTTGACGACCTCCTTGGTGATCTTGCCGCCGATCGCCTCGAGCTTCTTCGACCAGGACGCGAGTTCCGCGTGGTGTCGGGCGAGTGCCGCGTCGATCGACCGGCGGAGCGCCGCGTCGTCGATGCCGTCCGACGACACGCCGACCGCGTCCGCCTTGCCGTCCTTCAGCCGCCGCAGCAGGTTCTCGTTGCAGTACTCGGAGACCCAGTTCAGCAGGTCCTCCTCGGCCTTCTGCATGCTGCTGGCGGGGAACATCACGAAGATGCTCATCACGAGGGCGACGAGCGTGGTGTCGAACGCGGTGCCGAGGCCGCCGGTGACCGCCGACAACGACTTCTTGAGTTCCTCGACGTCCGAGGCGTCCGCCGAGAAGCCGCCGACGGCCGCGCTGATGCCGATGACCGTGCCGATGAACCCGAGGATCGGGATCGCCCAGATGAACACCTTCAGCAGCGTGTAGCTCGACTCGACGGCGTTCTGGTCGATCTCGGACTGCGACTCCAGCCGCGAGCTGACCTCGCTGGAGTCCTTCAGCACGCGGAAGTGCTCGAGCCCCCGGAGCACGCGGTTCACGAGGAAGCTCTCGCTCGACTTGGCGGGCAACGAGCGGACGTGCTCCGCGAACCGGGCGGCGTTGTCCGCGGTGATCGACTTGTCGATGTCGGTCGGCAGCAGGTCGAACAACATCGAGTTCCGCTGCACGGACAGCTTCCGGAACTTCATGACGAGGATGGCCACCGACCAGGCCATGAAGAACACAAGCACGTACGGCACCCAGCCGCGGGCGACGAACAGGGCGGCGAGGTACAGTTCCTGACCGTTCTCCCCGAGCGTCAGGTAGTACAGCGGGACGACGGCTGCGCAGAACAGAGCCGTGCCGATCGCGGCCCAGAGAGCCGAGAGTCCCAGGCCGACCTCGGTCCCGTCCGTGAAGCTGCCGGTGTCGTGAGACGCCTGCGAGGTGGCGGCGGGCGACGGAGTGGACGCCGGAGCCCCCTTGCGCTTCGCCTTCTCGACGGAGTCGTCACCGCCCGTGTCGATCTGGAACGGGACGTCGGCGTCCGGTTCGGGCTCCGGCACCTTGACCACCTGCGTTTGCTGGCAGTGCGGGCACTTCACCTTCTTGCCGGCGTGCTCCTCGCGGACCTTCAGCCGCTTGCCGCAACTCTCACAGACGATTTGGAAGTACACGCTGGCCCTCGGGGTCGAATCTCGGCGGTCGGTGGGTGCTCTCGTCGGTCGCGCACCACGTCGATGATAACGCCGCCGTCAGGCCCTTTCACGCACGTGCCGCGACGACTTTCCCTCATGCTTGCGACCGGAGGATTCCGATCAACTGGGCACGGACGGCTGCGCTCGACGCGGCCGCCGCGGGCGAGATCAAAACGGAACGGCATGATGCACGCCCGAGGACGTCGCCAATTGACCACGCTGCTCGCCCTGTTGGTCGGGCTGAGCGTGGGGACCGGCTGCCGGACGTCCCAACGACAGTTCTCCCAGCGGCCCCCCGTCCGACCGATCGCGGACGGCCACTTCGAGGAGTTCGAGCGGCACGCCCCCGCCCCGCCGCCACCGGCCGAGGACCAACGCCTCCGCGAGCGGTGGGACCTCTGGGCCGACTCGAACCTGCAGACGGGCGACGTCGTCTTCCGCCGCGAGTCCTGGCGCGTCGCCGGCGGCGCCTGGGACGTCACCAAGTTCATCTCGAAGCTCGCCGACAGCAACTTCTCCCACGTCGGCTTCGTCGTGGTGGAGGACGGGCACGCCTACGTCTACGACACGACACGCGTCGTCGGGCCGCGGCGGGTCCGGTTCCACGAGTTCCTGTTCGCCGGCGGCATGAACTTCGGCATCAAACGGCCCCGAGCGGAGGTCCAGCCGCACGTCCCCGCGGCGCTCGCCTTCGTCAAGAAGGTCTACGCCGACCGGGTGCCGTTCGACCCCGACTTCGACCACGGCCCCGAGACGATCTACTGCACGGAGATGATCGAACTCGCCTACCGGTCGGCCGGCGTCGAGCTCTCGAGCCGTCGGGCCTACGAGGACTTCCCCCGCTGGAAGGACTTCCCCATCCAGACCGCCGTGGCGGAGCGGGCAACCGGTTGGTCGCCGCAGCACGCCGTCTTCGCGCCGGGCAACGCGGACTTCGGACTGTGGAGCAGCCAGGCCCTGGAACTCGTTCTCGTCGCCCGCAGTCCGTACGACCCCGAGGTCGTCTCACGACTGCCGCCGGCACCGGCACCGCCTCGCGGATTCGGTCGCATGCCGCACGCCGAGTCCGACGGACCGTCCTACCTGCGGTTCGGGCTGTGAGGCGTGGCCGTCACGCACGCACCTCCTCGATGCCCAGCACGTTCCCCTCCGAGTCCGTGAAGTTCGCGTACCGGACGACGCCGTTCTCCCCGCCCTCCTGCTGAACCTCCCCCACCTCGACGCCCGCCACACGCAGATCGGCCAGGCAACCGTCGAGGTCTCGCGTCGCGAAGTACGGCATCGGCCCGTGCTGAATCTCCGCCGGACCGCCCGTCGGGTGAAGGTCCAACCGGAACTCGAGGTCCGGATGCCACAACGACGCGAAGGCTCCCGGTGCGACGTACCGCACGGCGAACCCCAGCTTGTCGCCGTACCACTTCAGGGCCCGGTCGAGATCGTGGACGTACAGCATCACGTGGGAGAATCGTTCCAGCATCGGCGGCGCTCCGAGTCCTCGAGGACGCAGGGATCCTACGATTCTCGTCGGGCCGAGGCTATCATCACCGGGTGACCACCAAGTCGCTTCGCGGCCAAGACGGCTGCACGATCCGATGAACGACCCGCAGGACAAGCGAGCCTTCGAGCACTTCCTCGAGAGCATCGAGCTCCGGTTCCACGATGGGGACGCGGACGCGGCGTCGAAGGAACGTGAGTCGCACGCGATCGACTGTATCCAGCGGATGTACGCCGGCGTCACCGCCGACCTGCTCGAGCACCCACGAACGGAACTGCAGCTCCCACGTCTCAAGGCGTGGCTGCACCCCGAAGTCGTCTACGAGTGGTTCAGCCCGGTCATGCCGCCGTTCGTCGGGCGACGCCACGGGCGAGAACAGGTCTACGCCCAGGTTCTCGAGAACTTCTCCGCTCTCGAGAACCAACGGCCCGAGATGCGGCGAATCATCGCCCAGGGGAACGACGTCGCCGTCTTCATCCACGAGTCCGGCAACTTCGTCCGCGGCGGCAACCCGTACGTCGTCGACGCCGTCCAGATCTTCACCCTTCGCGACGACCTCGTCGCGACCTTCCAGACCTTCGGGCACATGACGATCGAGAACGGCTGACGCCTCCTCGCTCGACGGCTGCCCCCGGCCACTCCCATGACTCGACTCAACTGGAACAGCCACCAGTTCACGCGTGGCTGGCAGAAGGGCGTCACTGCCTTCTACCACGGCCTCGGCTTCTCCGAGGAGGACTTCGACAAGCCGCAGGTCGGCATCGGCGTGCCGCTGCTGGAGGGGAACCTCTGCAACGTCCACGCCTACGAGCTCGGGCAGGCCGTCGCCGCGGGTTGCCGCGAGGCCGGGCTCATCGGCTTCCCGTTCGGCACGCCCGGCATCAGCGACAACATCACGCAGGGCATGGAGGGGGGGAACGCCAGCCTCGTCTCGCGGAACTTCATCGCGAACGACGCCGAACTCGTCGTCACCGCCCACGGGTACGACGCCCTCGTCGGCCTGCACCACTGCGACAAGAACGGGCCCGGTTTCGCCATGGCGCTCGCCCGCACCAACTTCCCCGGCCTCGTGCTCAGCGGTGGCAGCATCCACCCCGGCTGCCACGCGGGGAAGGACGTCACCATCCTCGACGTCTACGACTCCCAGGCCGCCGCCGCGACCGGCTCGATGACGCAGGAGGAGGCCGACGAGATCCTCAAGGTCGCCTGCCCCGGCCCCGGTGGCTGCGGCATCGCGGCCTCCTTCAACACCTGGGGCATCGCCCTCGAGGCGATGGGCCTCGCCCCGCCGAACTCGAGCTCGATTCCGGCGATCGACGACGCCAAGAAGGCCGAGTGCCAGTCCGCGGGCTCACTCGTCCGCGGCCTCCTCGAACGACAGCTCCGCCCCCGCGACATCCTCACCCGAACGGCCTTCGAGAACGCGGCCCGCGCCATCGCCGCCGCCGGCGGTTCGACCAACGGCGTCCTCCACCTCGTCGCCCTCGCCCGCGAGGCCGAGGTCGACTTCGGGCTGCGCGACCTGCAGCCCCTGCTCCGCGAGACCCCCGTCGTCTGCAGCTTCGCCCCCCGCGGCACGAAGACGATGGTCGACCTCCACCACCTCGGTGGCACGTCGGTGCTGCTGAAGCGGCTCGTCGAACTCGGCCTCGTCGACGGCTCCGCGATCACCGTCACCGGCAAGAGCATCGCCGAGAACGTCGCCGACGCCCCCGCCCTGCCCGACGACCAGGAACTCATCGCGCCGAAGGAGGCCCCGTTCAAGACGTTCGCCGACATGCAAATCTGCTTCGGCAACCTCGCGCCGGAGGGGGTCGTCTTCAAGGTGAGCAGCATGAAGGAGCCGACCTTCACCGGCCGGGCACTCTGCTTCGAGGACTCGAAATCCGTCGCCGACGCCGTCGAGGCGGGCCGCGTCACGCCCGGCACGGTCATCGTCCTCCGCGGCCTCGGCCCGGTCGCCTCCGGCATGCCCGAGGTCCTCGTCGCCTCGGCCGCACTGTCCGTCCCGGAACTGGACGGCAAGGTCGCCCTCGTCTCGGACACCCGCGTCTCCGGCGTCTCCCACGGCGCGATCGGCGTCCACTGCAGCCCCGAGGCGGCCGTCGGCGGCCCCATCGCCCTCGTCGAGGACGGCGACGAGATCACCTTCGACCTCACCGCCGGCGAACTCAACCTGCACGTCGACGACCCCACCCTTGCCGGCCGCCGCACGTCGTGGACGCCCCCGACCATCCAACACACCCGCGGCTACCTCGCCGACTTCGCCGCCACCGTCGCCCAAGCCCACCACGGCTGCGTCAGCCGGGCGCTGCATGCGGGCTGTGAGTGAGACCTCCCGCAGCTCTAGCGAGCTGGAAACACTTGGCCAATCAGCACGAAGAGCAGAGTCCAGCACCAGACGGGAACGTACAACACGTGTCCGCCAGTAGTCGGATCGAAGAGTCGCCCCCGTCCACTCAGGCGACGGTGTCGAGCGCGGAACGTCAGGTCGATCACGAAGACAGTGACACAGGCAACCCAGCCTCCGACGGCCGGGGCCGCACCGAACCAGCGGAAAGTGCCGCCGATCGAACACACGAGGACCATCAGTAGTAGCCCGAGAAGGTTGAAGACGATCAAACTGGAGCTGCCGATCCCGGACCATGAAGGCTGCACTCCCGTTGAACCTACTCCCACCATTGGCACGCTTCCATCCTGTTCGCTGATCGGCTTGGGCTGAGTGACGAAGGAACCAGGCCCGAGATCGTTGCGGGCAGAGTGCCAACGACCATCCAACACGATCGCCGGGTGCCGCTGGCCTCTGGCCAGTGCTCTTCCGCAACGGAGGCTTGCTCAGCCCACGGGTGCGGCCGAGCCGAGTGGGGGAGTCATCGGACAGCCACGTACAAGCCGCGATCGACCGGAGCACTGGCCGGAGGTCAGTGGCCCCCGGTCGCCGAATGGCATGTCCGCGACGACCGCACTACGCTTGAGGTGTTGGCCCGTGTCGAGCACGACCGACGGGGAGACACCGCATGCTACTCAGCCGTCGACGATTCCTGGGCCGCTCCGCGGCGCTCGGCGTTGCCGGGATGGCGGCGACGGGGCGTGCTGACGGTCGTGTGCGGATCGGTGCCCCACGCGAGCGGGAGGATCTGCTCGCGTTCCTCGCCAGAACCCGGGGACGCGTGACGCGCGAGGGCATCGCCGGGGTGCTCGGGGCGGCGAATCCGTTCAAGGAGGGCGACGAGATCGTCGGCGTGGCCGCGGCCGACGAACGGTCACGAACGCACGCTCGTCAACTCCTCGCCAACACGCGGATGTCGTCGATCGACACCAACCCCGTCTTCGAGGACGACCTCTTCCGCCTGATTCGTCGCGATCAACGTGAGCGTGCCCGCGAGACGGACCGACTCACCATCGGGCAGTTGCGAGCACGGCTACTGGAGAAGTCGGAGGCCGAGGTTCGGACGCTGACGGCCGGCCTCTCGAGCGACGTGATCGCGTGCGTCGTGAAGTTGATGAACAACCGCGAGTTGACCACGGTCGCTCGCAAGGTGTTCAACCCGCTGCCCGGCAGTCGGATCGGGTCACGCGGTTATCTCGGAGCGCGGATTCAGCCCAACTCGCCGACCGACAACCTCGACGACATCCGCTGGCAGGTCTTCAACGGCTGGGCGTTCGCCGTCGGCGACGTGCTGCTCGGCACGAACCCGGTCTCCAGCGAGCCGCGATCGGTCGCCGCCATCGAGCTGGCACTGGCGGACCTGCTCGACACGTTCGGCATCGCCCACCTGCTGCCGCACTGTGTTCTCTCCCACGTCGACGTGCAGGCCGAGGTCGAACGGCTGCACCCCGGCAGCACGGCACTCTGGTTCCAGAGCATCGCCGGCTGCGACTCCGCCAACGAGACGTTCGACGTCGACGTCGAGAAGATGCTGCGGCACGCGGACACGCGGTCCGGCCGGTTCGGGCTGTACTTCGAGACTGGACAGGGGGCCGACTTCACCAACGGGCACGGCCACGGCTTCGACATGGTACTCCACGAGTCCCGCAAGTACGGGTTCGCGAGAGTGCTGAAGCAGCGGATCGCGGAGTCCCAACGGAAGGCCGGCCGCCCCGTCGCCCCGTGGGTGCACCTCAACGACGTCGCCGGCTTCATCGGCCCCGAGGTGTTTCGCACCCGCGAGCAACTCGTGCGGTGCTGCCTCGAGGACATCGTGATGGGCAAGCTGCACGGCCTCACGATCGGCCTCGACGTCTGCTCGACGCTGCACATGGAGGTCTCGCTCGACGACCTCGACTGGTGCCTCGACCGCATCGCCCCCGCGAACCCCGCCTACCTGATGGCACTGCCGACGAAGAACGACCCGATGCTGGGCTACCTGACGACCGGGTTCCAGGACCACGTGCGGCTCCGCGAACGCTTCGGCTACAAGGTCGACGACCGCCTCTGGGCGTTCTTCCAGTCGCTCGGCGTGATCGACGACGCCGGCCGGCCGACCGAGCACTTCGGCGACCCGCTTTGGATCGACCTCCAGTACCGCCGTCGGAAGGGCGACCTGCGACCCGACGAGCGAATCCTTGCGGAGGGGGAGGCCCAGCTCTCGGCCGTCCGCAGCCGGGGCGTGTTCGTCGCCCGCGGGCACGGCGAACAGGTCTGGGACCTCGAACCGGCGCTCGACCGCGAGATCCGCCGGATCTACGAGGACGCCAAGCAGGGCATCTGGGCGACGCTCGACCCCGAGTTCGTCGCCCGAATCGACAACGTCGTCCGGCTCTCCACGCGCTCACGCGACCGACGGGACTACATCCTGCACCCGACCACCGGCGAGGCCCTCTCCGACGAGTCGCGGCGCGTCGTGAGCGACCTCAAGCGGAGGCAGCGCGGCCGGTACGACGTCCAGATCGTGGTCTCCGACGGCCTCAACGCACTGTCGATCATGGAGGAACGACAGTTGGCGACGTTCCTCCGCGAGCTTCGCCGGAACCTCGACGAGGACTTCGACGCCGCCCCCGAGACGCTGGTCGTCACCAGCGGACGCGTGCGGGCCGGCTACCGTATCGGGGAGACGCTGTTCGCCTCTCTGAAGGGACGCCGGGCGATCGTGCACGTGATCGGCGAGCGACCCGGCACGGGCCACCACACGTTCTCGGCGTACCTCACCGCCGTCCCGGGCGAGTCGTGGACGGAGCGCGGCCGCGTCGACCACAACGTCACCAAGGTCGTGGCGGGGATCGCCAACACGGCCCTCGACCCGACGAAGGCCGCCGGTCAAGTCGCCCGACTCCTCGCGCCGGCGTGAGTGTGACCTGGCTCTCTCGGTCCAACTTGCTCGAAAGCCGACGCCGCGCCTGTGCTGGAGGACGACACGGGCCCCTCAGCCGTCGCTGATCACCCCGCCTGTTTCTCCTTGACCAACTCGATCCGCGCCCGGAGTCGGTCGGACCTTGCCTCCAACAGCAGGGCCCGCGGGGCGTCGCCCTGTTCGACGCGGGCCGCGATGACCTGCTCGTACTCTTCGAGCAGCCTGACGTGCGCCTCACGGAGGGCGACGCGGGCCTTCGGCGTGGCCGCCATCTCGAGTTCCGCGTCGAGCAGGTTCCGGCGGGCCGTCATCACCGACTCCCAAGTTCCTTCTCCCTGGTCGAAGCGAAGCGTCGCGAGCTTGACCAGTTCCTGCAGCACTTGCCTTCGCTCCGCACGAAGTCCTTGCAGCACGCGGTCCGCGTCGTCGGCTGCGGCGAACTGCGAGACGGCGAGCAGCAGGAGCAGCGGGGCAAGAGTCACGTGGTGAAGACGCATGATCGATCTCCTCGGGTCCAGAGTGGCGAATTGGCGTGTTCTGCCGACAACGCAGAGGCGTCAGTCGGACACGTCCACTTCACATGACCCTACTTCCCGCGTTCCCAGGCCGCCATCTCCGTTGCGACGAGGAGGGCCATCGCACCGCCGCGCGCGTCCTTGCCGAGGATCGCCTTGCGGTCCAGGTAGGCCTGCAGCGACCGCTGCTTGCCGGTCCCGGTGCAGACGTCGACGAGCGTGCCGTCGCCGCCGATTCGCTGGTTGATCGCCGGCCACGCGCGGCGGACGAGCGGTGCGTACGTCTCCTCGTCGAGCCAGCCACGCCGAAGGCCGCGAATCATCGCGAACGTGATCATCGACGTGCTGCTCAGCTCGCGGTAGCTGCCGGGGTGATCGACGACCTGATGCCACATTCCGGTGACGTCCTGGTGCTTCACGAGAGCGGCCATGTGCTCGCGGTAGACCTTCATCAGGTACGGCCGCTTCGGGTGGTCGTTCGGGAAGTCCTCCAGGATCAGGGCGAGGCCGAGCGCCGGGAACCCGTTGCCACGGCCCCAGGCGGCCTCGTCGAGTGGCGAGTGGCGGTGCAACCCGTCGTCGCGGACGTTGAGTTTCGTCATGAACTCGACGTGGCGGACGCAGAGGTCGAAGAACTTCGGCTGGCCGCTGACCTTCGCGTACTGGGAGAGCAGCGGCCCGCCCATGAAGACGGCGTCGCTCATCTCGTTGTGCGGCCGGAACACGGCCGGCTTGCCGGTCAGGTCGTACGCCGCGTCGACGACGACCGCGACCGGCACCTCCAGCTGCACGTTCGGCTTCCGCTTGGCCAGTTCGGTGAACACGAGATGCCCGGCCACGTTCGCGCCGCCGGGCGACTTGCCGAACGTCCCCTTCCCTTCGAGGTACGGCTGCACGATCCTCCGCACGTCGGCAAGGTGCGAGTCGTCGCCCGTCAGCTCGCCGAGCCGCACGCGGCCCACGAGGGCGACCGCCGGGATGTAAGCGACGCTCCGCAGGTCGTGCCCGTAGTGCTTCGCGAGCAGCGTGGCCGTCTCGACCGGCGTACGTTTCACCCGCTGCTGCAGCTCGAGCCGCGCGGGTGACGGGCCGAGCCTCTGCTTCTCGATCTCGGCGAACTCGGCCCGCAAGAACCGACCTTCGGCGTCGAACTGCGACCGAATCGCCCGGACTTGCCCGGTGCCCGACGGCTTCGCCTTGCCGAGCGCGTCGGACACGAGGCCGACCGAGACGTCGCTCTCCAGTTCCACGACCGCGTCCGGAGCGTGCATGCCGATGAACCGCCAAACCGCATGGGCCTCGCGCGGCTTGCCGGCGTACGCGTCCCCCTTCGGCGGATACGTCGCGTTCGCCGGGGCTCGCGGAACGGCCGAGAGGGCGAATCGGTCGCGGAACGGCTTGCCGGCCTCGCCGTGGAACCACTGCAACACCCGGAGTATCGCCTTCTCCTCCAACTCGCCGTGCCCCACGAGCAGCACGCGGGTCTTCTTCGTCTGCAGGTCGAGATCGTCCTCCGTGATCCACGCGTCCATCGTCTCGCCGGACGAGTCGACGCCGATCGCGAACCGCATCACGCCGTCGGGCAGCTTCGGTTCCTCGGCCCCGGCGGTTGAGAGACCGAGCAACACGATGGCGGCGACGAGACGATCGGGACGTCGGTTCATGGAGTGCTCCTGGTGAAGAGTCCGCTCCGGACAGGCTAACCGACCGTGGCCGCGTTGCCACGCAACGCGGCCACGGTTCCGGATCTCGATCGCATCGATCATCATCACGCGATCGCACTTGCCACAGGGACGACGCATGCCGAGCACGACGGATCGCGAGCGGGCACTCGAGGAACTGCTCGCGAAGCTCAACGACCAGCAGCGGGAGGCGGCCACGCACGGCAGCGGACCACTGCTCACCGTCGCCGGTGCCGGCACCGGGAAGACGACCACGCTCGCCCACCGCGTCGCCTATCTCGTCGCGACCGGCGTCGATCCCGGGCGCATCCTGCTGCTCACGTTCACCCGCCGGGCGGCCTCCGAGATGCTCCGCCGCGTGGACTCCCTGTTGGCCGAACTCCACGCACGGCACGGCCAGGCCGACCCGCGAGCCGCCCGGGCCGCGACCCGCCGCATCTGGGGAGGCACGTTCCACTCCGTCGCCACCCGGCTACTGCGTGCGCACGGGCGGGCGATCAACCTGCCGCCGGAGTTCACCATCCTCGACCGCGGCGACTCCGAGGACCTGATGGGCGCCCTCCGCGGCGAGCTGGAGTTCGACGACACCGGCAAGCGGTTCCCGCAGAAGGGGACCTGCCTCGACGTCTACAGCCGCTGCGTGAACACCCAGAAGAAGCTCGGCCGCGTCATCGGCGAGAGCTTTCCGTGGCTGCTGGAGCACGGCGACGACCTGAAGAAGCTGCTGGAGTCGTACGTCGACCGGAAGGAGCAGGAGGCGGTCGTCGACTACGACGACCTGCTGCTGTTCTGGGAGGCGCTCGTCGCCGACCGCGAGGCCGGCCCGCGGCTGCGGCAGAAGTTCGACGCGATCCTCGTCGACGAGTACCAGGACACGAACCTGCTGCAGGCGAGCATCCTGAAGCACCTCGCCCCGGACGGCGAGGGCGTCACCGTCGTCGGCGACGACGCCCAGTCGATCTACTCGTTCCGGGCGGCAACCGTCCGCAACATCCTCGACTTCCCGAAGCAGTACCCCGGCACCACGGTCGTCCCGCTCGAACGGAACTACCGCAGCACGCAGCCGGTGCTGAACGCGACGAACGCCGTCATCGCCCTCGCCGCCGAGCGGCACGAGAAGCGACTGTGGACCGACATCGGTTCCGGGCCCAACCCGGTCCTGGTCGACTGCCGCGACGAAGACGAGCAGACCGACTGGGTCGTCGATCGCGTGCTCGAACTCCGCGAGTCGGGCCTGTTGCTCCGGCAGCAGGCCGTGCTGTTCCGGGCGTCGCATCACAGCCTCGCCCTCGAAGTCGAACTCGCCCGGCGGGACATCCCGTTCCACAAGTACGGCGGGCTGAAGTTCGTGGAGACGGCCCACGTGAAGGACCTGATGGCGTTCCTCAAACTGGCCGAGAATCCTCGGGACTCCGTCGCCGCGCGGCGAGTGTTCGAGTTGCTGCCCGGCATCGGCCCGAAGAACGCCCGCCGGCTGCACGCCGAGATGACCGAGGGGGGATTCGCCACGCTTCGCGAGACCCGACCCCCGGCCGCCGCGGCCGAGTACTGGGGGGACCTCGTCGGTCTGCTGGAGTTCCTCGCCGGCAACACGGGCGAGGACGAGGGGCAGGTGGCCAGCGACGTGCACCGCGTGCGGTCGTTCTACTCGCCTCTGCTGGAACTCAAGTACGACTACGCCCCGGCCCGGCTGCGGGACATCGAACAGCTCGAGATCGTCGCCGGCCGGTTCCCGAACCGTCAGACGTTCGTCGCCGAGCTTGTGCTCGACCCGCCGTCGTCGACGCAGGACTTCGCCGGCGACCCGCAGCTCGACGAGGACTACCTCGTGCTCAGCACCATCCACTCGGCGAAGGGGCTGGAGTGGGACGCCGTCACCGTGCTGCACGCGGCGGACGGCAACCTGCCGAGCGACATGGCGACCGGTTCGTCGGAGGAGATCGAGGAGGAACGCCGACTGTTCTACGTCGCCCTCTCCCGCGCGAAGACGCACCTCCACGTCTGCTACCCGCAGCGGTACTACTTCCAGGGCCGCGGCCGCAGCGACGCCCACGGCTACGCCAAACTCACCCGGTTCCTCCCCAAGAACTGCCTGACCCACTTCGACCGCCGCCCGGCGCGGATCGAGTCGGACGACGGTTCAACTGACGGCAGGGCGAACACGACGACGGCCGCGGTGCGGGCGGGACAGAAGCGGATGTTCGGGTAAGTTGGCGGGCCGTCGCGAAGTGCGACTCTCTGGTCACGAACCGGGGTCAATTCGTCCGAGAGGCCAAACGACCGGCGAGTGCAACAACGAGCAAGGCGGCGCAGACGAGGCCGATGCGCTGAATCCACACCCGTTTCGTCCCCGAGTCCGCGGGAGCGACGTCCGCTGCTTCCTTCGTTGTCGGCGAGTTCTCCGCGCGATCAGGCGGATCGCCGGGGACGACGAACGATCGCTTCGCCGAGTGGCCGGGGCCGGCGTCGACGGTGACGGCGTACTTCCCCGGAGGCGGCTTCGCGAACCGCCAGCGGCCGCCCCCGTCGAGTGTCCCCTCGGCGACGACGTCGTTCCGTTCGTTGGTCACGATCACGGTCGCATCGCGGGCCGGATCGTCCCCCTCGAAGTACCCCTCGATCTCGACCTTCGTATCGAGCACCCGCACGGCCACCCCAATGGCGTGGGCGAACACGGACGAGGGCAGGAGGATCACGACCAGTGCGAGGCCGGTCGCGATTCGTCGGAGTCGTCGAGCCGGGCGTCGCCGGGTCACGGTCGCACCTCCAGCACGAGGGTCGTCGTCAGCGACTCGTAGTCGTACTCGTCGCGGACCTTCTCGTCGGCCAGCTCCTTCGCGTTCACCTTGAGAATCCAAGTCCCCGACCGGTTGGGGACGACGGTTGCCACACCGTCGTCGTCGGTCGAGGTGGCGTAGCACCAAGCGTTGGCCGGGGCGAAGCCGAGGTCGCGGGCGAGGAGCGTAGCGCGCGTCAGCGGCTGGCCGTCGACGAGGACGCGGAACCGCACCGGCGCGCCGCTCGTCCAATTCGAGGGCGCGTCGAGGGGGACGATCTCGATTGGCAGGCCGGCCGGGGTGAGCGGCTTGTTTGAGGGCTCGCCGACGACGGTGATCGCCTTGGCCGTCTGCCGGCTCCGCATGCCGTGGTCGATGCGGACGTCGGAGCCCGCCTCCGTCTTCGGACCGCGGAGGAACAGCCGGTTGCCGTCCGCGTCGTGGGCAATCGTGTAGACGCCGCTCCGGCGACGGGCCAGCACCTGATGGACGCCCGCGGTGTCGAACCGCACGGCGTTCGGCTGCATCGACCGCCCCTCGGCTTCGAGTGCGGTCGAGGAGCCGGACGGGGCGAGCAGGTCGTACCGCTCGAGGCTCGCGGCATCGACGAGTTCGTCGACCGGGACGCGATGGCCCCACGAGAGATAGACGGTGGCCGAGTCACCGACGTCGGCGACGAGCTGACTGACGAACACCTTCAACTCGTGCGCCTCGACGGACGCCGGGGCGAGCAGCAGAGCAGGCAGCAGGAGTAGGCCGCGGAGGGAGTTGGAGTTCACGGTGGTCTCCTTCGTATTGACAGTTCGATGTGCTTTGCAGTGGGCGTGCAATGCCGGGCTTCTACGCGAGCACGACGACGCGAGTCAGTACGGGCCGATCGTTTCTCCGTCGGCGCGGGCGGCGAGGTTGCGCCAGGTGTCGATGTTGACGTTCTCCCCGACGAAGCGGGCGGCCCCGTCGCCGAGCAGGACGTTCACGCCGCCCGTGTGCCGGCTGCGGGCCGCCTTCCACGCCGGGTTGCTGTGCCTGAGGCAGTCGAACTCGTCGGAGTTCGGCGTGAGGAAGGCGTTGAACAGGCCGGAGGGGAAGGCCCCGTCGGCCCAGCGGCGGCCGCGGTCGGTCTTGAAGGGGGCGGTGCCGCAGTTCGCCGCCGATAGCGAGTCGCCGGTCCCCAGGCTGCGGTAGTCGGTCGCGGGATCGGCCTCGGCCGCGGTCGCGGGAGCCGTCCCACCGGTTCCCTTCGTGCTCTCGGAGAAGAAGATCGTGTTGCTGGTGCCGTCGGTGACGTCGCGGAAGCGGGTCTCACTGTTGAGGTAGAAGGTCCCGTCCGCGTCAGCGGAGTCACCTCCGTTCAGCCCCGTGCCGGCACAGGAGACGTAGTTGACCGGCCCCCAGTCGTCGGAGACTCGCTCGCCGGGATCGCTCGGGCAGAGGAACGTGGGAACGGCGAGCCGCACGTAGGGGGCGTTCTGGTTGAACACCGCGTACGGCGGCTCACCGGTCGGCTGGGCATCGGGACCACCGATCATCGGAACGGTGAGATCGATCTTGTCGTAGATCACCGACTGTTCGAGGTACGGGGTCAGTTCGGCGAGCGTGGACCAGCGGAAGTGGCCGGCCGGAACGGTGCCGGTCGGGTCGTCGGCCCAGACCTTCGACTGGTAGCCGTAGGGGAAGCGGCCGCGGGCGTCGTGGTGGTTGTGGATCGCGATGCCGATCTGCTTGAGATTGTTCAGGCACTGTGACCGCCGGGCCGCCTCGCGGGCCTGTTGGACGGCGGGGAGCAGCAGGGCGATCAGGATCGCGATGATGGCGATCACGACGAGGAGTTCGATCAGCGTGAATCCGCGGCGCGCACGCCGGGACCGGAGGTCTCGCAGGGAGAGCATGGGAAGGTTCCGCGCAGGTGGGTTGGGTGGGGAGACCCGATCCACGTCGAGCCGGAGTCGTGCGGATCGTCGACGAGAGCGACGATCGACGAACGGGAAGCCGGGGTCTTGGACCGAGTGCCGTGGTTCCTCAGACGCGCGGTGGTCTGGGAACGGGGGCGTCGCCGTCGAGGAGCGGCGACGTCGGCCATACGAGCTCGGCAGTGAACGCCTCGCCTGGCGCTGAGGCGGGGAGTACGACGCGGGCCGGGTTCAGGTAGCCGCCCCCGAACGCCACCAGTTCACCGCTGCCGGTTCGCGATGCAGGCCGCTCGACCGTGGGCACGAGGGGAGCCTTCGACTCTTCCTCGACGGCTCCAGTCGCGGGGGAGTCGTCAACGACGTCGGCAACGAGTGTGGTGTCGCGACCGCGCTCTGGGGCCACCGGCAACGTCACATCGAGGCCGAGAACCGAGTAGTGGACGTGGGGGTTGCGACCATCGTGGGTGTGCACGAAGCGTGCGTCGCCGCTCGACCCCGTCTCGTGGTGGGCAGTCTCCACGACCGTGCTCCGGCTCGTCATGGTGCCGACTGGAGTTCTCGACGGACGCTCCCGGCGATAGACGACAACGCCCTCGGGGTCCTCGGGCTCGACGACCGCGACGGTCTCTGCAACCACAGGAGTTGCTTCGACTTCGCCGTGCCGAACTCCCGGTGTGACCGTCAGGCCGAAGAGGACAAGGAGAACGGACGCCCAACAGACGGCTTGGGCGGGACGACGTCGGTTCCACGTGTTGCACCAGTCGGGCATGGCCCAGATTGTGAGGCCGGTGCCGTCCCGATGCAATCGGTCGGGGGATGGCCGCGGAGGAATCGGGCCGGATCGAACGGCGGAAGTCGATACGATGCCGAGACGAGGCCGGTCGAGCCGACCCGGCCGTGCTCGGGAGTCGGTCATGCGAAGTAGAACCGCGAGTGGTCCGATGGTAGCCGTGCTCTTGCTCGCCACGTGCTCGGCGACAGCCGCGTCGCCCCCGAACTTCGTGCTCGTGCTCGCGGACGATCTTGGCTACGGCGACCTCGGGTGCTTCGGGTCAGAGAAGATCGCGACGCCGCACGTGGACCGGTTGGCGGAGCGGGGAGTTCGGCTGACGAGCTTCTACGCGGCGGCGCCGATTTGTACGCCGACGCGGGCGGCGTTGATGACCGGGTGCCACGCGGCGCGGGTGGGGTTGCCGACGCCGCTGCACGTGTACGACGAGATTGGCCTGCACCCGGACGAGGTGACGCTGCCAGAGGCGCTGCGGAAGTTGGGGTACCGGACGGCCTGCATCGGGAAGTGGCACCTGGGGCACACACTGGACTTCTACCCCACGCGGCACGGGTTCGACGTCTACTTCGGCACGCCGTTGGGCCACATGTTCAACCGGCCGCCGGTCGGCAAGGCGAAGGGGGACACGTCCGACCTGTTCCTCGAAGGCGAGCGGTCGATCCCGATGCCGGCCGACGCGGACCTGACAGAACGACTGACCGAGGCCGCCGTCGACTTCATCGAGAAGCAGCGAAAGGACCGGCCGTTCTTCCTGTACTTGGCCCACACCATGCCGCACGAACCGCTCGCGGTCTCGCAGCGGTTTGCCGGGAAGAGCCGGGGCGGGTTGTACGGCGACGTGGTGGAGTGCCTCGACTGGAGCACGGGCCGCGTGCTGGCGGCTCTGGAGAAGCGCGGGCTGCTCGAGAACACGATCGTGGTGTTCACCTCGGACAACGGGCCGAAGCGGGGCCACGGGGCGGCCGGGCCGTTGCGGGGCTTCAAGCACGAACCGTACGAGGGGGGCGTTCGCGTGCCGTGCGTGATGGCCGGGCCGGGGCTGCCGAGGGGCCGCGAGGTCACCAGCATCACGACGACGATGGACCTGTATCCGACGTTCGTCGCGCTCGCGGGTGGGAAGCCGGTTGCGGGGCAGGTGCTGGACGGCGAGAACGTGTGGTCGTTGCTGTCGAGTACACACGAGGACGAGTCGCCGCACGACGAGTTCGCCTACTTCGTCCGCCACGGCGTGCTCGCCGGCGTGCGGCAGGGTCGGTGGAAACTGCTGAGGCAGCGCGAGAACGTCGAGTTGTTCGACCTGCAGAGCGACGTCGGGGAACGTGCGAACGTTGCGGAACGGCATCCGACGATCGTCGCCCGGCTCACGGAGCGAATGACGGCCATCGAGTCCGCCGTTCGACGGAGCCGGCGACCCGTCGGGAGGCCTCGCGAGCGGTGATTCGTGCCGCCCGGTTCTTGCGGGTTGGGCAAGAGGCGACGGTGGTCGCAATCGGATGCTGTGAACGGGGCGCGGTTGGGCGATGGGTGACGCAGGGCGCTCACTCCACCATCACCAAATCGACGCTCGTGAATCTTCGCGCCCCAAGTCTCTTCGCCTTGATGTTCGCGGCGACCGTTCCGGCGGTCGCGGACGACGACGACGTCTGGCGTGCCTACACGGAGCTCGGGGCGCGGACGCGGAACTCGACGCAGATCGGGCACGGCGACCTGTTCGTCCCGCTGTGGCAGGACGACTCCTCCCTGCTGTTCGCCGACCTCCGCGGGCATTGGACCGACGTGCAGGCGGCCGAGGGGAACTGGGGACTCGCGTACCGCCGCATCGTCGCCGGCGACTGGATCGTCGGGGCCCACGGCTTCTACGACATGCGGCACACCCGCTTCAACAACAACTTCCAGCAGTTCACGCTGGGGGCGGAGCTGCTCAACACCGAGTGGGGCTTCCGCGCGAACGGATACCTGCCGCAGGACCGCGTGCGGACCGTCCAGGGCGGCAACGTCGCCTTCCTCCGGAACGGGAACATCTTCCTGCAGCGAGCCGAGGAACGGGCCTACCACGGCTTCGACGTCGAGGCGGAACGGCTGCTGTGGAACATGGAACCGCGGTGTGACGAGGGTTGCACCGGCAGTTGGGTCTCCGGGCTGAACGCCCAGGTCTGGGCGGCGGCCGGGGTCTTCCACTTCGACAACACGGCGGCCGGCTTCGAGGACATCTCCGGCCCACGTGTCCGCACCGAACTCCGGCTGTTCGACCTCCCCTACCTCGGCAACGACTCCCGCCTCGTGTTCGCCGGGCAGTACGAGCACGACCACGTCCGCGGTGCGGTGACGACCGGCTTCCTCAGCGTGCGAATCCCGCTCGGCCGCCGGAACCGCAGCCGACGACTCAGCCGACTCGAGCGGCGGATGGTCGCCCCGATCGTGCGGGACGTCGACATCGTCACGAACGCCGCGCTCGGCTCGGTCGAGCAGGTCAAGAACGCCCGCACCGGCCAGCCGATCACCGGGGCGGCCGTCATCGACGCGAACACGCCGAATCCCGAGGCGGTTGTCGCCGGGCTCGGTCCGAACAGCGTCGTCGTCGTCGACGGCTCGGCCGGCACGATCTCTCCGGCCGGGACGATCGTGATGAACAACGGGCAGGTGTTGATGGGGGGCGGTTCGAGCCTCACCGTCCAGGGCTGCGGCACGGGCGCGATCGCCGACTTCATCGGCCCCGGCACCCGGCCGACGATCACGCAGGCCAGCAACGCCATCGACACCTTGATCATCACCGACAACGTCACCCTCCAGAGCATCGACTTCACCGGCGGACGAGACGGCGTCTACTCGAACGAACTCGACGTCGCGAACGTGCTGGTCCAGGACACCAGCGTGAGCGGGGCCGCGGACGACGGATACGACTTCCTCGGCTTCGCCGGTCTGTTCACCGGAAACCGGGCCACGGGCAACGGCGACGACGGCATCGACTTCGACGGCACGATCAACGGCACGGTCTCGGGCAACACCGCCTCCGACAACGCGGACCACGGCTTCGAGTTCGTCGACGTCGGAGCGGCCGGTGTCGTCGTCGGGAACCTCGCCACCGGGAACGGCGACGCCGGCAGCGGAACGGGGAACGGCTTCGACTTCTTCGACGTCTACGGCGTCTTCGCCGACAACACGGCCCGCGACAACCCGGGCAACGACGGATTCAACTTCGTCGACGTGAAGGCCGGGGGTCGCGTCACGGGGAACGTCGCCTCCGGCAACCGCGACGACGGGTTCGAGTTCGGCGACGTCGAGTCGGGCGGCGTGATGTCGAACAACTCGGCCACCGGCAACGGCGACGACGGGTTCGAGTTCTTCGACGTCGCGGGCACCTTCACCTCGAACACCGCCTCCGGCAACGGCGACGACGGATTCGTCTTCGAGGACGTCGAGGCCGGTGGGACGTTCTCCTCCAACACCGCCTCGGGCAACAGCGGCAACGGGATCGACTTCTTCGACGTCGAGGCGGGGGGCGTCGTCTCGGGCAACGTCGCCTCCGGCAACACCGGCGACGGTTTCAACTTCCGCGACGTGGCAGGCCTGTTCCTGAACAACACGGCCAACGGAAACCGCAACGGGTACTTCTTCAGGGCCGTCGCGAGCGGCGGGCAGGTGGTCGGCAACACGGCCACGGGCAACGACGTGGACGGCTTCAACTTCATCGTCAACACCGCGGGAGGCACGTTCTCCGGCAACACCGCCAACGACAACGGCGACCAGGGTTACGAAGTCGTCGCCCCGAACGCGGGCACAGCGGAGAACAACGTTGGCAGCGGCAACACGAACGGCAACGACACGTTCCCGTGATCGAGTCCGCTGGTGGGTTTCTCGCCCACCGTCTCTCTGCACGCGCCATCGACATTTCCGGCAAATCCGAAGAAAGCGTGACGATTGCAATTGAAGTGCGAGATCCCGAGGGATAACTTCCGCCCTGTCGTGGGATTCACGCCCATGTCGATCTTTGAAAACAATTGAACGTGGGTTTTGAGCCCAGTACCCTGTTCGAGTAGGACTCGTTCAGGGAACTCCTCGGGCTGACTCGTGCCGCAGACGTTCATCACCGGAGAAGTTCGCCGCACGCTCGACGAGCGGTTCCGGGTCTCGGTGCCGCCGGAGATGGCAGCGGCCGTGACGGACGAGAACGGCGAGTCGATCCTCGCGAAGGAACGGGCCGGCTGCCTCAGCTTGTGGCCGGCCAGTGAGTGGCAGCGACGCCTCGACAACGGCGTCGACGTCATCCGTCGCAAGATCGAAGCCGGACTGGTCGAGCAGCGGTGGGGCGAGGTGCAGCGGCTGGGACGGTTGCTGAGCAGCCGTCACAAAACCGTGAAACTCGCCAACCGTTCGCGGCTGTTGATCCCCGACGAGGACCGCGAGTTCCTCGGCGTGGGACCAAACGAGGAGCTGGTGCTCGTGGGCGCGGTGGCGTGCGTCGAAATCTGGCAGCGCGGGGCCTGGTTGGACCTGCTCCGGGAGGACATGCCGGACTTCGGCGACCTTTTCCGCGACCTCTCTGGTTGAAGGCGAGAGACCCACGTTCGGATCGGACAGCAGCACACAGCGTTGCCGGCGACTTCACTCTTGGACGAGGCACGTGGGGATGGAATCCCACGCCGGACCGCTCGCTTCTGCCCCGGCATGCCCGGTTGGAGGAATCCGCGAAACGACCACTCGATACCCCAGGCACTCCGTACCCTCCACAGCCGGACCCCAGGCAAGTCCAAGGAAGGCTCGATGGCACGGAAGCCGTTTCGAGGAGACCAAGGGCCGGGCATGCCGTTGCTACGGGAACGCCCCGCACGGAGAGAGCCGTGCGGGGCGTTCTTCGTTCGAAGACGGCCTCTGCTGCGACAAGTTCGATTGCCACGACACGTTCGATCGAAGACCAGCCGCGACCGTCAGGGAGCGATAGCGGCGCTGCACCGAGAGCCGCGTCGGAGCGCTCCCTGACGGTCGCGGCTGGTCCGTGCCGACCTTGGAGAGGGAGGAGGTCACGCAGGGCGTTTTCTCGTCGGTGGCGCACACCTCCGGTGTGCGAACCAGCGTGGCCACCCGGAACTCGCACACCAGAGGTGTGCGTTACGTCAGTAGACCGTGAGGACGCGGTGGAGTTCCTCGACGGAGGTCTGGCCCTCGCGGACGAGCCGTTTGCCGGCTTCCTCGAGGGTCTCCATTCCCTTGTGCCGCGCGAGGTCCATCAGCTCCTGGTGGGACTTGCCGTGCAGGATCGCCTGCCGCATCTCGTCGTCGACCGGCATGATCTCGAAGGCCCCCATCCGGCCGGAGTAGCCGGTGTGGAAGTTCTCGTCGGCCGGGATGCCGCGGACGAGCTGGTTCTCGTGGGCGTGGGCCGGGTCGATGCCGAGCAGCTGGCACTGGGCCTCGTCCGGCGTGAAGAACTCGCGTGAGACGGGGCAGTTCTTGCGGAGCAGACGCTGGGAGATGATGCAGTTCAGGCTGTCGCCGATGAACATCGGCGGGACGCTGAACTCGCGGAAGACGTCGATGGTGGCGGCCGTGTCGTTGGCGTGCAGCGTACTGAGCACGGAGACGCCGGTGAGCCCCGCACGGCAGGCGATGTGGGCCGTCTCGGGGTCGCGGATCTCGCCGACCATCACGACGTTCGGGTCCTGTCGGAGCACCCCGCGGAGGGCGTCGACGAAGCCGAAGTTGATCTTGGAGTCGATCTGGATCTGGTTGACCCCCTCGATCCGCCGCTCGACGGGATCCTCGATGGTGACGACGCTCTTGTTGACGTCGTTGAGGACGTTGAGGCAGGCGTAGAGCGTGGTCGTCTTGCCGCAGCCGACCGGCCCGACGGCGAGGAGCACGCCGTACGGCTTTCGCAGCTGGGCGAGGACCTTCTCGCGCTGCCAGTCGTTCAGTCCGAGTTCGTCGAACTTGCTGAAGTCGGTCGAGTCGGGCATCAGCCGCATGACGAGCCGCTCGCCGTGGATCGTCGGGCCGCTGCCGACGCGGACGTCCCGCTGGTGCTGCAGGACGGCGTTGGCGATGTGGCCGTCCTGGGCGACACGTCGTTCCGTGATGTCCATGCCGGCCATCAGCTTCACCCGCGAGACGACCTGCGAGGTCAACTCGGCCGGCAGTTCGAGCACGTCGTGCAGGAGGCCGTCGACGCGAAGGCGGACGCGGATCCCGGAGTCGGACGGGTCGAGGTGGACGTCGGTCGCCTTCAATTGGAAGGCCCGCTCGAGCAGGAGATCGACGAGGGGCCCGGGGCCGACGACGTCGAGGAGTTGCCGGAGTTCCTCCTGAAGGGCCTTCTGCCGGATCTCGGTCCCGTTCCCCTTCTCGGTCGGCGTTCCGGTGGTCTCCTCCGGGGACTGCAGGTCGGTCATCTCGACTCTTCTCTTCCGGGGGTGCGAACGTGGTCGATCGAGAGATGTAGTCAGCCAGCCGGCACGGCCGGGTACAGGGCGAGGGCGAGAATGATGGCGAGGGCACTCAACGCGATTCCGATCCCGCCCACAACCTTGCGGCTCGGTCCGTCGGACAGGACCAGCAGCGTGCCGGTGACGAGTCCGGCGAGCGCGGCGACCGCCGTGATCCCGACCCCGACCGCCGGAGCGAGCAACGCCCTCGCCACCACGACTGATCCGCAGACCGCGACGACACCGCTGACCACGGCTGCGACGAACAGAACGGGACTCTCCTGACCGGACGGCTCGGCCACGCTGTTGCCCTGTTGCGGGCCGGAGCCGGGCGTGCCGGACTTCGGCGCCTTCAGGCCGAGCACCTTCCGGGCCTCGGTGCGGGTCTCGGTGATCGTCCAGTACTCGGTCAGTCGGGCCAGTTCGAGCACTTCGAGCACGCCGTCGGCCCTGACGGCGACGACCATCTTGTGCCCCTTCTTGTCCTTGATCTGCTTCCAGAGCCGCACGATGAGGGCGACCATGGCGGAGCCCATGTACTCGAGCTCGGTGAGATCGACGACGAGGTTGGCGGGGTTCAGCGACCGGATTCGCTCGATGATGGCGTTGCCGGCCTCTTCGACCTGGGCGAGTGGCTGCTGGGCCATCTCGGCCTTCAGCGTGATCACCGGCGTCCGTCCCGACTCCTCGTACGCGTAGGAGAGGTCTCGTGACTCGGTCGTCGTGCTCACGGGTCGGAAACTCCCGGTCGTTGGACTGGGCCCAGCCGTCGTCCGCTCGTCGAACTCGACTTTGCCCGCCTGGGGGACGAACGCACGCTGCAGCCCGTCGGTAGGACGTTCAGAGAGGGAGCCGCGGAAACGGCCCGTCGCTGCGCGGCTGCACTCTATCGCAATCCCAACAGCGTCAACAGCGTCAGGCAACTCTTCGCGCAAGATTCACCTCGCACGGTCGAGTCCGGCCGAAGCCGTGCTCACACGCCAGCCGCGCGTCGTGCTTCTGAAGTGACTCCCCCTGACGGACGGGGTTGCGGTCGCACGGACTCTGGCGCTCACGAGGGGGGGACGGACGGGACGACCGACGTGGTTCGGAGGCAGCCGATAGGTGATTGACACCCGATTCTCGCCACCGGTAGACTCGATTTCGCACGGTTGATCGCGCCCGAAGGGATTGGTGGAACGCAGCCGGGTCCGGCACCTCGCCGAATTCTCGCCCCGCACCGTTCCCTCCAAGCCGTGCGGTCGAGTTGGTTTCCGTTTCCAAGACTCTCCCGAACAGCATCCCGGCACCGACCATGACCAGCGTCAGCAAGGTGTTGGCCGTTCTCGTCGTGACGATGAGCTTGGCGTTCCTCGGGTTCGTCTCGGCCATGCTCGTCGGCGGCCCCAACTGGTTCGCCCAGCGGCGCGACGAGTTGCTCCTCCGCGAGGGGTACACCTTCAAGCGGTCCGAGGGCGAGGTCGTCTCCTGGTCGACCAGCCGGGGTGACGAACAGCTAGCCGGCGGCATGCTCTTCGAGGCCAAGGCGATCGTGAAGGCCCGGAGCGACCTGGAGAACCGGCAGAGGGCCGAGATCGGCGAGCTCTCGGACGAGACGAAGAAGCTGCAAGACCAACTCGACCAGTTGCAGGCGTGGATCGAGGTCGATCGCCAGGCGCTCGAGAACAGGGCCGCCACGCTCCAGTACCTGCTCGACCAGCAGGCCGAGCAGATTGCCGCGATCGCCGTCGAGACCGCCAAGGTCAACGAGCAGGGAGTCCAGACGCAGGCCACGCTCAAGGCCCGCCGCGAGGACGCCCAACGGCTGCAGCAGCAGATCGAGGAGCTGATCGCCGAGACCGAGCGGATCATCGCTCACGAAGAGCTGCTCGAAGACCGCTTGACGATCATGTTGGGCGAGATTTCCCGACTGAAGGCCCGCCGGGACCGCCTTCAGAGCCGAGTCGCGACCGCCCCGGCCGCCTGACGAGACGACGAGCCGAACGAACACGAGAGAACGGAACGAGGAGAAACGGTCATGACCTTCGTCGGCAAGCTGCTCGTCGTCCTGCAATTGGTCCTCAGCATCTGCTTCATGGCGTTCGCCGGGGCCGTCTACACGTTCCAGACCAAGTGGCGGACCCAGTACGAGGCGACGCAGACCAAGCTGGAGGAGGTCACCCGGGAGAACGAGGCCCGCAAGGCGACCATCCGCAAGTACAACGACCTCGCGCGCACGACCCTCGGCGTCGCCTCCAACGCCGACCCGGCCTTCGCCTTCGACCAGCAGGGCGACCTCGTCGAACAGGGGCTCGCCACCGCCGAGGCCAAGGTCGCCGAGGCCCAGACGCTGAAGACAGAACGGGACGACGCCATCCGCCAGATGGAGAACGAGCAGAAGCAGAACGCGAACCGCGAGAGTCAGTTGATCACCGCCGTCACGGAGACCGACCTCGCCACCCAGGCCCGCGAGGACGCCCAGACGACCAGCAGCCTCCTCAACGAGGTCTACCTCAGCGCTCAGGAACGGATCGACGATCTCGAGGACGAGCGACGTAAGAAATCCGACGAGGCCTTCGCCCTCGAGCAGACCCTCAAGGAGGTCGAGCGGAAGTACAACGACCTGCTGACCGACAACGCCCGCGTCCGACAACTCGTCCGTCAGCTCGGTGGCGACCCCGAGGCGAAGCCGCAGCGGAAGGACGCCCCGCCGCCGTCCGTCGAGGGGCTCGTGCTCAACACGCGGAAGACGCGCGCCTCCGTCCTCATCGAGGTCTCGATCGGCTCCGACGACGGACTCAAGGACGGCGACGAGCTCTTCGTCTTCCGCACCCGCGACAGCAAGTACCTCGGCAAGATCGAACTCGTCCTCGTCACCCCGGACCGCGCCGTCGGTGCGGTCGTCGAGAAGGCGAAGAACGGCACCATCGAACGCGGCGACAACGTCGCCACCAAGCTGGGCACCTGATCGACGCAGACCGCCAGCGAACGCAACCGCACATTCGAGAAGCCCGATGGCCAAAGAGAAGCCGAAAGCCGACGTCTACGTCGCCCTGTTGTTCGTCGCCGTGGGGGCCCTGCTGACCGGGATCACCTTCCTCGCCGTCGAACTCTCCCGCTACGGCTGGGAGCTGCCGGCCGGAAGCTGAGCCGGTACCGCAGGCCAGACCACGTCTTGTGGCGTTTCCCGTTCGCCGCTACAACGCGGGCCGTTTGACGGTCCCGGGCCGGCGATCCCCTCTGCGCTCCGCCCGACTCGTCTGAAGTCCCAGTCGTCAACGGGTTTCGGCACGGATGCTGAGCCGGCTCCGACAGGCCCTCTGCCCCGACCTCGCCATCGACCTCGGCACGGCGAACACACTCGTCGCCGTGCAGGGTGAGGGAATCGTCGTCGACGAGCCCTCCGTCGTCGCGCTCGAGAAGGGGACCCGACGCGTCCTCGGCAAGGGGACGGCCGTCGGCAAGCTCGCCCGCCAGATGCTCGGCCGCACGCCCGACGGCATCACCGCCGTCCGCCCGCTCGAGAAGGGCGTCATCACCGACTTCGAGCTCTGCGAGGCGATGCTGCGGTACTTCGTCCGCAAGGCCCGCCAGTCCACCCGCGGCCTTCGTCCCCGCGTCGTCGTCGCCGTCCCGGGCGGCATCACGCCGGTCGAACGCCGGGCCGTCTTCAACTCGGCCGAGCGCTCGGGGGCCGGTCGCGTTTACCTACTCGACGAGGCCAAGGCGGCCAGCATCGGCGCTGGACTGCCCATCTCCGAGCCGGTCGCCAGCATGGTCTGCGACATCGGCGGCGGCACGACCGAGGTCGCCATCCTCTCCCTCGGCGACGTCGTCGTCGGAGACTCGATCCGCGTCGCCGGCGACGCCATGGACGCCGCCGTCGTCCGCTACCTGAAACAGCAGTTCTCGCTCCGCATCGGCGAGCAGACCGCCGAGCACCTCAAGCGACAGATCGGCAGCGCCTACCCGCTCGACGAGGAGTTGACCGCCTCCGTCAACGGGCTCGACACCGTCGCCGGCATCCCCCGCAAGGCGGTCGTCACCAGCGAGGACGTCCGCGAGGCACTCGCCGCCCCCCTCGAGGAGATCCTCGACTGCATCCGGACCGTCATCGAACGGTGCAAACCGGAACTCGTCGCCGACCTCGCCGACACGGGCGTCGTCCTCACGGGCGGCGGTGCCCTGCTCCGCGGCATCGACCGGCTCACCAGCGAACGACTCGGCATCCCGGTCCGCATCGCCGACGACCCGCTGACGACCGTCGCCCGCGGCACGGTCGTCTGCCTCGACCACCTCGCCCGCTGGCGCGACAGTCTCGACGACGGCAGCCGC